>DATBKS010000061.1:0-47127 GCA_036555755.1 Thermoleophilaceae bacterium
GAGTGGTCGCGGCCTGGCGAGCTGGGACCGGCGTGGCGCTCCACGTGGCGCTCGAGCTCGCGCACGATGTCGTCCCAGTCGCCGCCGGGCGGGGGCGGCTCGGGGTCTTCGCCGTCATCGCCACCCGGCCCGTCGTCTTCGCCGTCGGTGCGCCGGGCCCAGAAGCTGAGCCCTGACAGCGGACCGCCGACTGCGAGTGCGAGCAGCGCCAGCGGCTGTGGCAGCACGAACGCCCCGAGCACTACGAGCCCGATGCCGCTCGCTCCCAGCGACACGAGCACCGGGTAGCGGCGGGCGGCGAACTGGCGGGCGCGCGCCGACGAGCCGAGCAGGACGCCGGTGGCAAAGGGTGAGAGCAGCCAGAGAGAAGCGAGTGCGATCACGACAAGAACGTATTGAGGGGCCCTGCCCTTTTATCGGCAGGACCCCTCTGTTCCTCGACGTACCGCCCTGTCGCCCGCTAGCCGCCGAAGCGGCTGCGCAGCGCCATCACGCTGTTCACGTACTCCTGAGTGGCCGGGAGGATCCCCTGGCTCTTCACCGAGTCGAGTCCCTGGTAGTAGGACGCGATCGTCTCGGGGATGTTGTAGCCCGTGTCCTTCAGCAGCTGTCCGAGGTAGAGCACCCCTGCGTGCACGTTGTCGGCAGCCGAGCTGGCGTTGAGCGGCGCGCTCGCCAGGTTGCTGTTGATCCAGGACCAGGTGCCCGGCAGGATCTGCATCACGCCGCGCGCGTTGGCCGACGACACGAGGTCGTTGTTGAAGCCGCTCTCCTGCCAGCCGATCGCAGATGCGAGCGAGGCCGGCACACCGTGCTCCGCTGCGATCTCGCCGATCGTCGCGGAGCTCACGCGCTCCGCCGTCGGATAGGGCGCCGCGTTCGGCACCACCGGGTTCGCCGATTCGACACTGCTGGAGGCCGGGATCTGGGTGCCGGTCGGCAGCTTCAGCACGGTGCCGATCAGGAGCGGCTGCGCCGGATCGACTCCGTTCATGTTCGCCACCGCGATCATCGGCAGTCCGCTGCGGCCCGCGATCGCGCTCAGCGTGTCGCCGGGCTGCACGGTGTAGGCGCCCGCCGGCGGGGCGCCCGAGCTGGTACTCGACGAGCTCGAGGAAACGGGCCCGCCCCCTCCGAGCGCCGCCGCGGCCTCACTCACCGAGGGGATCTTGATGGGCGCGCCGAGCACCACCTGGCTGTCTTCTGAGAGGCCATTTGCCGCCGCGAGCGAGCGGGTCGTGAAGCCATTTGCCGCAGCGATCGACCAGAGGGTCTCGCCGGGCTGGACTGTGTGGATCACCATTGCGTGAGCGGGCGCAGACAGCGTCAGCGCGCCGATCACGGTGGCGAGAACTAGGCGTTTCATCGTCAGAACGGCCTCCCGGGCACGTCTGTCGGGGACTTATCGATGTAGCCCGCCTTCTCACCGCCAGCCGTCAGTCCTCTTAGGCTGCGTGCTTATGGTTCCCTGCAAGGGATGGTGCGTCTGAGCCGCCGAGCGCTCGTCGTGTGGCTCGTCTTTTTCGGGCTTTACGCGGCTACAACAGGGATGACGGCGTTCGGTCACTCGGCCTATGCCGGTGACGAGCCGCGCTACCTGCTCACCACCAAGTCGCTCGTCGACGACGGCGACGTGAACGTATTCGACGACTACCGGTCGAATGCCTACCGGAGCTTCTACAAGCAGAGGCTTACGAGCCAAGGCGTGGCCGATCCTGCGCGGCGGACGCAGTACGAGCCGGGCGGCCTCGGCTTCCCGCTGCTGCTGACGCCCGCGTACAAGCTCGGCGGCGCGCGCGGGGTCGAGCTGTTCCTCGCGGCGCTTGCTTCGCTGGCTGTGGCGCTGGCGTACATGCTCGCGCTGCGCGTGGTGCCGGACCCGTGGGCGCTCGGCGCGACGCTCGCGGTCGGCGTCTCCCCTCCCCTGCTCGCTTACAGCACCACCGTGTATCCGGAGCTGGCGGCGGGCGCGCTGCTGGCGGGCGCCGCGCTGCTCGCGCTGAGTGCGGCCGACCGTCCCACGCGGCCGCGGGTGTTCGGCTGCTTCCTCCTGCTTGCGCTCCTGCCGTGGATGTCTGTCCGGCTGGTGCCCGCCGGCCTGGCGGTGGCGATCTACGCCATCTCGGCCCTGCGGAGGCAGCGGCGCGGGCTGATGGCGCTGATGGGAGCGGAGATCGCGGGCTTCAGCGCCGCGCTGTTCGTCGCCCTCAACGAGGGCTTCTACGGCGGGCTCACGCCGTACTCGGCGCTGCGCGACGGGGTGACCGCCACCGGCGCGGACTCGGTCCGCGGCTACGCCGGCCGCGCTCCGCGCCTCGCGGGGCTGTTCCTCGACCGCGATGTCGGGCTGCTGCGCTGGGCGCCGGTGCTGCTGCTCGCGTTCGTCGGGGTGTGGCTGTTGTGGCGCGGGCACCGCGAGCGGCTCGCCCAGGCGGTGCCCGGCTATCGCGCCATGGCCGCGGCCGCGGGCGTGTGTGCGGCAGCGATCGGCGCGCAGCTGCTGGTTGCCGCCTTCGTGGCGCCGGTGATCGACGGGCCGTGGTTCCCCGGCCGCCAGCTGATCGCGGTCCTGCCGCTGGCGATCCCGCTCACCGCCTGGGGGCTGCGCCACCTGCCGCGCACGGGTCTCGTGCTCTCGCTGCTCACCCTCGCGGCATCTGTGTGGCTCTACGTGGACGTGCGCTTTGGGAGCGGCGGATTGGCCGCCGGACGTCCGGACGCTCCGTTCGGTCCGCTCGTGAAGGCGCTGCCGCGCTTCGACGGATCGACGTATCCCACCCTGGTGGCGATCGGTGCCGGCGTGATCCTCCTGGCACTGGTCTGGCGCGACACCCGCCAGTCGCGGCGGCTCACCAGCCTCGGCTGGGCGCGCGGTGGCTAGCGGCTAGATCTCGCGCTCGAGCAGCTTCGCGGCCGCGCTCGCCGGGTCGAGCCGGCGGGAGACGACCTCGTCGAGCAGCTCCTTGACCGACTCGTCCTCGCGCACGGACTCCTCGAGCCGGCGGCGCAGCCGGTAGGTGGCGAGCGCCATCACCTCGTTCATCAGGTTGCGCCGGCGGCGCTCGTCGAGCGTGCCCTGTTGCTTGATGTGCTCGTGGTGCTCGGCGATCTTCTCAGCGACTTCCTTCACGCCGTCGCCGCGCGAGGCCTCGGTCTGGAGGATCGGCACGCGCCAGTCGGTCTTCGGCCCGAGCGAGAGGACGCCGCGGATCTCGCGCACCATGGTGTCGGTGAGCGGGTGGTCGGCCTTGTTGACCACGATGATGTCCGGGATCTCCATCACACCCGCCTTGAGCGCCTGGATCGAGTCGCCGGAGCCCGGCATCAGCACGAGCACCACGGTGTCGGCGTGGTCGATGATGTCCACCTCGGCCTGGCCGACGCCCACGGTCTCGAGGAAGACGTCGTCCTTGCCGGAAGCGTCCATCAGGAGCGCCGCCTGGAGCGTCGCCTCGGACAGCCCGCCGAGCGAGCCGCGGCTGGCCATCGAGCGGATGAACACGCCTGGGTCGAGGAAGTGCTCGGTGAGCCGGATACGGTCGCCGAGCAGCGCCCCATGGGTGAAGGGCGACGAGGGGTCGATCGACAGCACCGCCACCGACCGGTCGTCGGCGCGGGCGTTCTTCACAAGGGCGCCGATCAGCGTCGACTTGCCCACGCCCGGCGGGCCGGTGAATCCCACCACCTGCGCCTTGCCAGTCTTCGGATAGACCTCGCGGACGAGCGCCCAACCCTCGGGATCGTCGTTCTCCACGAGCGAGATCGCGCGGGCCAGCGAGCGGTTGTCGCCGGCGAGGAGACCTTCGGTGAGGTCGGCTGCTGTGCGTCCCTGGGCTGCCATCGGGGCGGCACAGTGTATGAAGCGCCGACGTCAGCTCGGCGTCATCACGAGCTTGGTGTACGGCTCGGCGAGGGCATCGGGTGCCTCGTCAAAGCTGACGACGCGTGTGGTGATGCGCTCCGGCTCGAGCCTGCCGGACGCCACCAGCTCGAGCACTTCCGGGATCGCCGGGCGCGCCTGCGGGCTGCCGGTGATGAAGGTCACGGCGCGGTCGTACATCTCGAGCAGGGGCAGGGCAACGTCGTTGCCCCAGTAGATCCCGATGCTCGTGCAGGTGCCGCATGGCGCGGTGCAGCGCAGCGCGATGGCGAGCCGCGCGGGGTCGGCCGAGGCGTCCACGGTCACCTCGTACGGACCGATCGGCTCGCTGGGCGTGCCCTCGATCGTCTCCGCGCCGAGCTCCTTCGCGAGAGCGAGCCGGCCAGGGTCGTCGTCGATGTAGGCGACATGCGAGGCACCGAGCGCGAACGCGATCGCCACGGCGTAGAGCGCGATGCTGATCCCGCCGCCGCCGGCCACGAGCACGGAGTCGCCTTCCTTGAGCACGGGCGCGATCGTCCGCCAGGCATCGGGCAGGTTGTCGCTGCCGCTCGCCACCGCCAGCGGATCGACTCCTGCGGGCAGCGGCACCAGCATGTGGTCTGCGAACGGCACTCGCAGGAGGTCGCTCAGCGCCCCGCCCCAGTCGAGGCCGCCGAGGACGCCGAAGCCGTACATCGAGCGGCGCGGCACGCTCTCGCACATCCCGGTCTGGCCGACCTTGCAGCGCGCACACTGGCCGCACGAGATCTGGAACGGGACCACTACGACGTCGCCCGGCGCGGCGCCGGCGTCGTCGCCCGCGTCCACCACCTCGGCCACGAGTTCGTGCCCGAGGGCGATCGGACCCGGGATCGGGGCCTCGCCGGAGATCATGCGCGCGTCGAGGTCGCAGGCCGCCACGGCTATCGGCTTGACGATTGCGTCCCGGTCTTCTTTGAGTCGCGGGTCCGGTACGTCCCACCACTCCAAGTTTCGGTGTTCGCTCAGGGTGAGCTGGCGCATCTTTTCAGTTCCCAGTTCCCAGTTCTTGGTTGCTAGAACGATGTTCTAGTATTTCATTCTAATGAGTGCAGCGCCAGGGACAAGGGAGGTTGCGAGTGCGGCGCGGCAGGAGGTGATCCTCGCTGCTGCGCTGCGGCTGTTCAACCGCCAGGGGTTCGCCGCCACGAGTATCGACGACCTGCGCAAGGCGTCGGGGGCGAGCGTCGGGAGCATCTACCACCACTTCGGCGGCAAGGAGGGCGTGGCGGCGGAGCTCTACGTGCGCGCGCTGCGCCGCTACCAGCAGGGCGTGCTCGACCTGGTGCGCGAGAACCCCGCGGCACGCGAGGGGATCGATGGCCTGGTCCATCACTACCTCGGCTGGGTCGCCGAGCACACGGACGAGGCGAGGTACCTGCTCGCGATGCGCTCGGCCGAGGTGCTGCTCGCGTCGAAGAAGCGCGTGCGCAGCCTCAATCGCGACTTCTTCCGCGAGGTGTTCGGCTGGCTCGAGGCGCAGGCCGACGCCGGCCGGATCCGCAAGGTGCCACGCCACCTCTACTTCCCGCTCGTGATCGGCCCGAGCCAGGAGCTCGTGCGCGAGTGGCTCGAGGGCCGCTTCGACCAGGACCTCGAGGACGCGGCCGACCTGCTGGCCGATGCCGCCTGGTACTCGATACGCGAAGGAGACAGGGAATGACCGAGAACCACCGCTCGTACGAGCAGCTGATCGCCGAGGCGCGCGCGGACGAGCGCGAGCTCGTGACCGTGGAGCGTGACGGCGACCGTGCCGTCGTCCGGATGAGCGACCCGACCAACCTGAACGCGCTGAGCGCGCCGCTCACGCTCCAGCTGCAGGACGCGCTCACCGCGCTCGTGGCCGACCGCGAGCTGCGCTCGGTCGTGCTCACCGGCGAGGACCCGGCGTTCTCGGCCGGCGGTGACCTCGAGCTGATGCGCCAGGCGCACGCGAGCATCGACGACGGCCGCGAGGGCACGACGATGGCGTGGCGCTGGATCCGCTGGCAGTTCGGCGGCGTGGTGCGCACGATCGCGAAGTCGGACAAGGTGTTCGTGGCGGCCGTGAACGGCGCTGCCGCCGGCGTGGGGCTCGCGTGGGCGCTGGCGAGCGACATCGTGCTCGCCTCGGATCGCGCCCGCTTCGTCCCGGCGTTCATGAAGATCGGACTGCTGCCGGAGGTCGGCACCAGCTGGCTGCTCACGCGGCGGCTCGGCTACCAGCGCACGTTCGAGCTGTTCGCCGGCGGGCGCATCCTGTCCGGCGCCGAGGCGGCCGAGCTCGGCATCGCGAACGCGGTCGTCCCCCACGACGAGCTGCTCCAGGCCGCGCTCGAGTGGTGCGACCGCATCTCGGACCTCCCGGAGCACGCCGTGCTGATGACCAAGCCGCTGCTGCGCGCGGCCGCCGACATGAGCTGGGACCAGACGCTTGCGATGGAGGAGTTCGCCGAGCCCAACTGCTTCACCACGAGCGACCACCGCGAGTCGGTCGAGGCGTTTCTGGCTCAGTAGCATCGCCCGCGATGCGGGTCTTCGTAGCCGGCGCGACAGGAGTCATCGGCCGCAGCCTCGTGCCGCAGCTCGTGCAGGCTGGGCACGACGTGACCGGCATGACCCGCTCTGCGCGGAAGACCGGGATGCTCCGCGACATGGGCGCCCACGGCGTGGTGGCCGACGCCTTCGACGCCAAGAAGCTGCGCGCGGTCGTCGCGGAGGCGCAGCCCGAGGTGGTGATCCACGAGCTCACCGAGATCCCGAAGTCGTTCGATCCGAACGCTTTCGAGCGAAACAACGAGCTGCGGCGCGAGGGGACGCGCAACCTGATGGCGGCCTCTGTGGCCGCGGGCGCGCGCCGCGTGGTGGCCCAGAGCGTGGCCTTCATGTACGCCCACGGCGGCGACGGGTTGCACGTGGAGACCGACCCGCTCGCGGTCGACATGCGCGATCCGGGCGGCGACACCGTCCGCGCGCTCGCGGAGCTCGAGGAGTCCGTGACGGGAACCGAGGGGATCGAGGGCCTCGTGCTTCGCTACGGCTACTTCTACGGCCCGAGCACCTCCTACGCCGCCGACGGCGCGCAGGGCAAGATGCTGATGAACCGCCGCTTCCCGATCGTCGGCGACGGCAGCGGCGTCTTCTCCTTCATCCACGTCGACGATGCGGCGGCTGCCACCATGCGAGCGCTCGACCACGGCGCCCCCGGGATCTACAACGTCGTGGACGACGACCCCGCGCCTCAGCGCGACTGGCTGCCCGAGCTGGCGAAGGCGATCGGGGCGCCCGAGCCGCGGCGGGTGCCCACGTGGATGGCGCGCCTCGTGGGTGGCCGCTACGCCGTGCAGATGCTCACCCGGGCGCAGGGCGCTTCCAACGCCAAGGCCAAGGCCGAGCTCGGCCTCGAGATGCGCTACCCGAGCTGGCGGCGCGGCTTCAGCGAAGCGCTCGGCGACAGCTAGCTCACACCGCGCGACAGGCGGCGGGCATCGCCTTTGCCTTGCCGGAGTGCGGGCGGCCGGTCAGCTTCATCGACCAGGTCTTCCCGCGCACGTGCTTGTTCACGTAGCGGCCGCGCGCGGACACGTGGCTCGCGGCGCCCGTGCCGCCCGCCGTGTTGAACTTGCCCTTCACGGTCAGCGTGTTGTTCGCGCTCACCGCGTATTTGGTGCTGAAGGTCAGGCAGAGCTTGCCCCGGCCCTTGAACTTGAGCACGAGGAGACCGTTGGTGCTGCCCGTGTGCGCCCGTGTGTCGAGCTTGAAGCCGAGCCTCGCGCGCCACGTGCCGCGCAGCGGCCCCCCCAGCGGCAGGCCGCTCGCGCGCCGCGGTCCGCGGAAGCTGCCCGACGCGGTGGACGCATTGCCCGAGTAGGTGCTCCCTGACGGTATGACAGGGCCGAACGTTGCCTTCTTGATGGTGAAGCGGACGCGTGCCGCCTTGCTCTTGCTTCCGAGCACGACGGTGGCCGTGCTCGGTCCGGGCGCTGTCGGCGAGGTGGGAACGGGCGTCGTGGGCCCTGGGAACGACCCTTCGAAGAGCGAGTTGCAGGACTCCTGGTCGCCCGCCATGCACTGGAGCGTCGCGAACAGATCGGCCTCGAAATCGCAGCCGGAGAAAGAGACCGAGCTCGCTGCGCCGAACAGGGAGAGCGTGAGAATTCGCCAGCCGCGTCTCACGCGTTGACGTTAACCGGACCCGAGCGGCTCAGTCCAGTTCGAGCCGCACCACCGGGCGCTTGGAGCAGCGCCACATCGCCGCATCGGTGTAGCTTGGCGGTGTGCAGGAGCGCAGGTGGGAAGACGACGAGCGCGGGCACGGCGTCGGTCACGCGGGCAGGCTGAGGCCCGGCGCTGAGGAACTGCTCGCGGCGATGACGCGACCCGACTGGGTGGCCGAGGAGCCCGAGCTTCACCTCTCACCCCACTTACGCGCGTGGCTCGAGCACAACGACGTCTTCAAGCTGAACGGCGCGCACGTCGACGACGCGGGCGCGTTCATCCTCGAGCTGACCTGGAACGGGCGGGCAGGCGACATCGGCGGGGCGCGGGCGGCGGCGTTCGAGCTGCTCGGCCAGGTCGCCGAGTCCGCCACCTACGTGCGACAGCGCCGCGGCGATGAGCGCGTGGTGTTCGAGGTGGCCACCGGCATGGTCGGCGAGGACTCTCACTTCGCCCCGCACGGGCACGTGATCGTGTTCGACGTGCGCGGGGCGCTCTAGCGCCACATATCATCGAACTACTCGATGGACGCCGTGCGAGAGCTCGCGGGCCCGCCGCCCACCGAAGTCCCGGATGCCGTCCGGCATGCACCCGCGCCGCTCCACGGTGGGCTGCCGGCGCTCCTGCGCTTCATGGCGGCGCACCGGATGCTCACAGCCAAGTACGCGCGGCTTGCGCTGCGGCTGCTGCGCAAGCGCTTCCTCACGTCGTACGGCCGGCGCCTCAAGACCGACGGCCTTTGCTTCATCGGCCCGGGCGTGACGATCCAGATCGGAAAGACCGCCCGCGTCGAGCTCGGGCGCTGGTCGTGGCTCGGGCACGGCACGAAGATCCGCTGCCACGAGGGCGTCGTCTCGATCGGGGCGAAGACCGTAATGGGCCAGGAGTGCACGATCTCGGCCTACCAGCACGTGTCGATCGGGCGCGAGTGCGTGATCGCCGACCGCGTGATGCTGATCGACTTCGACCACGGGGTAGTGGAGGTGGAGCGGCCGATCCGGCTCCAGGGCATCTACAAGCGCGACACGCGCGTCGGCAACAACGTGTGGATCGGCTACGGCGCGTGCATCTTGCGCGGCGTGACGGTGGGTGACAACGCGATCATCGGCGCAGGCGCGGTGGTGACGAAGGACGTCCCCGCCAACGCCGTGGTTGGCGGCGTGCCCGCGCGGGTGATCCGCATGCGCGAAACGCCGCAGCACATGCGCTGGGAGTAGCGCGCATTGGCCGGGGCAAGCGCGGAGCCAACGCCGGGCGAGCCGCAGAATCCGGATGCCCTACAGGCAGCCCTCCATGTGCGGCGGATGTAAGTCAAGAACCTCAGCGTCCTGGGAATTCTCTACGCGGTGGGCATCTTTTTGGATCTGGCCGCGGGTGGCGGTGCCCGCGGGTGGCGGTGCTCTTGTCTACGCTCCGGCAGCGATCGGCACTGCTCTCTGGCTTCTCGGCATCGCGGCGATCAGCCTCCGGACCGTCGCGAACGCGAACGCTTGTCGAAGTAGCGCCGACCGCCTCAACACATCTCGGTGAGATAACAGTCGCTCGCCCGGGATCTGGGGCGCGCGAACTGCGCGATAACACGCGGCCCGACGGGCAACCGGGTCCACCGTCCCACCTAACTGTTGCTGTGCAACACCTAGATGGGACAGTACGCCGCTAAGTTCCCTCATCGCTGCCGTAACCACCCCGACGGCACGTCCGCGTTTGGGCCGCCCGGTCGTCAGACGCGCGACGGCGTGACGCCGTCGTAGACGTCTGCCACCTGCCGCGCCACGTCCGCCCAGTCGAACGTGAGCACGTGCTCCTGCGCCTCTGCCACGAGCTGGTCGCGCAGGTTGGTGTCGGTGAGCAGGCGCTCGGCCATCGTGGCGAGCGACTCCGGGTCCCGCGACCGGAAGCGCAGCCCCACCGACTCGTTCGGCACCACCTCGCGCAGCCCGCCGGTGTCGGCCACGAGGCACGGGCACCCCGACGCCATCGCCTCGAGCGCGACGAGGCCGAACGGCTCGTAGATCGACGGAACGACCGTGAGGTCGGCGATGCGGTAGAGCGAGTGCAGCACGTCGTCGCCGATCCAGCCGAGGAAGGTGCCGTGGTCGTCGAGGCCGAGCTCCGACGCCTGCTTGCGCAGCTCCGCCTCGTGCGTGCCCGAGCCCGCGACGATGAAGCGCACGTCGCCGAGCCGATCGATCAGCCCCGGCAGCGCCTCGAGCGCGAGCTGGAAGCCCTTCTCGTAGACGAGCCGGCCGACCAGCAGCACGAGCCGCTCGTCGGGCGCCGCGAACTCGCCGCGCAGATGGTCGAGGTCGTCCACCGGCACGAGTTCCGACGGGTCGATGCCGTTCGGGATCACATCGATCCGGTTCTCCTCGAGCCCGTAGATGTCGGCCACGTGCTCGCGCATGTAGGCGGAGCAGGTGATCACGCGCTCGGCGCGGTTGGCCATCCACCTCTCGACCCCGTGGATGTGCGACTGGGGATGGTCGTTCACCCAGCCCTGGTGGCGTCCGTACTCGGTGGCGTGGATCGTCACGACGAGCGGGCAGCGGAAGCGCTTGGCCAGGTGGTCACCCGCCACAGCCACGAGCCAGTCGTGACCGTGCACGAGATCGAAGTCGAAGCGGTCGCCCAGCTCCACCCCCGCGGCCAGCATGTCGGCGTTCATGTGCTCGACCCAGGTCACGAACTCGCCAAGCTCCTTCGGCCGCTCGGGCTCGCGCACGCGGTGGACGATCACTCCGCCGCGCTCCTCCTCCGGCGGCGACTCCTCGTGCCCGCGCGTGAGCACGTGCACCTCGATGTCCTGATCGACGAGATTTTCGGACAGCTTGCGCACGTGCCGGGCGAGGCCGCCCTCGATCAGCGGTGGGTATTCCCAGGAGAGGACGAGGGCGCGCATCAGCGGGGGCTAGATGGTTGATTCCACGGCCCCGTGCGACCGAGGACGCCGCCCAGCGCCGATCTGGCGCGTCATCCGGGTGTGCGTGGTCGTGGAATCAACCATCAAGGGGCTACCAGGGGTGAAAGGTCGAGCTGGGGCGCCAGATTGCGCAATGCGGCCTCAGGCACGCTGCGGGAGTCTGTCAGAGCCGCGAGGGCGGTGTGCAGTTCGGCGAGGTGGCCTTCTACCCGCTCCTGCGGGTAGTCCGCGGCCAGCTCGTAGGTGGTGATGAAGGACCAGTCGCTCGCCTGAACGGCCAGCAGCTCGCGGGCGGCGCGCTCCAGCGCAGGCGTCCTGGTGGTCGCGTGTGCGGCGGCTTTCACCGTGTCGAGCTCCGCTTTGCGCGCCTTGAAGGCGAACTCGGCCACCTTGGGCGAGTCCCAGGTGCTGAGGTCCTTCTCCCGCCCCCAGCTCGAGGGCTCGAGCTCGCGGCCCTCGACCGGTTCGATCCCGTCGAGCGCCTGTGGGAGCGTTTGGAGGTCGAAGTCGCCGGTCTCGCACAGGCGGAGCACCTCCCGCAGGAACGCCGGCCCCTCGTACCACCAGTGGCCGATCAGCTCGGTGTCGAGCGCGCAGCAGAGGAGACCGGGGCGGCCGCGCTCGCTCGCGTAGGCGTCGAGCCTTGTGGCGATGTGGTCGACGAACTGCTGTGCGTGCTGCTTCGCCAGCTCGATGGCGGCGTCGTGGTCGTACGCGCCGCCCGCGTTGTTCCACGGCTTGAGGTCGTGGATGGTGCGGCCGTGGTAGTCGCGGTAGGCGTCGCTGCCGGGGTAGCCGTTCGGACCCCAGATCAGCTCGACGGTCTGCCAGTCGATCGGCACCGCCACGGGACCGGCCTCGGTAGCCACCGGCTCGAGCTGGTCGAGCGAGCCGAGGCCGTGCGCATTCGTCTGATCCACGCAGAAGCAGCGCGTGCCGAGCTCAGCCAGCTCGCGCTCGAGCCCGGGCTCGTAGGCGCACTCCGGCAGCCAGAAGCCGCCGTTCCAGGTGTCGAAGCGGCGCTCGTGGGAGGCCACCCCGGCGCTGATCTGGAGCTGGCGCCCGGGCTCGGTGGCCACGAGCGGGAGGACCGCGTGGGTGGCGGCGCTCGTCCACAGCTCGACGCCGGAGAGGTTCTTGAAGGCGGCGAGGAGATCGCCGCTCATTCGCGTGAAGGCCTCATCGGCGCGCGTGTAGTCGGTCGCCGCACGGCGCACCTCGGCGGCGAGCTCCGCCTCTCCCCCCTCTTCGAGCCCACGTGCGTCCTCGTCGTGGATCGCGGCGCGGATCTCGCGCAGGAACGTGGTGAAGCGCTCGCCCGCGTCGCCGGTCAGCGTCTCCAGCTGGTCGCACAGCACCGGGGTGAGGCCGAGCGTGATGGGCTGCCCCCGCAACACGTCGAGCAGCGGCAGGTACACGCTCGCCACCGCCTCCCACAGCCACTCCTCGCCGAACGGCCAGGTGCCGAAGCCCTCGACGTAGGGCATGTGGGAGTGGAGCACTATTGCTAGTGCTCCACGTGCGCCGTCCGCCATCGGCCGTCCGCCGGTCATCGACATACCGCCAGGAAATCGAGGGCCTTGTCGAGGTTGCGTTCCTTCAGAGCGAAATCGGACGCGCTGATCGCGGGCACGAACCAGTCATAGAAGCGCTTGGTGATGCCGAGGCGCTTGTGCAGGTCGTCCCAGCCGGCCTTGATGGCGAGCTCGTGGACACGCAGCTTGTTCGCGTGGAAGAGGCCGAGCAGCTCGACGTTGTCGAAGCTCTGGTCGCAGAGCTCACGGAACTCCTGCGCGCGGTACTCCTTCACGTGCCAGGGGTTGTCGGACTTCTCCGCGCCGGGCGGGGCGAGGGTGAGTAGGTTGGGCGTGCTCACGTAGACGGCGCCGTTCGGCTTCAGCATCGACTTGAAATGGTCAAGCACCGCCTTCGGGTCCTGCACGTGCTCGATCGTCTGGAGGAAGATGACGGCGTCGCACGGCTCGGAGTAGCTCTCGACGAGACCGCGCACGAAGGTGACGCCCGGTCGCGTGTATCTCGCGCGCGCGTGCTCGTGAGCCTCGGGGTTGGCGTCGATGCCGGTGACCCGCGCGGCGTGCCTCGCCAGCACGTCGGTGCCGTAGCCCTCCCCGCACGCCATGTCCACGACGTCGAGCCCTCCGCAGCGGCGCGCGATCCACTCGTACACGGCCAGGTGACGACGGAACCAGTAGTTCTCGGCGGGAACGTCGGGCAGAGTTCGCTCGCCGGTGAGCTCGAGCGGCGGGACGCCGTCGGGCTGGTTCTGCTGAACGTGCTCCTGCGGCGCGGCCAAAATCGGCGGCGAGTATAGGGGTCTGAGCCTCAAGGCCCGCACGTTCCTTTCGGCCCAGACCCCTGGCCGCGTGGCTATAGTGCGGCGCCGCATGGCGCTGGCGGCGGCGGAGCAGATCAAGGACGTAAACGTCCGCTATCACGACGTCGCGGCGTCCGATTACGACGCCAAGTGGGGCATCGACTTCGGCGAGAAGGGCCGCCGCCAGGTGCTGGGCAAGGTGAACAAGGCGCTCGGCGCAGAGCCCGCCGCGCCATTCGACTCGGCGCTCGAGATCGGCGCCGGCACCGGCTACTTCACCTTGAACCTGATGCTGGCGGGCCTGATCCGCGAGGCGGTGGCCACCGACATCTCGCACGGGATGCTCGCCGCACTGTCGGATTCGGCGCGTTCACTCGGGCTTCGCGTGCGAACGGTGCGCACCGAGGCGGAGCGGCTGCCCTTCCCCGACGAGTCGTTCGACCTCGTCTTCGGCCACGCGGTGCTCCACCACCTGCCGGACCTGGACGCGTCGTTCGCGGAGTTCCTGCGCGTGCTGCGTCCTGGCGGGACGGTCATCTTCTGTGGCGAGCCGTCCCGCTACGGCGACCGCCTCGCCGCCGTGCCCAAGCGGGCAGCCATGACGGCGGCGCCTTTTTGGCGGCGCGTGATGGGCGCGGGCGCGCGGCAGAACGGCCACTCCGATCCCGCCGACGCCGAGGAGCACATGCTCGAGATGTCCGTCGACGTGCACGCGTTCACGCCCTCCGCGCTCGGCGGCTTCGCGCGCCGCGCCGGCTTCGAGGACGTCCGCGTGACCGGCGAGGAACTCGCCGCGAGCTGGTTCGGCTGGGCCAACCGCACCCTCGAATCCACGGCCGAGCCAGCCCAGGTGCCCTGGGCCTGGCGTCAATACGCCTACCGCGGCTACCTGGCCCTCCAGGCGGTCGACCGCACCCTGCTGGAGCCCCACCTCCCAGCGGCGATCTTCTACAACCTGCTGATGTCAGCCCACAAGCCGGGCTAGTCGGCTGCTTCGACCGCGTGTCGACAGCGCGGGCTCAGATTTTGTACTCGCTGCCGAAGCCGCCGGCGCGAGCGCGGGGCACCATGGAATCGAGGCACGCATCATGTCTCTCTCCTCCGGTACGGCCGCCCCGAGTGGGCGGTCGTACTCATTAGGAAGACAGTTGGTGAATCGCGATGGCGCCCACGGTCACGGCCACGCCCGCCAGCAACCCGACCGCGTCGCGCCCGGGCGCCCAGCGCCAGGCGGCCCACAGCGCCACCAGCGCGAACGGCAGCACGAACATCCCGATGCTCGCCAACCCCAGCAGCGCGAGAGCGAGCAGTGCTCCCGGGACGGCCCATAGCCAGAAGCCTGACCTCATGACTCAACGATAAGACGTGGTCGATCTGACGGCCATTGGGAGGCCGATAGATCGACCACGTCGCTTGGGGGGCGCGCGGGGGGCGAAGCTATGCGACGGCGATGCTGCGAGCGGGCATCGGCACCGGGGCGGCGACCTCGGCGTCGTCCGCCTCGGCGTCCTCGGCCTTCCAGTCGCCGACGGTGCGGCGCAGCTGGAAGTAGGCGATGAGGCCGGGAGCGGTCGGCAGCCAGAAGGCGATCGCGCGGTAGGTGAGGACCGCGAGCACGGCGACGGCCGGGTCGACACCGAAGGCGAGGAACGCGCCGATCATGCCGCCGTCCACACCGCCGACGCCGCCGGGCAGCGGCAGCGTGTTGGCGAGCGTGCCGACGAAATAGCCCATAACGATGACCGCGACCGGGGGCGCCACGCCGAACGCGTGGAACGAGGCCCACAGCACGGCGATGTCGAAGCCCCACCAGGCGAACGCGCCGATGAGACCTGGCTCGCGGCGGCGGAGCAGATCCAGGGCGCCGCGGACACCGGCGGCGATCGACAGCGTCACACGGCGCACACGCCGGCGGAAACCTTGCTCATCACCAGCGGCGGTAGGCGCAACGGACACCGGCCGGAGCCGAGACATCGCCAGTGCGCTGACGATCACGATGCCGCCGAACGCGGCCGGGGCGATCGTCAAAGAAGCAGACGCATGGACGCCGAACAGCCCGGTGGCCAGTCCGACGCCATCGACGAGCAGAGCGGCCATGTAGACGCCGTAAAGGATCACGAGGAACGCGGTCATCCGCTGGGTCACGGTGCGCCCGTTCATGCCGGAGCGCTTCAGCGCCCACGCGGTCAGAGCGACGCCGCCGGCGCCACCTGCGGCGAGCAGCCGCGTGGCAGCCAGGCCGGCCATCGTGATCTGGTAGCTCTCACGCCAGTCGATGCGCGACTCGGTGCGCACGAACACGGCGCGGAAGAGCAACACGTAGCCGACGAACGAGAGCACCTCGAGGCCGACGGCTGCGAGCAGCCAGCCGGGGCTCCCGTCCTTGACGCGCGAGAACGTGTGGCCCAGCTCGCCGATCTTGGGCACGAGGAAGTAGCCGATCACGGCAGCTGCGGGCACCGCAACGGCGAGCCAAAAGAGTTTTTTCCGGTCCCTCACAACCATGTAGACCAGACTCGCAAGTCGGATTCATCGTTACGAGGGGGGAAGGCCTGAATCCTGGGGTTCGGATATCCACCGTCAACATCCACATTCCGCTCTACGAAGCGGAAGCCGATCGGGATCACCGCCCGGAGTAGCCTAGGCGCGGTGGGTGAGCACGTGGATAGCTTCCCCCTCTTCCCGCTCGGCATCGTGCTGCTGCCGGAGGAGGTCGTCCCGCTTCACATCTTCGAGGACCGCTACAAGCTGATGGTCGGGGAATGCCTCGAGCAGGAGCGCGAGTTCGGCATCGTCTGGCTGTCCGACTCCGGCCTCCGCGACGTGGGCTGCACCGCCACCATCACCGAGTTGCTCGAGACGATGGACGACGGCCGCATGAACATCCTCGTCCGCGGCTCGCAGCCCTTCCGGCTGCTGAAGCGAATCGAGGAGCTCCCCTACCCCGCCGGCGACATCGAGCTGCTCGACGACGACGGGGCCGACCCCGCGCCCGCGTCGCTCGAGCAGACGCGCGAGCGCTATGCGCAGCTCGTCGAGCGGCTGACCGAGTCACGCCCGGACGCTGCCCAGCTCGAGAGCCTCGGCGCCTACGGCATCGCCGCGACGATCGACTTCGCCCACGACGCGAAGCAGTCGCTGCTCGAGTCGCGCTCGGAGGACGAGCGCCTGACGATGCTCAGCGAGCTGATCGCGGCCGCGATGAAGCGCGTGGACTACGTCGAGCGGGCAGGCGAGCGCGCCAAGTCGAACGGCAAGATCCGCTTCCAGTAGCGCGCGCTCAGCGTCAGCAGAGCTGGCGTTCCATCTGCAGGGCGAGCACCTCGGCCTGCGGCAGCACAGGCGGCACGCCAGGGGCCGCCTCGGTCCAGTTGACCGTGCCATCCGGGGTGCGCAGCTGGAAGTTGCGCTGCCCCGAGCCTGGATTGCCGAAGCTCGCGCCGGTCTGGGCGAGCGTCTTCGCATCGCGCGCGATGTTGCGCGCGGTGAGGATCTCCGCGCTCGTGAGCTGGTGCAGCTGGTTCTTGTTGCAGGAAGCGCGCCCGTTCTCCTCGACGTGCATCCGGACGGCCTGCTTCTGCTGCCCGCCGGAGATGCCGAGGCCGAGGATGTCGCCCGGTGCGCCGCCACAGCCCGCGAGTGCAGTAACACAGCCCAAAGCCGCCGCCGCGGCGAGCGCTCCCCTCATACGAACATCAGCGTCGCGCCCTCGGCCTCGCGCAGGAAGCGCGGGGTCGACATGACGCCGTCGAGCCGCTCCTCGACCGCCGCCGGAGTGAAGCTCATCGTCTCCACCGACGCCGCGCACGCGTAGATATCGAGGCCCTCGAGGCCGAGCGCCGTGTCGCGCAGCTCGAGCAGCGAGCGGGCGAACGTGTCGCGTCCCGCCCACGACAGCGATGGCGTGTTCTCGGGCTCCTCGGCGCGCTGAAGCAGGTCCTCGTCGAGCAGCAGGTCGAGCGCGCGAAACGAGGCCAGCGCCGCGCAGCGCATGCCGTCGGTCGCGCTCGAGACGAGGAGCGAGAGCCCCGAGTAGAAGCGTTCGATCTCCCCGCTCGACATCACGACGGCGAGTGCGTACGGCGGCGAGTGCACAATCCGATTGTGGCAACCGTTGACGCGAGGGGCCTCGCCTGCCCGCTTCCGCTCACGATGGCGAAACGCAAGATGGCCGAGCTCACGGCCGGCGAGGCGCTGCTTGTGATGGCCACGGACCCGGAAGCCCAGATCGACCTCGCCGCCTGGGCGGCCGAGGACGGGCATGGCTACGAGCAGCGCGAGCTACCCGGCTGGACCGAATTCGTGATCCGGAAGGGCGTCAGCGCAGCGGAGTGACCTCGGCTGGGGCGTCCTGCTCCGCCGCCAGGCGCACCGGCGGCCGGCGCCGTGGCCGCGGCCCTGCCAGCGCGCGAATCTCCGCGGCGATGGCCGTCGACAGGTCGCCCACGTCCGGCAGCGCACGCGGATCCGCGTAGAAGCCGAAGTGCGCGTGATCCAGGTAGCCGAAGACGCCCACGGACAGCGCGTGGTCCTCCGACAGCGGCACCACGGGATACGCCTCCTCGAGGCGCGCGCCGAGCATGTAGAGCGGGTCGCTCGGACCCGGGATGTTCGAGATCGTGACGTTGTAGGCGCGCGGGCTGGCAGCGAAGCGGGCGGCCAGGCTCTTGAGCGGATCGGGCAGCAGGCCGATCGCGCTCAGCATCGCGTGGCTTCCCGCCGGCCGCTGTGAGCGCTTGAACGCCGAGGTGGACTCGTGCACGCGCTGCAGGCGCGCGTCCGCGGTGGCCACGTGCAGCGGCAGCTCGATGAACGAGAACGCGATCCGGTTGCCGCCGTCCGCGCCGTGCTCGGACTCGTCGCGCAGGTTCACCGGCACCATCACCTTGAGCGGCTGCGGCGCCTCGCCGCGGCGCAGCGCGACGGTGCGGAGTGCTCCCGCCACGGCGGCCAGGTAGACATCGTTGATCGTGATGCGCTCGCCGGCCACCGGCGCCGCCGCCACACGCGGCCTGCGGCAGGCACGCCGGATCGCGGACATGTCCGCCCGATGCCGCACGAGCGTGCGCTGCGGACCGATCGGCACGTTCACGCCGGACGCGGGCGCCGGAGTGAGCATGTCGTCGCGGACGACTGTGGCCACGCGCGTGACGGTCTCGGCCAGCTTGGTGGCCTGCCTGCGCGGTGAGACCGCGAACGTGCCCGCGCGCTTGGCCACTCCCCACATGTCCCCCGCCCAGCCGGCGGCGGCCTCGGCGGTCAGCTCGATCAGCCCAGGCTCGGGGTCGGGCAGCCACTCCTCCCCCGGCTCGGCGTGCACCGGATCCGGGCTCGAGTCGAACAGCAGCACGGCGAAGTCCACGGCCGCGAGCCCGTCCGCCATCGCGTGGTGAAGCTTGGCGACCATGCCCACGCGGCCGTCCTCCAGCTCAGGCGCGAGGAACACCTGCCACAGCGGACGCTTGCGATCGAGTGCGACGGAGAACGCGGCGTCGGTGAGCGACGCGAAGCTCGCGAGGCTCAGCGGCTCCTCGTCATCGGACAGCGGGAGTACGTGGCGCGAGATGTCGAAGCTCGTGTCGTCGACCCAGAACGGCTCGCCGAAGAGCGGCGGCGGGAACGCCAGCCGCTGCCGGAAGCGCGGCGCCAGGTGCAGGCGGCCGAGAATGCTTTCGCGCAGCGACAGCACATCGGGTCGCTCGCGCCCGGGGTGGGGTTCGAACACAGCGCTCCACCCCACGTGCATGTGGGCGTTTGGTGTTTCGACTCGCAGAAACGAGCCGTCGAGTGGACGGAGTCTCGGGCGCAATTCGACCCCTCCTGCCAAATCGGGGCGCCCAGGCATGGGCCAAGGGCTGAAGAAGTCTTCCGTAATTGCGGGGTTGCGCACACCCCCTAGGTGGGCCGAAAAACGCGCAATTTGCGGCTTGGCCGGGCGGCCAGTTCAGCCGACTAGCACGGATGCGCCACCACGCCGCGGATCGCCCCCGCCGGAAAGCTCGCCGCTGTCCGGGTCGCGCGCCACGGCCTGCACGCCTCCGAAGTACAGGTTGCGCTCGCTCCAGCGGTTGATCTCGTAGCCGTCCTCCGCGAGCCCCACGAGCTCCGCATGGTCGATGCCCGGCTCGGCGTCAACCACGCCCGACTCGTAGTGCACGCGTGGGCTGTTGACCGCCTCGCTCGCGCTCATGCCGTCGTCGACCACGCGGATGATCGTCTGGAGGATCGCCGAGCGGATGCGATTCGAGCCGGCGGATCCGAGCGCCACCTCGGGGTTGCCCTCGCGCACCACCACCGTCGGCGCCATCATGCTCGGCAGCCGCCGGCCCGGCCGGTGGCGGTGGTAGCCGTGCGGGTTGAGGTCCGCCTCGCCGAGCATGTTGTTGAGGTGCATGCCCGTGCCCGGCACGATCAGGCCGGAGCTCGAACCGTTCGAGCAGGTGAGGCTCGCGCAAGCGCCTTCCTCGTCCAGCACCGCGATGTGCGTCGTCGACCCGAGTCGCGAGTGCACCGCGCTGGCCGCGGTCTCGATCGCGTCGTTCGAGAGGAAGCGCTGCATGAAGCCCTCCGAGTGGAGCGAGTCGACGAACTCCTCGGTGCGCGCGCGGTTGGCCTCGTCCATCACCTGCACGAGCGCGCGCACGTCCGCCCGGCGCTCCAGCCGCTCGAGCAGGTCGAGCGCGTACGCGATCAGGATCCCGCCCGAGGACGGCGGCGGGTTGGTGATCACCTCGCGTCCGCGATAGTGAGCGCGCGCAGGCTCGCGCTCGATCACCTCGAACGACCCGAGGTCCTCGCGCGTCAGGAGGCCGCCCCGCTCGAGCACCCAGTCGCTCACGGCCGCGGCCACATCGCCGGTGTAGAGGAAGTCGGGACCCTCCTCGCCGAGTCGCTCGAGCAGGTCGCCGAGCTCCGGGAAGCGGATCTTCTCGCCCGCGCGCGGCGCCCGTCCGTGCGGGTTGTAGACCGCGCGGCCTTCGGGCTCGGCGGCGAGCAGCGGGTCGAGGATCTTGTAGAGGTACTCGTGCGCGTCGGTCACCGGCACGCCCTCGCGCGCCGCGCGCGCAGGTTCGCCGACGAGCTCCGACATCGGCATCGTCCCGAAGCGTGCGAGCGCCTCGCTCAGCCCCTTCGTGTTCCCGTACACGCCGCACGACGACGCGCCTGTGTGGAAGAGCTGGAACGAATCCTCGTTCCACCAGATCTTGGCCGGGGTGAGCGGCGCCGGGTCGATCGTGTCGAGCCCGCGCCCGGGGGCGGCGACGAAGAAGTCGAGCAGGTGGTCCTGCCCGTCGGCTGTGTGAACGAGCATGAAGCCGCCCGCGCCGGGCCCCGTCAGCGGCGACTCCGCCGCGAACGACATGAGCGACGCCGCGACTGCGGCGTCCACCGCGTTCCCGCCGTCACGCAGGACACGGGCGCCGGCCTCGGCGGTGAACGGATGACCGCCAGCCACCACACCTCTCATGGGTCGCACCATAGAGCCCTAACCGGCGTGGATGTGGCCATTTCTGGGTACTTTGAGCGCGCGGGACGTTGCCTGGGAGGCGGCTCCCCGTTCAGAGCCCATTGATGAAAGGCAGGGGAAGCATGAAGCTGACGAAGCTGCTCGCCGGCTGCGCGACGGTGGTGGCGGTTGCCGCCTGCGCGACGGCATCGAGCTCGGCCCAGGTGAGCGTCCAGCTCCCGAACGTCCAGAACGGAATCTCAACCCTCACGGGGAACGTCTTGCAGTCGCTCGGGAACGCGACGCCCGTCAGCCCGGCGCCCGCATCGAAGCGGATGCGCATCGGCCTCGTGGTCGCGCACCCGCACCAGGCCGCCGAGAGCGCCGCGCTGCGCGCGATCTACAACCCCTCGAGCGCGCACTTCCACCAGTTCTTCACGCCGAAGACCTACGCCCACCAGTTCGGGGTGTCAAAGGCGGCCGCGGGCAAGGTCCGCAGCTGGCTCGCCTCGCGCGGTCTGCGCGTCGAGTACGCCTCCGGCGCGCGCGACTACTTCCTCGCCTCCGGCACGGTGTCGCAGGTGCAGAAGCTGCTCGGCCTGCGGCTCAACATGTACTCCTTCAAGGGCGCGCGCTTCATGGCCAACGCCGGCGCGCCGCAGGTGCCCGTGCGGCTGCACATCGCGCAGGTGCTCGGCCTCAACACCTTCCAGCGCTTCCACACGATGCACCAGGAGGCGCAGGTGCGCGGCGCGCTGCCCGCCGCCGGGGCGCCCAACATCGGCCCGCAGAGCCCGAAGGACCTGTGGTCGATCTACCAGCAGCCGAAGAGTGACGTCGGCAAGGGCGTGTCCGTCGCCATCCTCGGCAACGGCGCGACCGACGGCGTGATCAAGGACCTGCACCAGTTCGACACGGAGAACGGCTTCAAGCAGCTGCCGGTCCAGGTCGTGCACACGCCGGCGAAGGGCGACTTCTCCGACGACAGCGGCAACGCCGAGTGGAACATCGACATGCAGGCCATCCACGGGATGGCGCCTGGCATCTCAAAGGAGGTCCTCTACTTCGCGCCGACGCTCGCCGACACCGACCTCGTCGCCTCGACCGCGACCTGGGTCAACGATCCGCACGGCCCGCCGATCATGAACGCGTCGCTCGGCGAGTGCGAGGTCACGCCGCTCAACTCGGCGCTCAACGACCCGTCGCTCTCGCCGGTCAACGGCAACGAGAACCCGGACGCGCTGCCGGTTTCGCAGGGTCTGTCGAACTCGTCGGAGCCCGCGCAGACGCAGCTGCTCAAGCAGGCCGTGATGGAGGGCCGCACGCTGTTCGCGTCATCGGGCGACTCGGGCTCGTCCTGCACGGTCATCTACCCGGGTACGAACGGCGTGGGCAACTACGTCGTGCCATTGACCGAGGACCCGGCCAACACGCCGTACACCGTCGGCGTCGGCGGCACGGTCCTCTACTCCGACGGCGGCGATCCGGCCCAGCGCACCTTCGAGTACGCCTGGACGCACGGCGGCGGCAACGCCAGCCCGTTCATCGTCGCGCCGGACTACCAGCAGCACGTGACGAACCTGACGCGCACGTGCATCGGCGACTCGAGCGGCGGCTCGACCGGTTCCGGCGAGCTCTGCCGCGGCGTGCCGGACGTGTCGGCCATCTCGGGCGACGTGATCTCAAATGGCTACACGATCGTCTCCGACGGCTCCGACTCGGAGGGCGGCGGCACCTCGCTGTCGTCACCGCTCTGGGCCGGCATGTGGGCGCGCGTCGTCGGCGCATCGCCCGGCAAGCGCGGCTACGGCTTCGCGAACCCGCTGATCTACGCGATCGGCAAGAACTCGAAGCGCTACGCCCAGTCGTTCTACGACATCACGACGGGAACGAACGGGCTGAATCAGGCGCAGACCGGTTGGGATTACACGACCGGGTTCGGGGTGCCGCGCTTGAGCGGGCTGTTGAAGAACGTGCAGGCGCTGGCGCGTACGCATACGCGTCGTTGACCGTTCGCCGTTCGACGTTGGCCGGCATCCGCAGTCGGCCAACGGCCAACGGTCCACGGCCAACGAACGTCAGCTACTCGTTCTCCTCGTCGAGCCGCTCTTCGGCATCGGGCGAGAACCGCCCGGCGTCGCCACCCAGCTCTTCTTCCGTCTGCTCCTGGCCGAGCCGCGCGGTGCCGAACGGACCCATCTCCGCGCCGACATCGTCGCGCTCCTGCTCGCGCGAGCTCAGCGGGCCGAGCGCCACGAACACGATCGCGATACCGGCCACGATCGCGACAACGATCAGGATTGTTACGACGGTGCTGGCGAGGACCAGCATGTCCGGAAGCCTAGCCCCGCGGGATGAACTCGGGCACTTGCAGGTCGGTGAGCGGGTTCTCGCGAACGCGACGGACCCGCGGCTCGTGATCGGCCTCGCGTGCCGGGCTCTCGCGCGACTCGCGCTCGCCGTCGCGCTCGGAGCTCGGGCGCGAGCGGCGGATCGGCCGGTCGCCGTAGCCGGTGGCCACGACGGTCACCCACACCTGATCGGACACCTTCTCGTCGACCATTGCGCCGAAGATGATGTTCGCGTCCGGGTGCGCCGCCTCTGACACCGCCTTGGCCGCCTCGTTGACCTCCCACAGCGAGAGATCGCGGCCGCCGGTGATCGAGAGCAGGATCGAGCGAGCGCCCTCCACCGAGGTCTCGAGCAGCGGCGACGCGACGGCGTGCTGCGCCGCCTCGAGCGCCCGGTGCTCGCCGGTGGACATGCCGATACCGAGCAGTGCCTGGCCGGCCTTCGACATGATCGTGCGCACGTCGGCGAAGTCGAGGTTGATGAGACCCGGCAGCGTGACCAGGTCCGAGATGCCCTGCACGCCCTGGCGCAGGACGTCGTCGGCCACGCGGAAGGCCTCGACCATCGACGTCGACTTGTCGAGTACCGAGAGCAGCCGCGAGTTTGGGATCACGATCAGCGTGTCCACTTCCTCCTGCAGCTCCTCGATACCGGCATCCGCCTGCTCGCCGCGACGCGAGCCCTCGAACGAGAACGGCCTGGTGACGATGCCCACCGTGAGCGCGCCCACCTCGCGCGAGATGCGCGCGACGACGGGAGCGGCGCCCGTGCCGGTGCCACCGCCGGCGCCGGCCGCGATGAACACCATGTCGGCGCCCTTGAGCAGTGCCTTCAGATGGTCGTAGTCCTCGATCGCGGACTTGCGGCCGAGCTCGGGGTTCGAGCCGGAGCCGAGACCACGGGTGGTGTCGGCGCCGATGTGGACGATCTCCTGTGCGCTCGACTGCTCGAGCGACTGGACGTCGGTGTTGACGGCGATGAAGTCGACACCCTCGACCTCCGCCTCGATCATGCGGTTTACGGCATTGACGCCGGCACCGCCCACTCCGACCACGCGGAGAACCGGCCCGCGCATCGGATCCGGCGTAGCCACCGGGTCCGGCGCGACGCGCGTCGGCGTGCCAGGACGATCGAGGATGTTCTCGGGGATGTCTGACGAGAAGACATGACGCAGCCGCTCCTCCGGAGTGGGGATGTGGCGCGGAGCCTCTTCGATCTCCACGCGCGCCTCGACGCCGTGCAGACCATCGGCTCGCTTGTTGCCCTCGGGCCCGCGCGCCGAAGGCGGCGCCGGCCGAAGCTCAGTGCGCCGCTCGGGCTGACGCTCTGCGGACTGCGGACTGCGGTCTGCGGACTCGTCGGCCGACGGCGGACGGCGGTCGGCGGACTCGTCCGGACGACCCTCACCATGAAGGCCCTCCTCTTCCGTGCGCCGGAACAGCGCCGCAAGCGGCCCCTCACGCATGCTCGCCCGCTTGCTGTTACCGGCCATCGAGAACCTCCTCTGCGAGCTGACGGTAGGCGAACGCCGCCTTGCCGTCAGGGTCGTATTTGAGTACGGACATGCCCTTGACCGGCGCCTCAGCAAACCGCACCGTCTTCTTGATGCGGGATGCGAACACCCGGTCGCCGAAGTTCTCCTCGAGGATCTCGATGGCCTCCTTCGCGTGAACGGTACGCGTATCCACGAGCGTTGGCAGGATTCCCTCGATCTCGACGCCCGGGTTGAGGTTCTCGCGGATCATGGAAAGTGTGTTTTGCAGCTGAATCAGCCCCCGCATCGATAGATACTCGCACTGGACGGGGACGATCACCTTGTTTGCGGCCGTCAGCGCGTTGATCGTGAGCAGGCCCAGGCTGGGCGGAGTATCGATGCAGATGAAGTCGTAGTCGGACAGGATCGGCTTCAGCGCCTTCTCCAGCGAGCGCTCGCGGCCGATCTGCGTGGACATAGCGATCTCGGCGCCGGCAAGGTCGATCGAGGAGCAGGCAACGTCCACCTCGCGACGGCGGATGACCTCGCGAATCGAGGTGTGATGCACGAGGACGTCGTACATCGAGACCTCGAGCGAGTCCGGGTCGATGCCCTGGCTCATCGTCAGGTTGCCCTGCGGGTCCATGTCGACGCACAGCACCCTGTGGCCCTTCTCGGCGAATGCGGCGGCCAGATTCAGGGTCGTCGTGGTCTTGGCCACGCCGCCCTTCTGGTTCGCGAAAGCGATCACCTTTGCGGTCGTCTGGCCGTTATCGGTGGTCGTTGTGGCCTCGGGCGTCACTGCGGACTCCGATCTCTCAGGCCGCTCCACGGGAACGGCGTCAGTCTTGCGGTCGAAGAGACCCATCTCGCAGTGCGTATTCGTACGAGCGCGGAGGATTCCTCCCGCATCCGCGCCGGGTACTGATAAACACCCGCCCGGATGGCAGACATCCTCGACAAGCGCCTGTTGATCGTCACGGGGAAGGGAGGCGTCGGAAAGACGACTGTCTCGGCGGCTCTCGGCCTGGTCGCCGCGCGCGCGGGGAAGCGGACGATCGTCTGCGAGGTGGCGCAGCAGGAGCGCATGTCGCGTGTCTTCCGCCGCGAAGGCGTCGGCTTCAGCGAGACGCGCCTTGCCACGGACCTCTACGCGATCTCGATCGACCCCCAGCGCTCGATGGAGGAGTACCTGCGACAGCAGATCAAGCCCTCGCAGCTCTACGGCGTGCTGTTCGACAACCGCCTGTTCCAGTACTTCGCGGCCGCCACGCCCGGCATGAGGGAGCTGGCGACGATGGGCAAGGTCTGGGAGCTCGCGCAGTTCGAGCGGCGCAATCCAAATGCGGCGCCCTACGACCTCGTGATTGTCGACGCGCCGTCCTCAGGCCACGGCCTCGCCTTCCTGCGCACGCCGCGCACCTTCCGCGACGCCGCGCGCGTCGGCGCGATCTCGCGGCAGGCGGGCAAGATCGACGCCTTCATCACCGACCACGACTCGACCGGCGTCGTGGCGGTGGCCCTGCCGGAGGAGATGCCCGTCAACGAGACCGTCGACTTCGAGCGCCTGCTCCGCGACGACATGGGAATGGAGCTCGACGCCGTCCTCGTCAACGCGCTCTACCCGGAGCGCTTCGACGACAGCGAGGCCGAGCGCATCGAGCAGGCGGCGTCGAACGGCTGCTCCGCGGGAGTCGAGGCGGCACTCAAGGCGGCGCTGTTCGAGCACCACCGCGCGCGCACCCAGCGCGCCGAGCTTGCGCGGCTGTCGGAGGAGCTCGACCAACGGCCGGTGACGCTGCCGTTCCTGTTCGAGCCCGAGCTCGACCTGAACTCGCTCGAGGAGCTGGCCGACGAGCTGGAGGCCGCGCTGTGAGCGTCGCCAAGCTCATCGACCGCAAGGAGATCGTGATCTGCGCCGGCGCGGGCGGCGTTGGCAAGACCACCACGGCGGCGGCCATCGCGGTGGGCATGGCGGAGCGTGGGCTCAAGGTCGCGGTGCTCACGATCGACCCGGCGCGCAGGCTTGCCAACTCGCTCGGCCTGCCCGAGCTGGCCAACGAGGAGCGCCGCGTGGAGATCGACGGCGACGGCGAGCTGTGGGCGATGCAGCTCGACGCCAAGCGCACCTTCGACGACCTGATCGAGAAGCACGCCAGCGACGACTCCACGCGCGACGCCGTTCTCTCGAACCGCATCTACCAGGAGCTTTCGAACGCCGTGGCCGGCTCGCAGGAGTACATGGCGATGGAGAAGCTCTACGAGCTCTACCAGGAGGAGCGCTACGACCTGCTCGTGCTCGACACGCCGCCAACGCGCAACGCGCTCGACTTCCTGGACGCGCCCGAGCGCCTCTCGCGCTTCGTCGACTCACGCTCGCTCCAGCTCTTCATGCGGCCCGGCAAGCTCGGGCTGAAGGTGTTCGGGCGCGGCACCGGCGCCCTGTTCTCGGTGCTCACGCGCGTGACGGGCGTCGACCTGCTCCGGGACCTCTCCGACTTCTTCTCGAGCTTCGGCGACATGGCCGAGGGCTTCCGCGAGCGCGCCGCGCGCACCGGCGAGCTGCTCGCGGACCCGCGCACCACGTTCCTGCTCGTCACCTCGCCGCGCCGGACCGCGATCGACGAGGCGATCTTCTTCCATCGCAAGCTGCGCGAGCGCGGGCTGCCCTTCGGCGGCGCGGTGGTGAACCGCATGAGCCCACTCGCGGTTGAGGGCGAGCCGGTGGATGAGAACGAGCTCGAGTCGCTGCTCGGCGGCGAGCTCGGCCAGCGGGTGGCTGGCAACCTCGCGGACTACCAGGCGATCGCGACGCGCGACCGCGAGAACGTCGAGCGCCTCGCCAACGAGATCACGGGCGGCGCGCAACCGATCCTCGTGCCGCAGCTCGACGACGACATCCACGACATCGCCGGCCTGCTCCTGATGAACGAGTACCTGTTCGCGGCCGAGACGGTGCCCGCCGGCGGCGGCAGCTAGTCGGTCACGCCGACGTACGCCTCGGCGCTGATATCGCCCTCGATCTCGATGAGCTTGTTGCCGCAGCTGGCGCTCGCCGGCATCTTGAGCGTGGCCGCCAGCTCGCCCGCCACCTTCTTGGCGTTCGACTGGATCGGCTTGGTCGACACCCCGGCGAGGCTCACCACCGCCACCTTGGCGTTCGGGTTGGTGATGAACACGGTGAACGACTGCCCGGGCTTCACGAACTTCGGCTTTACCTTCACCGCGTCGGCGGACTCGATGCCCTTCAGCGGCTTGCCGCCGCACGTGTAGCTCGAGCCGACCTTGAGTGGCTGCGTGGAGGGCGCTGCGTCGGGAACGGGCTCGGGTGTGGTGCGGGTCGCCGTCGGCGGGGTGTTTGTGGTGGCTGTGGGGGTCGTCGACGACGGCGAGGTGGGAGATTGGGGATTGGAGCTTGGAGGGGCGGCCGCATTCGTCTGCGAATTTGCTCCGCCGCCCCCGCCGCAGCCGGCGAGAACAGCGGCAATGAGGATGGCTCCGAAAGCGGCCTTCACACCGCCCTCAACACTGGCACAGCGCTCTAAGTAGCTCTCTTAGATCAGCTCGGCTGCCACAGCTCGATGCGATTGCCCTCAGGATCGGTCACCCAGCCGAACCGCCCCACACCCTCCATGTCCTGAGTCTCCGCGGCCACGTCCGCTCCCTTGGCGCGCAATTGAGCGAGCATCGCATCGAGGTCGCGGACTCGGAAGTTGAGCATCGTCTGCTGGTCGCGGGAGCCGAAGTACTCGGTGTCGGACTCGAAGGTCGCGAACACCGTCATGCCGGCCTCCTGATTCCAGAGGCCGTGCTCATCGGCGTCCAGGCCCAGGCAATCGCGATACCACGCACCCAGGGCCTCCGGGTCGGCGGCACGCAGGAAGTAGCCGCCGATTCCGAGCACGCGTTCCATGGCGCAATCTTGCCAGGACCGTCAGTCCGTCAGACCGGCGGCGGCGAGCGCCTCGGCGCGTTCGGGGTACTCGTCCAAGCGCTCCACCCTGCCGTCGCGCAGCCAGTACACCTGCCCGAGCTCCATCTCCATGGGAAGCCCGCTGCGCGCGCCGCGGCCCACCAGGCGCACCCATAGAAACACCCGCGGGCCGTTGCCACGCGCCTCGAGCGGCTCCGACGTGAGGTCGGGGTAGGACTCGCTCCAGCGCGCGAACAGGGCCCGGATCTCGTCGATCCCGCGATGGACGTCGGCGTCCGGATCCTCGCGCGACTGGTGGTACTCGGCGTCCTCGTGCCAGAACTCGAGCCGGGGCTCGTGGTCGCCGGCGTTGTAGCGGGAGTTCTCTTCGAGAACGATCTGGATGTTGTCCTGCGCCATCGGGCGCAGTATCTCGGCTAGACAGGAGCCGAGTAGCTCTCCGGGTCGTCGTCAAGGCCCCAGTCGTCCGAGTGGGTCACCCCGTCCGAGAAGTCCTCTTCGGGCTCGACAGGAGCAGGCGGCGGGGCAGGCTCGGGCTCGGCGACCGCGGTAGACCAATAACGCTTGGCCGGCTCCGCCTGTGGCGCGTGGCCTGTGGCCTCTTCGGAGGGCGGAGCAGGACCAGGCTCGGGCTCAGGCTCCTGTGCCCTATCCCCGATGCCCTGTGCCCGCTTCGTGAACCGCCGCGTATCCCTCACCTCAACCTCAAACGGCTCAGCACTCCGCAGCAAGATGTCATCGGCCGCGCTCTTGAGATCCGGTTCGAGGAACCCGCAGAGCACGTCGCGTAGCAGCGCTCTCAGCTGGTCCTCCACCTCGAGCACCAGCTCGCGCGGCGACTCTGACCCGATCGTCTCCATGTACGCGTCGCCGCTGCCGCCGCCGATCACGAAGCGCTCGAGCGCGAACGCCAGCTCCACTCGCCGCTGCAGCGCGCGCCGGTCGGACTCCTCCGCGCACAGCGCCGCCAGCCGAAGCGCGAGGCTCGCGCGGCCCGTGTCGTCCGAGCCGTCGAGCAGCGCCCTCAGGGCGAGCAGGTAGTCAGACAGCGCCTCGGTGTCGAGCTGCCGTTCGCAGCCCATCTCGAAGCGCGCAAGACCCCAGGCCACCGCGCCGCCGTGGCGAGCGCCCGCCAGCAGGTCCATCAGCTCACGCAGCTCGGGCTCCTCGGCGCCGGTCAGGACCCACGGCTCGCCGCGCAGTTGCCCGGCCGAGCCGAGCTGCGCGGGCTGCCAGGCGCCCGCGCCCGCGCGCGACCACGCCAGCGGGCCGAGCGCCACCGCGCCGGACTTGAAGAGTCTCAGCGCCGTGAGCAGTCGCCGGAAGCGGATGCGCGCCTCGGTGACGGGCAGCGGCATGTCCGTGCGGATGTCGCGTTGCAGCACCACGAGCACGTACGGCTGGCCGTCGCGCTCGCGCGGGTCCGACCACACCGCCTCGGGCGGCGCGTCGATCGCCTGGCCGCCGATAAGCGACATGCCTTCGCCGAGATCCACCCGTCCGTGCTCGAGCTCGAGCCCCGGCAGTGGCGCGACCACCATGGCGTGCACGCTGTCCTCGTAGAGCGTGAGCTCGACATCCCCGTACACCTTCTCGAAGCGCTCCTCGGGGAACTCGAAGCTGGTGGCGTCCATGTAGAGCCGGTCGATCAGCTCGCGCAACGCGGGCTCGGCGTCCACGCCCGGCACGCCCTGGAGGCGCAGGTAGAGAGCGGCTCCGCTGCCGAGGGACTGGGCAGCCGCGGCGCAGGAGGGCAGAGTGCGCAGCGTGTCCCAGCGGGCGTCGATGAACTTCGACGTCAGCGGGGTGTAGCGGTAGAGGACCGTCTTCGAGCCGGCGGGCTGCTCGTCGACCTCGAACTCGATCTCCGCGCCCATGCGCAGCTCTTCCTCGAGGAGGGCGGCGGCCTCCAGCGCGAAGTCGCGAAGGTTGTCGTGCAGCTCGCGGTTTCGCATACGCGGGCGTTTCGCCGCTCGCGCGTGCGTTCCTGCGAACAGCGCTCGGTCAGGCGGCCGCCGAGGCGGGCTTCCGCGCCTCGCGCTTCAGCCACTCGCGACCGTAGGCGCGCATCCCCTCGATCAGCGGGAGGAGCGCCTGACCCTTGACGGTCAGCGAGTACTCCACGCGCGGGGGAACCTCGGGGAACGTCTTGCGGATCACGATCCCTTCCTCCTCGAGCGCCCGCAGGCGCAGCGAGAGGGTGCGCGGACTGATGCCGGTGAGCGAACGCTCGAGCTCGCAGAAGCGGCTGCGGCCGGCGGCGAGATCACGGATCACGAGGATCGTCCACTTACCGCAGATCAGATCCGCGGTAGCGCAGACGGGGCAGGTATCTAGAGGCTCGCACTCCATGAAGCCGAGTCTAGCGCGTTACTTCACGAACTGAAGTATTTGGAATTGCCCTGCTAGCCGCCCAGATTGCTGAGCATGCCGCCGAGTCCGCCGCCACTCTGGTTGCCGGCCACCTTCTGCTCCACGCGGCCTTCGCTCGGCTGCACGAGCACCCAGCCGTCGCCCGAGAAGGCCACCTGCACGGTCTCGCCGGAGCCGAAGCCCACGAAGCTCTTGAGGCTCGCGTCTGTCTTCACCTGGCTCGTCACACCCTGCGACCACACGATCGCCGCCTGCGGATCGCAGAAGGTTGGCGCGCCGCCGGTCTCGAGCAGCACCGGCTGGCCGTCGGACACGACCGCCACGGTGCCTGTCCCCTTCAGCTTGATGTTGAAGAAGCCGCCGGTGAACACGCCCGAGAGGCCCTCCACCGACTTGATGTCCCAGTCGATCCCGGCGTCGAACGCCAGGACGTTCTGGCCGTTGCAGGTGATCTCCTCGTCGTTCAGCGGGATCAGGTGCACGTGCTCGGCCTGGAGCGCGAGGAACACCTCGCCGCTGCCCGACACCTTCATCAGGTCGACGCCCTCGCCGGTGGCCATCTTCTTCAGCATCCGCTTCATGCCGCCGCTGCCGGCGTGCTCGAAGTGAACGTCGCCCTGGTAGGCCACCATCGATCCGAGCCGCGCCTGGATCGTCACCTCCTCGAGCCTCACCTTGAGCAGCCGCGGGTTCTGCAGCGTGAAGGCATCCTGCGACTGCGTCTCCTTGAACTCGGCCAGCGAGCTGTTCAACCCTGCCTCCTTGGAGTAGCCAAACCGTTCAGACCAACTCTGGCCCTAGCCGGGACTTGCGTCAACCGGAGAAGATGCGCTCATGGGACAGTCACTCGACGTCATCACGCGCTTCTACGAGCGCTACAACGAGAACGATTTCGACGGCGCCACAGCGCTGTTCAAGCCCGACGTCCGCGCCTTCGACCCGACCGTCGGAGAGATGGTGGGTATCGAGGCCTGGCGCGAGTACAACGCGACCTTCAAGCGAGCCGTGCCGGACGGCCGGCTCGAGCTCGATTCGGCGGTCGAAGAAGGACCCCACGTGGTCGTGCAGGGCCGCTATACCGGCACCCACACCGGGCCGCTGGCATCACCGGAGGGCGACATCCCGCCCACCGGCAAGGCGCTGAACCTGCACTTCGCCGACTGCTTCACGATCGAGGACGGGCTCGTGGCGGAGCACCGCGTGTACTTCGACCAAATGGAATTGCTCGGGCAGCTCGGGCTTGCGCCGGCGGGCGCCGGCTAGCTACTGGTACTCGGCCGGGAGGCCGGTGCCGGCGAACTCGGGGCGGTCGGCGCCGGGGGGCTCCGGGGTGTCCTCCTCTTCGGCGGCGGCGATGACGTTCTCGATCGAGGTCGAGCGCTGGCCGTCCGAGGAGACGAGGAGCTTGAAGTCGTGCGGATGCGTCGCGGCGCGCAGCGCCTCCTCCATCGACACGCGACCGGCCTGCACGTGCTTGAGCAGCGCCTGGTCGAACGTTTGCATGCCGTAGTACTCGCCCTCGAAGATCACCTCGGTGAGGCGACCGGTCTCGGCCGGGTTCATGATCATGTCGCGCACGCGGCCGGTCATGCGCAGGACCTCGCAGGTGGCCACGCGGCCCTTGCCGTCCGGCGTGCGGACGAGGCGCTGCGAGATGACGCCCTTGAGCGTGCCGGCGAGCATCGCGCGCGCCTGCTGCTGCTGGTGGGGCGGGAAGAAGTCGACGATTCGGTTGACCGTCTCGGGCGCGTCGACGGTGTGGAGGGTCGAGAACACGAGGTGGCCGGTCTCGGCCGCGGAGAGGGCGGTGCTCACCGTCTCCTCGTCTCGCATCTCGCCCACGAGGATCACGTCCGGGTCCTGCCGCAGGACGCGGCGCAGTGCGCGCTTGAAGGACGTGGTGTCGCTGCCGACCTCGCGCTGGTTGATGATCGAAAGCTTGTCGCGGTGGAGGAACTCGATCGGATCCTCGATCGTCACCACGTGCTTGGAGTGCGAGCGGTTGATCTCGTCGATCATCGCCGCGAGCGTGGTGGACTTGCCCGAGCCGGTGGTGCCGGTGACGAGGATGATGCCGCGCTCCTCCATGGCCAGCTCGGAGATCACGGGCGGGAGGTTGAGCTCCTCGACGGTTCGGATCGTGTGCGGGATCGCTCGGCAGACGAGCGAGATCACTCCGCGCTGGCGGAAGGCGTTGACGCGGAAGCGGGCCAGTCCCGGCACCGCGTAGGAGTAGTCGACCTCGAACTCCTCCGAGAACTCCTTCAGCTTGAGCTCCTCGTGGAGCATCTCCTTGAACACCGCCTCGGTGTCATCCGGGCTCAACGGCTCCGAATCAGGGATCGGCTCGAGGATTCCGTGAATACGGATGAGCGGACGGGACGGCACCTTGAGATGGAGGTCCGAGCCCTCCGTCTCGATCACACGGCGCAGGGCAGCCTGAAGATCGAACATCGGCTCTGGTATCGGCGGGTCGGCACGAGGCCTTAACCCCTCGTTGGCGGTAGGCAGTTGGCAGTTGGCAGCTTTGCCAACTGCAGCCGGCGATCTGCCTACTGCCTACTAATCAGGCGACATCGCGAAGCTTCTGCGCCTCTGCGAGCGATTGAAGCTTCTTGAGCGACTGGTTCTCGATCTGGCGGATGCGCTCGCGCGTGACGTTGAACGTGCGACCCACCTCGTCGAGTGTGCGCGGATGCTCGCCGCCGAGCCCATAACGAAGCTCGAGCACGCGGCGCTCGCGGTACGAGAGGTTCTCGAGCGCCTCGCGTAGGGCCTCCTTGGTGAGGATCTCCGCTGCGCGCTCGTACGGCGACTCGGCCCGCTCGTCGGCGATGAACTGGCCGAACTCGGACTCTTCCTCGTCGCCGACAGGCTTCTCGAGCGAAACCGGCGCCTGAGCCGAGCGCTTGATCGAGTCGACCTCCTCGGGCTCGATACCCGTGACCTCGGCGATCTCCTCGGGCGTGGGCTCGCGGCCCAGCTCCGTGACGAGCTTGCGCTCTGCGCGGCCGATCTTGTTGAGCTTCTCGACCACGTGCACCGGGATGCGGATCGTGCGCGCCTTGTCAGCGAGCGCGCGGGCGATCGCCTGGCGGATCCACCAGGTGGCGTACGTGGAGAACTTGAAGCCCTTGCGGTAGTCGAACTTCTCGGCGGCGCGCACGAGGCCCAGCGTTCCCTCCTGGATCAGGTCGAGGAACGGGAGCCCCTGGTTGCGGTAGTTCTTGGCGATCGAGACGACGAGACGAAGGTTCGACTCGACCATCTTCTGCTTGGCGTCGAGGTCGCCGCGCTCGATGCGCTTGGCGAGATCTACCTCTTCCTGCGCCGTGAGCAGCCGGACCTTGCCGATGTCCTTCAGGAACAGCTGGAGCGAGTCGGTGGTCATGTCCGGACGCAGGTCGAGCTGCGTCTTCGCCTTGCGGCGGCGTCCGGAGCCTCTGTCGCGCTCGGCTTCCGCCTGCGCCGCGGGCACCTGCTGATCGATCTCCTCGACCAGCTCGATCTCCGATCGTTCGAGGAATCCGTGGAGGTCCTCGATGTCGCTCTCGTCCAGGTCCACCTCTGCGAGAGCGGTTGCCACCTCGGCGTAAGTCAGCACACCGGTGGCCTGGCCCTTCGTGATGAGGAGCTTTACCTCCTCGAGTTCCTGAAGTTCAGCTACTGACATTCACGTCTCTTTCGTCTCTCCAGTGGGCTCTACGCGCGTACGAACCCATTCAAGCAGGCAGATCGAAGTCTAGAGGCATGTTTCTCGACATCAACGCGCGCGATCCCCGGCACTGTGAGCGCTTGGACTCACCATTTTTACCCGCTACCCACGGGCCTCAAGCTATGAACCGCCAACTCGACTACGGCCCCTGGCGGAAGGTCTCTACGGTCCGACCCGGAAAGGCTCCGTGACGGCCGCGTCAAGAGTATCGTGCCGACCTCCCTCGGTGTCACCCTTGCCGACAAAATTGCGATGAGCGAAGAGAACGACGGCATCCTCGGAAATCTGCCTCGCTCCCGCCCCGGCGTGAGGAGCGAGAAGCGTGCGAGCGCGGCGAAGGCGAAGCCCAAGGCCGCCAAGCCCAAGGCGACGGCCAAGCCCAAGGCGACGCCCAAGCCCAAGCCGAAGCCCGCCGCCGCCCCGAAGCCGAAGGTCGCTCCTCCTCCCCCGCCCCCGCCCGCTCCCGAACGGCCGTCAGACCCCGTCGGTATTGCCCTCAAGGCCGGTGAGACGGTGGCTCTAACGGGCCTCAAGGTCGCCGGCAGGGTGGCGGGTGAGGTCATGCGCCGCCTCCCCAGGCCGTGAGCGGTGGCGCCGGTCCGGCGCATTAGACGCAGCCTCTGGCAGGGGCTGCGCGACTTCTACTGGAAGGCCTACCACGACAACCTCACCGGCCTGTCGGCGATGGTGGCCTACAACCTGCTGGCGTCGATCTTCCCGCTCGCCCTGCTTGCCCTCTTCATCGCGGGCAAGATCCTGCAGTCCGGCTCGCTCGAGGCGAGCGTGCTCAAGGACCTGCGGCACCTGTTCCCCAACATCAAGGAGCAGGACCTCAACAGCCTCCTCAACAGCGTGCGCCGCTCATCCGCCGGGCTCGGGATCGGCGCGCTCGTAACGAGCATCTGGATCGGCTCGTCGTTCTGGGGCGCGCTCGACACCGCCTTCTGCCGCATCTACCACGTGCGCTGCCGTACCTGGGTGGAGCAGAAGCGCTTCGCCCTCGTGATGCTCGTCGTGGTCCTGCTGTTCATGGCCGCCACGGTTCTCGTTCCCACGCTCCAGTCGATCCTGATCGGCGGCGCGGAGAACCTTCCCTTCGGTCTCTCCACCGTCCACACGCTGATCTTCGTCGTCAGCCTGATCGCGGGCCTGCTGATCCTGTTCGCGATCCTCTGCGTCATCTACTGGAGCGTCCCGAACCGCCTCGTCCCGTGGCGTGCGATCTGGCCGGGCGCCCTGGCCGCCACGCTGGCGATCGGCGCCATCGACAACGCCTTCCCTGCATATCTCACGAATATCTCGTCGATCGCGAGGATCCGCGCGAGCCTGATCCTGCTGATCATCATCCTGATCTGGTTCTACGCGGTGGCGATCATCATGCTCGGCGGCGCGGTAATAAATGCGGCCCGCTTCGAGATCCACGACACGGGCGAGCTGAAGGTCGAGAAATAGCCCCGCCTGACCCTGTCGTCAGCGGCCCGTAATCGCTGTATAGTGCGCGCGCTGCCTAATCGTCCGACGAGATCGGGCGAGTGGGGGAACCAACGCCGGACAAGTTCCGGCCGGGGCGAATGGGACGCATTGCCGCTTCCCTAGCGCAACTCGCGCGAGCCCGACAGCTCACCCCGCCGGCGCGACGACCAGATGAACGTACGCATCGCCATCCGCGGGCTCACCATCGCGTTCCTCAGCGCAATCTTTGTGCTGCCCGCGAGCGCGCTGGCCGGGAACGGCGGCACCGCGCCGCCCCCGCCCGCCGCCGACGGCCCTGTCGATCCCGCCTTCGCGCTGAGCGCGCGGCACACCGTGTTCCTCGGCAAGACGCTTCACGTCGCGGGTACCGACAAAAACGCCGCGGGCCAGACCGTAACGCTCGAGACGCGCCAGGGCTCTGACCCGTGGGCCTCGGTGGCCTCGGTGGCGGTAGCGAACGACGGCAGCTTCGACACGAGCTGGCGTCCGCAGGGGTCGGGCCAGTTCGAGCTCCGCGGCGTGCTGGCGAGCGCCTCGGCGGCCTCCGACGCGCCGAGTTCCTCCGCCCCGCGCACGGTCGTCGTCTACAAGCCTTCGACCGCCACCTGGTACGGGCCCGGCTTCTACGGCAGGAAGACCGCGTGCGGCAAGCGCCTCACTCGCACGATGCTCGGCGTCGCGCACAAGAAGCTTCCGTGCGGCACTCAGGTGCAGCTCTCCTACCGCGGCCACACGATCGTGGTGCCGGTGATCGACCGCGGCCCGTTCGCCCACCACGCCTCGTGGGACCTGACGTCGGCAACGGCAAAGCAGCTCGGAATGAAGGTCACGAGCCGCATCGGGGCTGCACCCCTGGACCTTTCACTCCAACCCCCAGCTCTTTGAGTACGTCCCCGGTTCGGAGTATCGTGCGTCCCCAATGCCGTCCACCGCTGTGAGCGCCCTTCGCTGCCTGGTGGTTGACGACCATCCGGTCGTTCGCCAAGGAATCCGTGCCCTTTTGGAGCGCGAGCTCGACGGCGTGGAGGTCTCAACGGCGGATACGCCGGACGCCGCGATCGCCGAGGCGAGCGGCCGCAGCCCTGACGTCGTGGTGATCGATCTGCGGCGCGTCAGCGGCGACGTGCAGGACACGGTGTCGTCGCTTCAGGACCGGCTCGGCTCCCCGATCGTGGTGTTTACCGCCGACGGCGGGCCGCGCATGCTGGCCGAGGCGCTCAAGGCGGGCGTCAAGGGCTACGTGCGCAAGGACTCCCCGCCCGAGGACCTGATCCGCGCGATCCAGGCGGCGCGGAGCGGCGAGTTCTACGTCGACCCGGCGCTGTCCTCGTCGCTCTTGCTCGAGGAGGGCGAGCGCACCCTCACGGCCCGCCAGCGCGAGATCCTCCAGATGCTCGCCGACGGGATGCACACGGAAGAGGTGGCCAACCAGCTCGGCCTCTCTACCGAGACGGTGCGCACCCACACGAAGCGCATCCTCGCCAAGCTTCAGGCGGGCACGCGCACGCAGGCGGTTGCCATCGGCATCCGCAGCGGGCTTATCGAGTAGTTCCTGGTTCCTAGGAGCTAAGAGCTCTTACTACGGCCGTCTTCGGCCTGGGGCGCGTCTACGTCGGCCATCTCGACGCGTTCGCCGCCGGCCTTGGCGCGGTACATCGCGGCGTCGGCCAGCTCGAGCAGGCGGTCGGGATCCGTGCCGTGCTGCGGGCAGGCCACGACGCCGATTGCGACTCCCACAGGTGACTGGTCCGGCGTCTCTATCTGCTCGACGGCCGCGGCCACGCGGTAGGCGAGGATCTTCGCGCCCGACGCGGTCTGCTGGGGAGCGAGCACGCAGAACTCGTCGCCGCCCATTCGCACCGGCGTGTCGATCGTGCGGACGGTGGCGCGCACCGCGGCGGCCACGCCCATCAGCATCCGGTCGCCGGCGGCGTGGCCGAAGGCGTCGTTGATCCGCTTCAGCCCGTTGATGTCGAGCACGAGGACCGCGAAGGCGTGGCCGTAGCGCTGCTGGATCCCCACCAGGTGGCGGATGTGCTGCTGGAGGTAGCGGAGGTTGTAGAGGCCTGTGAGCGCATCGGTGTTGGCGAGCCACTCGAGCTCGCGGGAGCGCTCCTTGACGAGCTCCTCGGCGGCGGCCGCCTGGATCGCGCCGAAGACGGTGGCGAAGCGGTCGGCGGCGTCGATCAGCACGCGTGCCTCCTCGCCCTGAAGCTCCTTGCCGAGCGCGGCGATCATCACCGAGTGGAGCGAGGCGATGTCGCGCGCGAGGTCGGCGGGCGCGTGTGGGTCGCGTCCGGAGAGGCTGGCGAGGCGGCTGGCGCGCTCCTCGGCGTCGGCGCTCAGGAGGTCGCCGGGCGAGCCGGCGGCGCTGCGCGAGACGGCGCGCACGATGTCGCTGATCAGGTCCGGCAGCTCGCGCACGATGCGCTCGGTCGGGATGCGCTCGATGTCGCTGAGGGGGGCGCGTTCGAGCACGCGAAGGAGCCACGCCTTGGCGAGTTCGTCCCGCGCGGCTTCGAGACGCGCGAGTGGGGCGTCTAACACTGCGTGTAGGCGGCGTACAGGTGGGTCAGGCACAGAAATCGTCCTTGATAGGGCCTGGATCGATGCTAACCCGACCCTCCGCAAGCCCGCAAGCACCGCGCAGAAATCCGCAACGACTATTTCAGTCGCTCAGCTCTGGCCCAATCTGAAGGAAATGGAGGGCTCGGCCACGAATTGCGGCCTGACGTGGCAACCGTACCAGGATCAGTAGGAGCGGTCGATGTGTCGACCGCACTCGCAAAACGACGCGACGCCGTGCTGCGCAGATGGCTCGGCATGGAGGTCGAGCGGTCGAGCGTGGGACAACTTGCGGAGCGTCCGCTGAGCGAACGGCTGCGCGAGCTCGAGGAGCTGTTCGACGCGGCCGTGCACGAGCTGAGCGGCGGCACGGCGGCGGAGCGCGACGAGGGCTTCGAGCTGCGCGACGCGCTCGACAACGCGATCCAGCGCCACCGCACCATGGGCATGCCGTTCACGCTGGCGCTGCTCGCCGCCCCGAGCGACAACCGCGCGGCGTGGACCGAGGCGCTGTCGCGGGCGACCGAGGAGGACACGGTCGTGGTCGACGGCGGCGGAGGCATCATCGCCGCGATCCTGCCGGGAGTCCGCCCGCGCGAGGCCGACGTGGCGGTCGACCGCCTGCGCGCCCACGCGTGGAGCGCCGCCGGCTGCCAGGGCCGTCTGCCCGCGGCGGGACGCGCCTCGTGCCCGGTCGACGGCGAGTTGGCGGACCAGCTTCTGAGCGTGGCCAACGAGCGGCTCTACCGCATGTCCGAGGCGACTCTCGACCGCTCGCGCTTCGAGCGGCAGGGCAGGCCCGCAGCGGTCACGCCGCTCTATCCCGAGCTCGGCTAGCAGCAGGCCGCCTGGTTCTCAGTACAGTCGGCGCGTGGCCGGCGATCTGATCGATATCGCCACCGCGCGCGAGCGCGTGCTCGCTGCCGTGCAGCCGCTCGGCAGCGAGGAGGTGCCGCTGCGCGAGGCGCTCGGCCGCGTACTGACGGAGGACTTGTCGGCGGCCGAGGACCTGCCGCCGTTCGACTCGTCGGCGATGGATGGCTACGCCGTGATCGCAGGGCCCGCCGGAGAGCTCGAGGTGGTGGACGAGTCGAGCGCCGGCCATCCCGCCGAGCGCACCCTGGGCGGCGGCCAGGCGATAGTGATCTCCACCGGGGCGCAGATTCCCGAGGGGGCCGACGCCGTCGTGCCGGTGGAGCGCGTTGAGGTAAACGACGGCCGGGTGACCGTGCCGGAGACGAAGGTCGGCGCCAACGTCCGGCGCGCCGGCGACGACGTGCGGCGGGGCGATGACGTGCTGCGCGCGGGTGCGACGCTCGGGCCGGCGGAGCTGGCGGTGGCAGCGTCGCTCGGCCACGCGACCCTGCTGTGCGGCGCGCGGCCGCGTGTGGCGGTGCTGGTGACTGGCGACGAGCTGGTCGAGCCGGGACAGCCGCTCGGCCCCGGCCAGATCCGCAACTCGAACGCGATCGCGATGACCGCCCAGGCGGAGCGCGCGGGCGCGCGGGTAGTGACGAACGCGATCGTGCCGGACAACCTCGAGGACACCACCGCGGCGCTGCGCTCCGCGCTCGACGCGGCGGATGTGGTGTGCGTGTCCGGCGGCGTGTCGGTGGGGCCGCACGACCACGTGAAGCCCGCGCTGGCCGACCTGGGCGTGGAGGAGAACTTCTGGCGCGTGGCGCTCAAGCCCGGCAAGCCCACCTGGTTTGGCACGAGGGGACAGCGGCTCGTCTTCGGGCTTCCCGGGAACCCGGTGTCCGCGATGGTCACCTTCCACCTGTTCGCCCGGCCGGCGCTGCGCATCCTGGCGGGCGCACGGGCCGACGACACGCGGGTGATCGCGGTGCTGGACGAGCCGCTCGAGCGCAACGAGAACCGCGACGAGGTGGTGCGCTGCCGGCTGCGCGCGGAGGACGACGGCTGGCACGTGACACCAACGAAGAACAACCAGAGCTCCCACGTGCTCACCTCGATGGTGGGCGCCGACGCATTCGCGATCGTCGAGGCCGGCGAGGGCAGCATCGCCGCGGGCGAGCGCGTGGCGATCGAGTTGCTCTACTGAGCCGCTCGGGTTGGTTACCTTTCGGACAGTGGCGCGGAAGGACCCGAGGGGGGAAATCGCCCGCAGGCGCGAGGCGCGCAACCGCGTGCACATCGTCGACGAGCCGGAATCGGAGTCCGTAGCCGGAGGGCCAGTGACCACCCGCCAGAGCGCCGACGTGACCGTGCCGCGCTCTGAGCTCGACCCACTCTGGACGCCCGAGCACCTCGAGATGCTCGCGCGCACCTACTGGCGCTTCCTCACGCGCGTCTCCCTTGGAATGCTGCGCGTGCTCTACACGCCGGAGTCGCGAGCCGTGGTGTTCCTCGGCCGCCCGCTCACGCTGCTGCGCTTCTACGCGCCCGAGTACGAGGCAAGCTCGGACTGCGGAATCGTCACCTGGCGGATCGACCGCGGGCTGCTCGTCGCGCCTCCCGGCCGTGGCAAGGGCTGGCTGCGGATCAGCGTGCGGCGCCCGCCGGAGTCGCTTCTACCGGACGACCCGACCACGACCGCGGACGACTTCACCACGATCCGGGTCACATCCGAGGTCGCGAGCTTCTACCCGATGCTGGCCGGGTGGGGCTGGTTCTGGAAGTTCGGCCGCCATATCTACCGCTACACCCAACTCAAAATCCACGTGATCGTCACGAACGCGTTCCTGCGATCGCTGGCGCGGCTTGACTTGGAGCCGTCGGTCGTTGGGGCGCTCCGGGCGCCGGAGCGTGAAGAAGTTGCCAGTCGCCAGTAGCCAGTAGCCAGTTCTGGCAACTGGCAACTGGGAACTGGCAACTGGTTCAGCCGTATCGCTCCCCAGTTATCTCTCTGAGCTTCGCGCGGTCATGGGTCGCGTGCACCCTGCGTACCGTTCCGCTGCGCGAGCGCATGACGAGCGACTCCGTGGTTGCTCCGCGGGAGCCCGGGTAGCGCACGCCCTCGAGCACGTCGCCGTCTGTGACACCGGTGGCGGCGAAGAAGACGTCGTTGCCGGCCACAAGGCGGTCGCGGTCGAGGATCTCGGTGAGGTCGTAGCCGGCGTCGACCGCGGCCTTGCGCTCGTCGTCGTTGCGCGGCCAGAGGCGGCCGACGATCTGGCCGCCGATGCACTTGATCGCCGCGGCCGAGATCACGCCCTCCGGCGTACCGCCGATCCCCCACAGGAGGTCGACAGGAGTGCGCTCGCTCACGGCCAGCAGGGCGGCCGAGACGTCGCCGTCTGTAATGAAGCGGATGCGCGCGCCGGCGCCGCGGATCTGCTTGACCGCGTCCTCGTGCCGCTCGCGGTCGAGCATCACAACCATCACGTCGCGGATGTCCGTCTTCTTGCGTTCGGCGATCAGCTTGAGCGTCTCAGGCAGCGGACGGTCGAGGTCGAGCAGGTCCGCGATCTCCTCCGACCCGGCCATCTTCTCCATATAGACGCAAGGGCCGGGATCGAACATCGTGCCGCGCTCGGACATGGCGATCACCGCAAGCGCGCTCGGAAAGCCGAGCGCCGTGAGGCGCGTGCCCTCGAGCGGGTCCACGGCGATGTCCACCTCGGGCGGCGAGCCGTCGCCGATCTGCTCGCCGTTGTAGAGCATCGGCGCCTCGTCCTTCTCGCCCTCGCCGATCACGACGAGGCCGTCCATGCGCACGGTGTCGAGCACGAGGCGCATCGCGTCGACGGCGGCCTGGTCGGCCGCTTCCTTCTCCCCCATGCCGACCCAGCGGGCGGCGGCGAGGGCGGCGGCTTCGGTCACGCGGACGAGCTCCAGGGCGAGGTTGCGGTCGGGCCGGCCGGCGGCCATCGGGTCTTCGGTGATCTGTGTGCTGTGAGTCATCCCGACGGGTCAGATTACCCCCGGCGGCTTTCTCGTACGCCCTCCCACCGCCTGGCGGACCATCCCGCCGACCAGGATGCCGAGCGCCCCGAGGAGCCCCACGAACCAACCGATCTTCAGCGAGATGTCCACTGGATCGGTGCCCGGCTTGCCCAGGATGATGCCGTTCAGCAGGATGAGCACGACGGCCACCATGCCGACGATCATCGTCACTTCGCCGGGCCGCCACGTGAGCGCGTGCCCGCGGATCACGATCCAGGCGAGGATGAACGGCGCGAGGCAGGCGAGCGTGAGCAGCACGTCGAGCTTGGCGAAGGTCTCCCAGGCGGTGAAGGTGCCCACGGCGCCGTGCAGCGTCGAGTTGGGGTTACAGCCCGCGGGGTGTCCCGGCGAGCTGCAGCTCGTGCCGAACCAGGGCAGGAACAGCGAGCCGAACAACACGATCGAGCCGGCGAAGCCGACGAACTCGCCGTAGCCGATGCGGCTCAGGTCGAACGGCGCGGGCGCGCCCTCGTCGCGCTCCTCGAACTCGTAGCGAAGGCGGCCGCCCCACGCCCCGAGCGCCGCGCCCGGGACGATCGTGAAGAGCAGGTAGACGATCTCGGGGTCGGGCAGCTTGACCGTGGCGTCGCCGCCGATCAGCGCGTGGCCGATCAGGACGAAGCCGCCGAACAGCGTGCCGCCGATCACCCCGCGCACCGCCCCCTGGCCCGACCCGTACATCTCGAAGCCGGCGAGCACGCCGCCGATCGCCGCGACGATGATCAGGACGATGTAGAGGGCCTTCGACTCGTTGAGCGCGATGCCCGTGACGAAGCCGAACGCGGAGGGCACCACGAGACCGAGCACAACCCTCGCCGGGACGGCCCGTTCCAGCAGCAAAGGAGAGGGAAACCCCACGCCCCGCTGACCCTACCTCAGCTTCCTCGACGGGGATAGGGTGCCCGGAACAGCGGCAGTTCCGACGAGAGGAGAGCCATGGCCGTCGTGAAGATCATCGAGCTGGTAGGGAGCTCGAGCGAGAGTTCCGACGCGGCCGTGCAGGCCGCCCTGAACGACGCGAAGCAGACGCTCCGCAACATCAAGGCGGTGGACGTGGTGTCCACGGGCCTGCGCGGCGAGAACCTCGACGAGTGGCGCGCGCACGTGCGCGTGGCGTTCCTCATCGAGCGCGTAAGCGAGTAGCGCTCGCGGTCCTGTCAGGGGCGGTTTCCGCTAGGCCGCCCCGGGCAGGATCGTGATCCGAGAAGCGTCTTGTAACGAAACAGACCGTTAACGGACTCTCTTTCAGAGTTTCCTACTCTCTTTACGACCCCCGCTGTGCGTCCTCGACTAACGCAAACAGCGCCCCCCGGAGGGGCCGAGCGCCTGCTCAAGGAGCATTATGCGAGTGCGCTCGAGGAGGCGCGGAAGCGGACTTTCTGGCTTGTCGAGCCGGTTTCCGCCGAGGACATCGGGCGTGTGCACAGCACTTTGCTCAGCCCACTGGTGTGGGACCTCGGGCACATCGCGGCGTTCGAAGACCTCTGGCTCTGCCAGCAGGCGGGCCGCCTCGAGCCGCTGCGCGCCGACCTCGCCGACGTCTACGACGCGACGCTGACGCCGCGGGCCGACCGCGGCGAGCTCGCGTATCTCGAGCACGCGGCGGCGCTCGAGTACATGGCTGCGGTCCGCAGTCGTGCCCTCGAGGTGCTCGAGCGCTCCGACCTCTCCGACGGCGCAGGCCGCCTCACCGCGAACGGCTTCGTCTGGGAGATGCTCGTCCAGCACGAGCATCAGCACAACGAGACGATGCTGCAGACGCTCAACCTCGCCGCTCCGGGCGTCTTCAAGCCGCGCGGGCGGCCGCTGCCGGCGCCGCCGCCCGGCCTGCGCGGACCGGACATGGTGCGCGTGGATGGTGGCCCGTGCTTGCTCGGCTTCGACCCGGCGGGCTTCGCGTACGACAACGAGCGCCCCGTTCACGAGGTCGACATTCCAGGGTTTGAGCTCGATCGGCTGCCGGTAACCAACGGCGAGTACATGGACTTCGTGGAAGAGGGCGGCTACCGCCGACGTGAGTGGTGGTCCGCGGAGGGTTGGGCGTGGCGCGAGGCCGAGGCGGTCGAGTTGCCTCAGTTCTGGACCGCCGACGGCGAGGTGCGCGCGTTCGACTACATCGCCCCGATCGATCCCGCCCGGCCGGTGATGCACGTGTCCTGGTACGAGGCCGACGCCTTCGCGCGCTCGCGCGGCAAGCGCCTGCCGACCGAGGCCGAGTGGGAGAAGGCCGCGTCCTGGGACGACGCCGCAGGCGAGCAGCGCACATACCCGTGGGGCGACCAGAAGCCGGGCGTGCGACACGCCAACCTCGACCAGACCGCCTTCGGGCCCGCGCGCGTGGGTTCCTACCCTGCGGGCGCCTCGCCCTACGGCGTGCTTGGCATGACGGGCGACGCCTGGGAGTGGACGGCTAGCGACTTCACCGGCTACCCCGGCTTCAGCGCCTTCCCGTACGGCGAGTACTCCGAGATCTTCTTCGGCAGCGAGTACAAGGTGCTCCGCGGCGGCTCCTGGGCCACGCGGCCGAGCTGCGCGCGGGCCACCTTCCGCAACTGGGACTACCCGATCCGGCGCCAGATCTTCGCCGGCTTCAGGTGCGCCGCATGATGGCCGTCGCCGACGTGACGATCGACTGCTACCTGGACGGGTCGTCGCTCGAGTCGATGGCGGGGGACGTGCGCGCCGGGCTGACCCGCAAGGGCCTCAAGCAGCTGCCGCCCAAGTACTTCTACGACGACCGCGGCTCCGACCTCTTCGACCAGATCACGTCGCTGCCCGAGTACTACCCCACGCGCTGTGAGCGGGCGCTGCTCAACCGCCGCGCGCCGGAGATCGTGGAGGTGACCGGCGCGCGGGAGCTGCTCGAGCTGGGCTCCGGGACGGCGTCGAAGACGCGCGCCCTGCTGTTCGCGATGGCGGGCGCGGGGACGCTCGACCGCTACCTCCCGATGGATGTGTCCGAGTGGGTGGTGGAGCGCTGCGCCGAGGAGCTCGTGGAGATGTACCCCGGGCTGACGGTGCACGGAGTGGTGGGCGACTTCGAACAGCACCTCGAGCACGTGCCCGAGGGCCGACAGCGGCTCGTGGCCTTCCTCGGCGGGACGATCGGCAACTTCTACCCCGACACGCGCGCGGCGTTCATGCGCGACCTGCGCGGGCTGCTCGGCGACGACGGACGGCTCGTGCTCGGCATGGACCTCGTGAAGGACGTCGCGACGCTCGAGGCCGCCTACAACGACTCGCAGGGAGTGACGGCGGAGTTCAACCTCAACATGCTGCACGCGATCAACCGCGAGCTGGACGCGGACTTCGACGTCGACAGCTTCGAGCACGTGGCCTTCTGGAACGAGACGGACTCCTGGATGGAGCTGCGGCTGCGGGCGAACGGCGCGCAGCAGGTACGCATCGAGGCCGCCGATCTGGACCTCGAGCTGGCCGACGGCGAGGAGATCCGCACCGAGATCAGCACGAAGTTCACCGTGGAGCGGATCGAGGAGGAGCTCGCCGGCGCGGGCATGGAGCTCGAGTCCTTCTTCACGGACGGGATGTTCGGTCTGACGCTGGCGAAGCCGGCTTAGGTCGCAGGTCGCAGGTCGCAGGTCGCAGGTCAACCGATACCTTCCCGCCGGTGAAGCTCGACGGCACACCCGCCCTCGTAGCCGGCGGTGCATCCGGACTCGGCGCTGCGACGGCGCGGCTATTGACCGAGCGCGGCGCGCGCGTGGCGATCGTCGACCTCGACGGCGACAAGGCTGCCGCCCTGGCGGACGAGCTGGGCGGCGACACGGTTTCGTTCAAGGCCGATGTGACGAACGAGGCCGACGTGGAGGCCGCCGTTTCAGCGACCGTCGAGACGTTCGACGGCCTGCGTTTCGCGGCGTCGTGCGCGGGCATTGGTTGGGCAGAGCGCACCGTGACTCGCAACGGGCCGGCGCAGCTTCAGCCCTTCGAGACGGTGATCCGCGTGAACCTGATCGGAACCTTCAACGTGCTACGGCACTGCGCCGCGGCGATGGCCGCCGGCGAACCGGACGACGACGGCGAGCGCGGGGCTGTGGTGATGACCGCGTCGGTGGCGGCCTTCGACGGCCAGATCGGCCAGGCGGCGTACTCGGCGTCGAAGGGCGGCGTGGTGGGCATGACGCTGCCGGCAGCGCGCGACCTCTCACGCATGGGCATCCGCGTGTGCACGATCGCCCCGGGCATCTTCGACACCCCGCTGCTGGCAGGACTGCCCGAGGAGCACCGCAAGACGCTGGGCGACGCCGTTCCGTTCCCGCCGCGGCTCGGGCGACCCGAGGAGTACGCGCAGCTCGCATGCCAGATCGCCGAAAACGGGATGCTGAACGGCGAGACGATCCGGCTGGACGGCGCGCTGCGCATGGCGCCCAAGTGAGAGCCGCGGTAATCGAGGAGATCGGCAGCCTGCCGGTCGTGAACGACGTCGACGAGCCCTCGCGGGCCGATGGCCAGACGCTGATCGAGGTGCTGGCGGCGCCGCTCAACCCGATCGACATCTCCACCGCCGCCGG
>DATBKS010000062.1:0-4052 GCA_036555755.1 Thermoleophilaceae bacterium
CGGCATCTGGGCGATCGTGGCGGGGACGGTGGAACTCGTGTTCGCCTTCGAGCTCCGCAAGATGCATCGCGAAGCGCTGTCGCGTCAGAGCGTGATCGACACGGCGGCGGCGACGACGACACCCTCAGCAGCTCTCTGAGCGCTCACGTGGCCGGGCAGCGCTGGCGTCCCAATCAGATGGATGAGGCAGGGTTCCGCTACGGGGCCGTGCTGATCGTCACCCTCACGGTGCTGATCTTCTCGATCGTCGCGCCGGCCAGCAACTTCTCGAGAGCGGTCGGCGTGGCGCTGGTGGGAGCGATGCTGCTGATCGTGGCGGTCACCTCCGGCGCTCCCAAGCACACCCGGCGGGTGAGCATCTTCCTGGCGGTCTTCACGCTCGGTGTCTCGACCGGGCTCGTCGGCTCGGGAGCGCTCACCAAGGGAGCGGCGTTCACCCTGACGGGCCTTATGACCCTCCTAGCGCTGCTTGCGCTGATCGCAGGCGTATTTCGGCTGATGCGCACGCGTGGCGTGACGATCCAGGCGGTGATCGGAGCGCTGTCTCTCTATCTGCTGCTCGCGCTCCTGTTCGCCTACGCGATCGGGGCGGTGGCCGAGATCTCGAACGAGCCCTACTTCGCGCAGTCGAACACCGATACCCAGAGCCAGCGCACCTACTTCAGCGTCACGACCGTCACCACAACCGGCTTCGGCGACCTGACACCCGCCACCAAGGCCGGCCGCGCCCTCACGGTTGTGGAGGAACTCTTCGGCCAGCTCTACCTGGTTACCGTCGTTTCCCTGCTGATCGCGAACGTCGGGCGGGGCCCGCGGGAGGGCGGCGGCCCCGGCAGGGGGCGCCTGGTCGACAGCTGACCGGCCGGCCCGCCCGTCACCCCGACAGGGTGATGCAGGCTGACCCTCAGCCGGGCGAGCATCGACGGGGTGCAGCTTGTCCTGATCGCGCGCGGAATCGCCCACTCATGAGAAAGGACCCAGCGAAATGATCTCCACAGCCTCGAGGCGCTCCCAGCTCGTCAGCGATGAGCTGCTGGGCCGCCTCCCGCACAACAAGATCCCCGAGGAGGGGCTGGGCGACGCCGCCAGCGACCTGATCGCCAACGAGCTGTTCCTCGACGGCAACTCGCGCCTCAACCTCGCCACTTTCGTGAGCACCTGGATGCCGCCGGCCGCGGCGCAGCTGATGCAGGCCACCGCGGACAAGAACATGGTCGACAAGGACGAGTACCCGCAGACCGCGGACATCGAGAGCCACTGCGTGAACATGCTCGCGCACCTCTGGCACGCGGCCGAGGACTGCCCGGCCACGGGCACCTCCACCACCGGGTCGAGCGAGGCAGCGATGCTCGGCGGCATGGCGCTCAAGTGGAACTGGCGCGAGCGGATGCGCGCGCGCGGCAAGGCCACCGACCGGCCCAATCTCGTGACCGGGATCAACGTGCAGGTGTGCTGGGAGAAGTTCTGCCGCTACTGGGACATCGAGCCGCGGCTCGTGCCTATGGAGGGCGACCGCTTCCACCTGAGCCCCGAGGAGACCGTGAAGTACGTCGACGAGAACACGATCGGCGTGGTGGCGGTGCTCGGCTCGACATTCGACGGCAGCTACGAGCCCGTCAAGGAGATCTGCGGCGCGCTCGACCGTCTCGCCGAGGAGAACGGGCCGGACGTGCCGGTGCACGTGGACGCTGCGTCGGGCGGCTTCATCGCCCCGTTCCTCGACCCCGACCTCGAGTGGGACTTCCGGCTACCGCGCGTGAAGTCGATCAACGCCTCAGGGCATAAGTACGGGCTCGTTTATCCGGGGGTGGGCTGGGCGATCTGGCGCGACAGGGCGTCACTGCCCGACGACCTCGTCTTCAAGGTCAACTACCTCGGCGGCGAGATGCCGACGTTCAACCTCAACTTCTCGCGCCCGGGCAGCCAGGTGATCGCGCAGTACTTCATGCTGCTCAGCCTGGGGATGGAGGGCTTCGGCGTGGTCCAGGGGGCAGCGCGCGAGGTGGCCAAACGGCTCGCGCAGGGGATCTCTGAGATCGGGCCGTACAACCTGATCACGGACGGCAGCGAGCTGCCCGTGTTCGCCTTCACCACCAAGCCCGAGGTGGAGAACTACACGGTGTTCGACGTGTCGGCGCGGCTGCGCGAGCGCGGCTGGCTCGTGCCCGCCTACACGTTCCCGGAGAACCGGCAGGACCTGGCGGTGCTCCGCGTGGTCGTCCGGGCCGGGATGACGGAGGACATGGGCCAGCTGTTCCTGCGCGATCTGAAAGCACAGACCGAGTCGCTCGAATCGCTGACGTCCCCGCTAGCGCAGCGAAGCCCCCAGGAAGTGGAGGCTTTCCGCCACTAAACAGGCGCTACGCCACATGGGGTAGGGGGCGGCAGCCCTAAAGCCCGTCAGATGTCAGACCGATAGGGCCGGAGGACTCGTGTTCCGCACTCGTCAGCACGGGATGCTCAACAGTGGACTCACCCCGCATCAGCAACGGCCGGCCCTGGCTGGATCACTGGCTCGAGACGTGTCATGACCTGTCGGTCTTGACCAGCTCGCATCCGATGATGGACGCCGTCATCGACGAGATCGATGGGCGGATGATTCGCGTCGGGAGCAAGTGGCTCGCTGACTTCGCCTCCTGCAACTACCTCGGCTTCGATCTGGACCGGGAGATCATCGAGGCGATACCGGCGTACCTCGACGAGTGGGGGATCCATCCAAGCTGGTCGCGGCTACTGGGCAGCCCGGTGTTGTATGAGGAGATCGAGGAGCGGCTCACCGGGCTGCTCGGGTGCGAGGACAGCCTCGTGCTGCCGACCATCACGCACATCCACATGTCCGTGATTCCTCTGCTGGCGGCCTCGGGGACGATCTTCCTCGACGCGCGGGCGCACAAGACCATCTATGACGGCTGCCAGATCGCCCGCGCCCGCGGCGCGGCGATCAAGCGCTTCCGCTTCGAGGACCCCGACCACCTCGACGAGCTCCTGAGCGCCGAGCGCGACCCGGCGCGGCTCGTGTGCATGGACGGCGTGAACAGCATGACCGGCAACGCGCCCGACATCCGCGCCTTCGCCGCCGTGGCCCGCAAGCATGGCGCGCTCCTCTACGTGGACGACGCCCACGGCTTCGGCGTCATCGGCGAGCGCAGCCCCGACGAGTCGTGCCACTACGGCCGCAAGGGCAACAGCGTCGTGCGCCACTTCGACGAGACCTACGAGAACCTCGTCCTCGTCGGCGGCTTCTCCAAGGCTTACTCCGCACTACTCGCATTCATCGCCTGCCCAACCGAGGTGAAGAACCTGCTCAAGGTCGCTGCGCCTCCTTACCTGTATTCCGGCCCGTCACCCGTTGCCTCGCTCGCGGCCGTGCTCAAGGGGTTCGATGTGAATGCCTCGCGCGGCGACGAGCTGCGGCGGGTGCTCTGCTCGCACACGATGCGCGTGCTCGACCACCTGGATGAGCTCGGCGTCGAGACGCCCAACCGCTCCGGTTTTCCGATCGTCGAAATCCCGCTCCGCGACCATCGGCGGATCGATCACGTTGGGCGTTTTCTCTTCAACAACGGCGTCTACGTGACCCTGGCGGCCTACCCGCTCGTTCCCAAGGCCGAAGTGGGCTTCCGCGTCCAGGTGACAGCCGCGAACACCGACGCCCAGGTGGACAGGTTGCTCGCAGCCCTCGACGACCTCGCCGAGCGCGGCGAGCTCCGCCGCGCCGGCGAGGAGTCAGAGGCGAGCGTCGAGGAGGCGGCGGCTTGAGTCTCCGCCGCCCGCACGCCTGGGAGCTGTACCTCGCGGTCGGCGCTCTCCTGACCGCCCTCTACTGGGCGGTTCCGCCGTTCCAGGGGAGCGCGCCGCTGATCAACGCGCTCGGCCTATCCGGTGGGGTGGCGGTGATCGTCGGAGTGCGACGCAACAAGCCCACGCCGGCGCTGCCGTGGTGGTTCTTCGCCCTCGGCCTCGGCCTGTTCTGGCTGGGCGACATCTACACCTACAGCTACCCGAAGCTGCTGCACAAGGACGTCCCGTTCCCGTCGCTCGGCGACGGCATC
>DATBKS010000063.1:0-10354 GCA_036555755.1 Thermoleophilaceae bacterium
TGCGCGACGGTGCGGGCCACCGCCCGGGAGCCCTCGATCTGCTCAAGCATGCGCAGGCTCTCCCGCGTGCTCGCGCACGAGCTCGAAGGCCTCGAGTGCCGCTGCGGCGTTGCCGTCTCCGGCGGCGCCCCGGAAGCGCTCACGAATCGCGCGCTCGACCGACTCGATGCTGACGACGCTCGTCTGGGCTGCCAGGCCTCCGAGCAGGGCGGCGTTCGGTAGCGGGCGCCCCAGGTGGCGACGGGCGAGCTCGCTCGCCGGCAAGGTGAGAATTCGTTCGGGGCGGAAGCGCGTAGCGAACTCCCCGAGCCCGAGTTCGTCGAGGCCGCGGCCGCTGTTGATCAGGATGTAGCCGTCCTCGCGGAGCCCGCCGAAGACGTCCACCTGATGGAGCAGCGTCGGGTCCTGCACGATCAACGCGTCCGGCTCGGCGATCGGCTCGCGCGTGCGGATCGTCCGCTCGCCGATCCGGCAGAAGGCAACCACCGGAGCCCCAGTCCGCTCCGAGCCGAAGCTGGGGAACGCCTGGGCGTGTCGGCCGTCGAGAAAAGCGGCCACCGACAAGAGTTCCGCGGCGGTGACGACGCCCTGGCCGCCGCGCCCGTGTATTCGAACCTCGAACACGGGGCAAGCGTCCCGTATCGGGCCGCGGCGGTCATCAGCGAACCACACCACGGCCGTCAGTAGTGACTACTGAATTGCGCGTACACGCGGGCCGTGACGTGTGCTCCAGCGCGACGCGCGGTGGTGGATCCGCCGCTGGCGGGGCGGACGCGGGCGCGCGATCGGCATGCCGCGGGTCGTGACGGCGTAGAAGCGGCGCTTGCCGAGCTCGACGAGCACGAGGTAGAGCAGGATCATTCCGACGAGCACGGCAAGGAATGTCGCGGGCAGCGCAGTGAAGCCCAGGGTGTCGGCGAACGGGGAGTAGGGGAGGAAGGCGCCGACCGCCACGACCGTCAGGGTCGACACCGTGAGCGGAACGCTCGGCCGGCTGCGGAAGAACGGCACGCGGCGGGTGCGAATCGCGAAGATGATCAGGCTCTGGGTGGCGAGCGACTCCACGAACCAGCCCGACCGGAACAGCGGCGCGTGCGCGTCGAAGACCCAGAGCATGATCCCGAACGTGGCGAAGTCGAAGATCGAGCTGATCGGCCCGAAGAACGTCATGAAACGCCGGATGAGCTTGATGTCCCAGTGGGCCGGGCGCCGCAGCTGCTCCTCGTCGACGTTGTCGGTCGGGATCGTCATCTGGCTCACGTCGTAGAGCAGGTTGTTGAGCAGGATCTGCGTCGGCAGCATCGGGAGGAAGCTGAGGAAGAGGGACGCTCCGCCCGCGCTGAACATGTTTCCGAAGTTCGACGAAGTCCCCATCAGCACGTACTTGATCGTGTTGGCGAAGATCCGCCGTCCCTCGACCACGCCGCCGGCGAGGATGCCGAGGTCCTTCTCGAGCAGCACGATGTCGGCCGCGTCCTTGGCCACGTCGGTGGCGCTCTCGACCGAGATGCCCACGTCCGCGTCATGCAGCGCGACCGCGTCGTTCACGCCGTCACCCAGGAACCCCACGGTCTGCCCGAGCCGGCGCTGTGCCTTGATGACGCGTGATTTCTGGTCGGGAGTAACGCGGGCGAAGATCGTCGTGCGCGGTAACGCCTCGGCCAGGGCGGCGTCGCTCAGCTCTGCGAGCTCGCTCCCGCTGATGGTCCCGAGAACGTCGAGGCCGAGCTCGCCGCACACCTTCTGCGCGACCCGGTCGTTGTCGCCGGTGATCACCTTCACCTCCACGCCCAGCCGGCGCAGGCGGGCGAGCGCGTCGGCGGCGTCCTGCTTGGGCCTGTCCAAGAAGGCGAGGAAGCCCAGCAGCCCGAGGTCGTGCTCATCCTCAGGCCCCAGTTGCGACTGCCCGCGCGGCACGTCGCGCTCGGCCACCGCGATCACGCGGCTCCCGCCGGCGAATTGGCGATCGAGCGCGGCCCGCGCGGCGGCTCCGACCTCCTGACAGCGGTCGAGCACGATCTCGGGCGCCCCCTTGACGATCACCCGGCGGCGGCCGTCAGCTTCGACCAGGACCGAAGCGAGCCGGCGTTGATAGTCGAACGGCAGGTCAGCGATGCGAGCCTGGTGGTCGAGCCCCAGCTCGCCGGCGCGAGGCGCCTGCCAGAGCGCACGGTCGAGCTGGTTGCCGCCGACCACGCTGCCGTCGGTGAGCACGGCGTCATTGCAGAGGAGGCCGGCACGCAGCACGTCGTCGGACGCGTTCCCGGCCGCGTCGAGGGCGGCGTCGAACACGATCCGGCCCTCCGTCAGCGTGCCGGTCTTGTCGGTGAACAGCACCTCGATGTTGCCGAGGTCTTCGATGCTGACAAGGCGCTTGACCACCACCGACTGCTCGGCCAGGCGCTTGGCGCCGGTCGAGAGGCTGACGGTGACGATCGCGGGCAGCAGCTGGGGCGTGAGCCCGACCGCGATCGCGAGCGCGAACAGCACAGAGTCGAGGGTCGAGTGCCCGAGGGCGAGGTTGAGGACGAGGATCGAGCCCGCGAGCAGGGCCGTGATCCGGACGAGCAGGAGCGAGAAGTCGCTCAGCCCGCGCTGAAATGACGTGCGGGGCTGGCGGTCGCCGAGCCGGAGTGCGATGGCGCCGAACTCGGTTGCGGCGCCGGTTTGAACCACGACGCCCGTGGCGTCGCCCTCGCGGACCACCGTGCCCATGAACGCACACGAGCTCAGGTCGAGAGGCGACTCGGGCCTTTCGCATGCGTCGGCGCTCTTCTCCGCCGGCAGGGACTCGCCGGTCAGGACCGCCTCGTCGCACTCGAGGCCATTCACATCGAGCAGCCGCAGGTCCGCTGGCACGACATCGCCCACTCCGAGCCGCACGACGTCGCCTGGGACGAGCCTTGTCACGTCGACCGGCGCGGCCTCGCTGTCGCGAAGAGCGAGCGCGGTGTGCCGCAGCTGGGAGTGCAGCGCCTCGACGGCGCGCTCCGATCGGTACTCGTTGAAGAACCCGAGTCCGACGCTGAGCCCGATGATCGCCAGGATGATCGCGGCGTCGGTGCCCTCCCCGACGAACGCCGAGGTGAGGGCGGCCGCAACCAAGAGGATCAACAACGGGTTGCGCAGCTGGCGCAGCAGGACCCTGAACGGCCGCGCGCCGTGGCTGCGCAGCGCGTTAGGCCCGACCGCCGCCAGGCGCGACTGAGCCTCGGCGGTCGAGAGCCCGCCGGGCGTCGAGCCGAGCCGGTCCAGAACCTGCGCGGGCGGGGCGGCCGCCGACCAGGCCAGCGTGGGGGGTCGATGGCTCGTGGCCACGCTCGGTCGCTAACTCTGCTTCAGCACCGCGTACCAGACGCGTTCGGCCACTCGCACCAGCTCGTCGCTCGTGCGCGAGAGCCGCCGGTAGAGCTCGCGCTTCGCCGCGACCTCGCGCAGGTCGTCCGTGTCCACGAGCGCCGACATCGCAGCCCTGTACAGCTTCTCGATCCGCCGCTGGCTCGACACCGCGGCGTCCGCCGCCTCCGTGGCATCGGTGCTCCTCTCCGCAGCGAGCGCCCCGAACGCGGCGGCGATGTGTCGCGTGCCTTCCGCCAGCTCGGCGGCCATCTCGGCCATGGCCTCGTCCGGACCCGCTTGCATCACCTCGGCCTCGCGCACGGCGTTCTTGGCGCCGTTCACGAGCTCGTCGATGCCGGACGAGAGCTCGAACAGGTCCTCGGGCTCGAGGGGAGTGCTGAAGGCGACGCTCAGGGCTTGACGCAGCTGGCGCTTGCACGCGTCGGCGCGGTGCTCGCAGGCACGCAGCCGATCCGCCGCCTCGGACTCTCCACCGGCCCACGCCACGAGCGCCTCGACGCCCTCGACGGTCACATCGGTCTGTTCCTGGAGCATCCCGAGTACGTCGGGGTTCTCCGGCAGGAACCAGCGGCGGAGTCTCATTGGACTCCGACCCAGATGCGTACGGTGCCAGCCCCGAGGAGAGCGCTGGCGGGCAACGTCAGCAGCCAGGCAACGGCCATCGAGCGGACCACCGCCCAGCGCACGTGGCGCCACCGCCGCCGCCCGCCGCCGACACCTATCACCGACGAAGCGACCACCTGCGTGGTCGACACGGGCGCGCCCGCGAAGGAGGCGCCGAGGATCACTGCCGTCGACGCGCTCTGGCTCGCGAACCCGTCGAGCGGAGCCAGGTGGATGATGCGGCGGCCGATGGTGCGCACGATCCGCCAGCCCCCGAGCGAGGTGCCCAGCGTCAGCATCAAGCCCGCCGAGAGCTTGACCCACAGCGGCACCGAGAACGAGTCGAGATGCCCGGTGGCCAGCAGCAGCGCCGCGATCACGCCCATGCTCTTCTGAGCGTCATTGGCACCGAGGCTCAGCGAGAGGCCGGCCGACATCACCCATTCGCCACCACGGATCGGAGAGCCGATGCGACGGGTCGCCCGACGCACCATGAGCTGGTTGAGGCGCCTGAAGCCGAAACCGAACCCAAGGCCGAGCACCGGCGACACCGCCAGGGCAATGAGCACTCCGAACACGCCCACCGGACGCCAGCCGTCCAGCCCGCCCCAATTCACCGCGTGGATGCCGGCGGTCGCGACAGCGGCCCCCACAAGCCCTCCCACCAACGCGTGACCCGAACTCGACGGCAGCCCGCGCCACCACGTCAAGAGGCTCCACACCACCGCGCCAAAGAGGCCGGAGCCGATCACCGCGACCGCCTCCGACGGGGAGACGGTCACGATCCCAGCGATCGTGTCCGCCACCGCTGTTCCGATGACGAGGGCGCCAATGATGCTGAAGACCGCCGACAGGACGATGGCCTGGCCCGGGCGCGCACCCCGCGTGGCAACGAGCGTGGCGATGGCGTTCGCGGCATCGTGGAAGCCGTTCATCAGCGCGAACGCCAAGGCGAACGCAATCGCCAACCCGAGGCCCATGACCCGGGGAGCTACCGAGACTTGTGCTTGAAGTGCTCGACGTAGGCGTCCGAGCTCGGGTAGAAGCGGCTCACGCGCCCGTCGTCCTCCCAGCGCACGAGGAACGGCGGCGAGCCGTTCTCGCCCAGGACCTCGAGGACCTCGGCGTCGCGCGGCAGCTCACCGACGTGATGCCCTCGGATCACGAGGCGATCGCCCGGCGAGGCCCGTAGCACTGACTGGTTGCTCTGCATTGGAACTCCCTCGTGTTGGCCGCTGGTCATGTCGTGCGCGCGGCCTCCAGCAGCACGCGCTGCTCCGCCGCGGCCACCAGCTGGCGCGTGCGGTCCACGACGTCCATGTTCACCGAGATGGCGTCGATGCCGGCGCGCACGAGCAGTTCCGCGTACTCCGGGTAGACCGATGGCGCCTGGCCGCAGATCGACGTCTGGAGGCCGAGCGAGCGCGCGCGCGGGATGAGCTGGCGCAGGTAGTCGGCCACCGCCGGATCGCGCTCGTCGAACACTTCGGCCACGACCTCGGAGTCGCGGTCGGCCCCGAGCATCAGCTGCGTCAGGTCGTTCGATCCGATCGAGATGCCCGCCACGCCGAGCGCCGCATAGCGCTCGAGGTTGAAGAGCACCGACGGCACCTCAGCCATCACCCAGAGCTCGAAGGCCGGCTGGTCCAGCAGCCCCGAATCCTGCATGAGCTGGCGGCAACGCTCGAGCTCGTGCGCTGTGCGGACGAAGGGCAGCATCACGTGGAAGTTCGTGTGCCCGGCCTCCCACACACGCCGGATCGCCTCCAGCTCGAGCTGGAAGACCTCGGCGTCGCGCGTGTACCTGAGTGCGCCGCGGAAGCCGATCATCGGGTTGGCCTCCTCGGGCTCGAAGCGCTCGCCGCCCTCGAGGCCCCGGAACTCGTTGGTCCGGAAGTCGATCGTGCGGTAGGTCACCGGCCGCGGCGCGAACCCGGACGCGAACGCGATCAGCCCGTCCGCCATTCGGCCGATGAACTCCTCGGTCCGCCCCTGCTCGATGAGCAGCCGAGGGTGCATCCCCTCGAGCGCCTCGATGACCATCATCTCGGCGCGCAAGAGCCCGACGCCCTCGACGTCGAGCGCCGCTGCCCGCTCCACCTGGGACGGCTCCGACAGGTTCACCAGTAGCTTGGTCGCGGTCGTGGCTCGGGCGGGTGCGGCGCCGTTTGCGCTTACCGACGCGGCCGCCGGATGGGCCTCGGCTTGCGCCACCCCGCTCAGCACGGTCCCGTGCGTGGCGTCGACCGTCACGAGCTCGCCGTCCCGCAGCTTGGAGGTCGCGTCGCCCGTCCCGACGACACAAGGCAGTCCCAGCTCGCGGGACACGATCGCCGCGTGGCAGGTCATCCCGCCCGAGTCCGTGACGATCGCCGCGGCCCGCCGCATGAGCGGAACCCAGTCGGGGGCCGTCATGTGAGTCACGAGCACGTCGCCTTCGCCCAGGTCGCCGGCGTCGGCCAGCGAGCGCAGCACTCGGACTCGGCCGCTTCCGCTCCCCGGAGCTGCCCCCAACCCGCGCACGAGCGGCTCGCCGGGCGGATGCCCGCCGTCCATGGGGGCGCCGCCCGCCGACGTGACGGGCCGCGACTGCAGCATCCAGACGGCTCCGTCCTCGTCGAATGCCCACTCGGTGTCCTGTGGCGCCGTGTAGTGGCCTTCAATGCGCACCGCAAGCTCGGCCAGCGTGCGCACCTCGTCATCGTCGAGCACCGGTTCGAGGGCTTCGTCACCGCTCAGCTCGCGGGTGGCCGTTCCGCCGTCGGGAGCAGGCTCGATCGTCAGCTCCTTTGGCTTGATCTCGCGGGTCACGAGCGCGAGCGTTCCCTTGGCGACCACGTAGCGATCGGGCGACACGCTTCCCGACACGACGCTCTCGCCCAGCCCGAACGCGCCCTCGATCACGATGCGGTCGTGACGACCGGTCGAAGGGTCGATGGTGAACATCACCCCGGCTCGCGTAGAGCGGATCTGCTTCTGGACCACGACGGCAATGTCCATGTCGGCCTGTGAAAATCCGCGCTTGCTGCGATAGAAGACCGTGCGCGCCCCGAACAGCGACGCCCAACAGCGCTGAATCGCCGCGACCAGCTCATCGGCACCCTTCACGTTCAGGTACGTCTCGTTCATTCCGGCGAACGACGCGGATTCTGTGTCCTCCGCGGTCGCGGAAGAGCGCACGGCCACCGCGAGCGACGGGTCGCCGCCGGCGAGTCGCTGGTACGCCTCCACGATGGCCGTCCTGATGGACTCCGGCACGGGCTCGGAGCGGACCATCTCGCGGACCCCCTCGGCAGCGGCTTCGAGCTCGGCCGTGTTGTCGCTGTCGAGATCGCTCAGGGCCGCGCTGATCCGGTCCCTGAGGCCATGTTCGTCGCAGAAGGCGGCGTACGCCGGAGCGCCCACCACGAACCCAGGAGGAACCGGGACGCCGGCGTGCGTCAGCTCTCCGAGGTTCGCTCCCTTGCCGCCGGCATAGTCGACATCGACCTTGCGGAGATCGTCGAAGAAGCGAACGACGACGGAAGTTTCGGTCGGGGCTGCGCTGGCGCTCATAAGGGCCCTCCTGACTGGAGACGGGAGCGACAACGTAAACGCCGCGTGCACGCCGGGAATCCGCCCATCACACCGAAACAACTCCGTACTAGTCCGCAGGAAAAGCAGTGCAGAAAGCGGATTCGCTGACGCGCCTCGCGGCGTAGCTTCCCTTCATGCCGACGCGAGTCCCCGCGACACGAACAGCCAGAGGGAACGGCGTTCGGCGAGAACGCGCATACGAGGCCCGGTTCGCAACCCTGTCTGCGGGCCGGTGCCTCGAGGCGCATCCACGTCCACGGCTCGCGCCTTGATCCGCGCCCAAATGGGTCGCGTCGGCGTCCATCGTCGCCCCACCGGCCGGGACCACGACGCCGGGGATGAGGCAAGCCCACAGCCGGCCATCGAATTCAGCGGCTTGTCGGTCGAACGAGGCGGACGGTTCGCGCTAAGCGACATCCAGGGTTCGGTCGAGGCCGGCCGGGTCACCGGGCTCTTCGGCCCGAGCGGCAGCGGCAAGTCCACGCTGATCCGAGCAATCGCCGGCGTCCAGGCGCGCGTCCGAGGATCGCTGACCGTGCTCGGCGAGCGACCAGGCAGCGCAGCGGCGAGGCGCGTGCTCGGTTACCAGACACAGTCGCCGTCCGTGTACGAAGACCTGACCGTGGACGAGAACCTTCGCTACTTCGCCGCGGTCCGCGGCGGTGAAGTGGGGGAGGTCGCCGAGCGGGTCGGCCTCTCATCCCACTCCGACCAGCTCGTGCGCAACCTGTCGGGCGGGCAGCGGGCGCGTGTGTCGCTGGCGGCTGCCTTGGTGGCGAAGCCGCAGCTGCTCCTGCTCGACGAGCCCACCGTTGGGCTCGACCCCCTGCTCCGGCGCGAGCTCTGGAAACTCTTTCGTGAGCTTGCCGATGAGGGCGCGGCTCTGCTCGTCTCGAGCCACGTCCTCGACGAGGCCCGGCACTGCGACGAGCTGATCCTGCTGCGCGATGCGAGGATCGTCGCCCAGCTCACGCCCGCGGAGCTCCGCGCTCGGACCGGCACCGACGATATGGACGAGGCATTCGTGCGACTGATCGAGGACACACCGCAATGAGCGCCCGGCGGACCTTCGCCACCACCCGCAGGGTGCTGCTCCAGTTACGTCACGACCCGCGCACGATCGCGCTGCTGATCCTCGTGCCGTGCCTGCTCGAAACGCTGCTCCGCCTGATCTATGCCAACCGGCGTCCCGTGTTCGATCAGGCGGGAGCTCCGCTGCTGGCGTTCTTCCCGCTGACCACGATCTTCCTCGTGACCTCGATTGCGCTGCTGCGCGAGCGCACCAGTGGGACGCTCGAGCGACTGATGACCACGCCGCTCGGCCGGCTCGAGCTGCTCACGGGCTACGCGATTGCGTTCGGCGCGCTGGCAGCCGTCCAGGCCTCGATCCTGAGCGCGGTCACGCTTGGGCCGCTCGGGCTCCACGTCCAGGGGCCGGTGCTCCTCGTCGTGGTGCTGGCGGTGTGCGTCGCGTTGCTCGGCACCGGTTTGGGGCTGCTGGCCAGCGGCTTCGCCCGCACCGAGTTTCAGGTGGTGCAGTTCTTTCCCGTGATCGTCATGCCGCAGCTGCTGTTGTGCGGGCTGCTCGTCGCCAGGGAGCGGATGCCCGGAGGCTTGCACGCCATCTCAAACTTCCTCCCGCTGAGCTACGCCGTCGACGGCATGCACCACCTGAGTCGAACCGCCGGCGCGCCGGGCGCCCTCCTGGGCGACATCGCGATCGTGATGGCGTTCAGCGCCGGGGCGCTCATGCTCGGCGCCGCCACGCTTCAGAGGCAAACGGCATGAGGAAACGGGCACGTGCAGCCGTACTCCTGTCAGTCACCTTCGCCGCGGCCGCCGCGTTTCCGGGCGGCGCCGGCGGCGCTGCCCTCCGCTCGGTGGCCTTTCAGAATCCGAAGGACTCCGCGCCGCCCTTCTCAGACGACGACTACTGGGCCTTCGCCGACCGGTTGGCCGCCGCGCTCGACTCGCGCTGGGACCCGGACAAGGGCGCCTACCGGTCGATCGGCGGCACTGACGCGAGCGTCCGTTACAACATCCGCTACAACGCGCAGCTCCTGCTGGTCCACTCGGTCGCCGCGCTGAAGAACCACGACGGCGCATCACGGCGGGACGCGCGCGCGCGCACGCTGGTCGACCGCCTCACCCACTCGCCGGCGTGGGGACCTACGGGTAAGAACACCAACGTCCACCGACCGGCCGTCTGCTGGTCGACCGATGTCTTCTCGGGCGACAAGGGACACATGTCCCTCGACTCGAAGGTCGCCGAGGCGCTGATGTACGCATGGCGCGCGCGCAAGCAGCTCGGTCTGGCTCCCGCGGCGGTGAAGTTGATCGTGCGCCGCATCGACCAGTGCGCGCACAAGCCGCTCTGGCGCTTCCCGTCGCTCACCGGCAACCAGATCAACTGGTTCAGCGAGCTGTATGCCAGCGACGCTGTCGTCACCGGCAACGCGTCGCTTCTGCGCGGCGACTACCGCCAGCAGCTCGTGCGTTTCGCGAACGCGATCGAGCGCCCGATGCGCAAGCGGCGCTCGCGGAACCTCGGCCCGGGCTATGAGTTCCACTACCACCCAGAGCTGCGGGCCAGCGCCGCCATCAACCTCGACTCGCCCGAGTACGCGAACATCGTCGCCCAGGGGCTCCAGTACTACGACTACGCCCTGCGGCACGGGATGCGGCCGCTGCCCGGGCACTCGGTGAGGCTGCTCCGCGCCTGGGTCAGCCGCATCCTCGGCGGGTACTGGACGCACGCCGGCTATCTCAACTGGGACACCGGCCTCGGGAAGGCGCGCTGGAACTCGGCGCAGTA
>DATBKS010000064.1:0-19970 GCA_036555755.1 Thermoleophilaceae bacterium
ACGAGCGCAACGTGAACACCGTCTTCCAGGACTACGCGCTCTTCCCGCACATGACCGTGGGCGAGAACGTGGCCTACGGCATGCGCGTGAAGAAGGTGCCGAAGGGCGACCGCGTGTCGCGCGTAAGCGAGGCACTTGCGATGGTGCGGCTCGAGGGCTACGAGGGCAGGCGCCCGAGCCAGCTCTCCGGCGGCCAGCGTCAGCGCGTGGCGCTCGCGCGTGCGCTCGTCAACCGCCCGCGCGTGCTCCTGCTCGACGAGCCGCTCGGCGCGCTCGACCTCAAGCTGCGCCAGCAGCTCCAGGTGGAGCTGAAGCGGATCCAGTCGGAGGTCGGCATCACGTTCATCTACGTGACCCACGACCAGGACGAGGCGCTGACGATGAGCGACCGCATCGCCGTGATGGACGGTGGCCGCGTAATCCAGGTGGGCGCACCGAACGAGGTCTACGACGAGCCGGACACGGGCTTCGTCGCCGGCTTCGTTGGAGTGTCGAACCTGCTCGAGCTGCCCGTCGACCGCGTGGACGGCAACGTGGCCACGCTCAAGCTCGGCGACCAAGACAGCGTGACCACAACCGCGGGCAACCTCAAGTCCGGGCAGACGGCGATCGTGACGATCAGACCAGAGCGGATCACGGTTGCGGACGGCGGACTGCGGACTGCGGAGGCAACCTGCCATGCCTCGGGCACGGTGACCGAAAGCCTCTACGCCGGACCGATGACGCGCTTCGTCGTCTCCCTCGACGGCGGCGGCGAACTGATGGTGGTGCGCCAGAACGCGCACACCAGCTTCGAGGACGCAGAGACCCTGCGAGGCCAGGCGGTGACCCTCGCGTGGGGCCGCGAATACACCCGAGTAATAGGCATCAAAGAGGAGGACTCGTGAAGAAGAGGACTGCGCTCATGTGCGCGCTCGTCGCCGCACTTGCGGTGGTCGTGGCCGCGTGCGGGAGCAGCAACAACAACTCGAGCACAAGCGGCGGCAGCACAGGAAGCAGCACCAGCGCCGCCAGCGGGATCGACGTGAACGGGAAGGGCGAGGGGCAGCTGAACGTCGTCGACTGGGAGGGCTACACCGACCCGTCGTTCGTCAAGACGTTCGAGCAGCAGACGGGCTGCCAGGTCAAGTCCGTGTACGCCGGCTCGTCCGACGAGATGTTCACCAAGTTCACCTCGGGCGGCGGCGGCCAATACGACCTCGCGTCGTTCTCGGGCGACGCCTCGCTGCGCGCGATCAAGTCGGGCGCCGTGGCTCCGGTGGACACGTCCAAGCTGACGAACTTCAGCTCGCTCGCGCCGCAGCTTCAGTCGCCGCCGTTCAACACGGTCGACGGCAAGCACTACGGCATCTCGTTCATGTGGGGCGCCAACGTCCTGATCTACAACAAGGACAAGGTCAACCCGGCCCCCACGTCCTGGTCCGTGCTCTACGACCCGAAGTACAAGGGCAAGATCACCGTGCCGGACAACCCCATCCAGATCGCCGACCCGGCGCTGCAGTTCTTCGGGCAGCAGAACCCGTACGCGATCAGCCAGGACACGCTCAACAAGGTCGTCGCCAAGCTCAAGCAGCAGCGCGGTCTCGTGCGCAAGTACTGGGTGCTCGCCACCGACTTCGAGCAGCTGTTCAAGTCGGGTGATGCCGTGCTCGGCGCGGGCTGGCCGCTGATGACGAACGACCTGCGCAAGGCAGGCATGAACGTCGGTGAGGTCATCCCCAAGGAGGGCGTGACGGGCTGGTCCGACACCTGGATGCTGTCGAACAAGGCCAAGCACCCGGTCTGTGCCTACAAGTGGATGAACTACGCCACCACCCCGAAGGTGCAGAAGCAGGTGGTGGCCGTGACCGGCTACAGCCCGGCCAACACCAAGACGTGCGCGCTGCTCGGCAAGACGCAGTGCAATGACCTGCACGTCACCGACCCCAAGTACTACTCGTCGATCAAGTACTGGCAGACGCCCACGGAGCCGACCAACTACCGGCAGTGGACTGACGCCTGGGCACAGGTGAAGGGCTGAGCGCAGCAGCAGTAGAGCGACGTCGTGGCGTGAGCGCCCGCATATCGCGGGCGCTCTACCGCCACCCGCGCGGCCGGCTCGGGCTCCTGCTCGGGCCGGCGGTCGTGTGGCTGCTCGTCTTCTACCTCGTCGCGCTGCTCCTGCTGCTTCTGACCTCCCTCTGGCAGCAGGACGTCTTCACCGCGAAGCTCATCCACAGCTGGACGTTCGATAACTACAAGAAGCTGTTCGGCGAGGGCGGCCTGTGGATGCGCGTCTACGGGCGCACGGTGCTCCTCGCCGCGATCGTGACCGTGATCGACGTGCTGCTGGCCCTACCGCTCGCGTGGTTCATGGCGCGCATCGTGGCTCCCAAGTGGCGCACGACGATGTTCCTGCTTGTGGTCGTGCCGCTGTGGTCCTCGATCCTCGTGCGGATCTTCGCCTGGCGGACGATCCTCGGCAGCTCGGGGTTGCTCAACGGGTTCCTCATCGACACCGGAATCCTCAACCACCCCTCGAGCGCGTTCCTCTACAACAACGACGCGATCGCGCTGACCTGGATCTACGTGTGGCTGCCGTTCATGGTGCTGCCGATCTTCACCGCGCTCGAGAAGATCCCGGACTCCTACATCGAGGCGTCGCGTGATCTCGGCGGCAGCTCGCTCACGACTTTCCGGCGCGTGATCTTCCCGCTTGCGCTGCCGGGCGTCGTGGCCGGCTCGATCTTCGTGTTCGCTTTGACGATGGGCGACTTCGTGGCGCCGCAGCTCGTGGGCGGCGGCTCGCAGGTGCTCGGTGGCGCTATCCGCGACCGCTTCGGCGTCGCTGCGGACTTCCCCTTCGGGGCGGCCCTCGCCACCTTGACCCTGTTGACCCTCGTCGTGTTCCTCGCGATCACGCGCCGCAGCGGCGCGCTGGAGAACCTGTAGATGGGCGGCCGAGGATCGAAGCTCGTCGTCACCGTGAGCGCGCTGCTCGTGCTCGCGTTCCTCTACCTGCCGCTCATCCTGATCGTGCTCTACGCGTTCAACAAGACGACGGTCAACTCGTGGCCGTTCCCGGGCTTCTCGACGCGCTGGTTCGTGAAGCTGTGGCACGACCCGGCGCCGAAAGACGCTGCCTGGCTGTCGGTGCGGGTGGCTCTCTTCTCCACCGCGCTGGCGCTGCTGCTCGGCACCGGCATGGCGTTCGCGTTCGCGCGCTTCCGCTTCTTCGGGCGCGAGGCCGTGAACTTCGCGGTCACGCTCCCGATCATCCTGCCGGGCGTGATCACCGGCGTCGCGCTCGCCTCGTTCTTCCTCTTCGCGCACGTCGACCTGTCGATCCGGACCGTGGTGGTCGGGCACACCACGTTCTGCATCGTGCTCGTGTTCAACAACGTGCTCGCGCGGCTGCGGCGATTGTCGCCCTCGCTCGAAGAGGCGTCGCGCGACCTGGGCGCAAGCGGCTTCCAGACCTTCCGGCACGTCACGTTCCCGGCGATACGGACCGCGCTGATCGCGGGCGCGCTGTTGGCATTCGCGCTGTCGTTCGACGAGATCGCGGTGACGTTCTTCCTGGCGGGCGCGGATACGACGACGCTGCCGCTGTGGATCCTGGGCGCGTTCCGCAACAGCCAGAACCTGCCTGAGGTGAACGCGGTGGCGACGGTGGTGCTCGTGATTTCGCTGCCGATGATCGCCACGGCGGCGTACCTGATGCGCGACGAGGGCGCCGGGTCACGCATAGTTGCCGAGTAGTCGGGTACGGCGGGGTTTCACACCTTTTCCAGACACCTACCGGGAGGCAGGTAACGATGGCCGGACTTAACGAGCGCGACACCAAGCTCGTGCAGTACCTGAACGAGGCTTACGGAAAGGAGAAGCAACTCGAGACTGCGCTCGAGGCGCACATCGCGATGACGACGCGCACGCCGTACAAGAAGCGTCTCCGTGAGCACCTGAAGGAGACAAAGGCACACGCCCGCGCAGTGGAGAAGCGCATCAAGCAGCTCGGCGGACAGGCCGACGGCAGTGGCCTTGTGGGTGCGGCAAACAAGGCCCAGACCGCCGCGAACAAGGCGGCTGCACTCGCCGCGGGTCCGCTGCACATGGTGCGCGGCACCGGCGAGCAGGAGAAGATGCTGAAGAACGCCAAGACCGAGTTCCAGGACGAGGCCGAGGAGATCGCCACCTACACGGCGATCGAGACGCTCGCCACCGCGGTCGGCGACAAGGAGACCGCTCAGCTCGCCAAGCAGATCCGCCGCGATGAGGAGCGCATGTCGAGCTTCCTCGCACGGCTGATTCCGACGCTGTCGAAGGCGGTTGTGACCGAAGAGGTGCCTGCTGCGCAGCGGCGTAAGCCGGCGACTCGACGGAGCAGCTCCTCCGCGCGGCGCACGTCCTCGGCGTCGTCGTCGCGCTCGCGGTCGCGCTCCAGCTCGTCGCGTTCACGGAGCAGCAAGGGCAGCGCCCGGCGCACGAAGGCGCGCTCCTAACCTCGAGCCGTCCTGGATTGTGGGGCTATAGACCCCACGATCCAGGATGGGTCGCCCTACCCGTGGGCGATTCCAATCCCGAGCCACACGATCGCGAGTGAGGCCAGGAACACCAGCCCCTCGAGCGCGTGCAGCTCGGGTTTGCGGGTATGCCAGCCGATCAAGAGGCCGACGATGACCACCAGCGTCAGCTTGATCTGAAGATCGCTGTCGCCCCAGCGGTGGAAGTGGGAGGCCATCAAGGCACCGGTGACCACCAGCACCAGGATCGCCACCGCGCTCCCCACTCCGAAGCGCCGAGCGACAGCGCGGATCGCCTCGCGGTCGCCGGTGCCTCGCACCACCGGCACCACCACGGCGGCGAGCATCAGCTGCCCGCCGACGAAGAACGCCATCGCGATGAGGTGCAGCCAGCGGATCAGGTGCCACCAGAACACGGCGGCGCATCGTAACGGCGAGGGCGTAAGCCGGCGCTTAGCTGTGCTTTGCGGCTGAGACTTCGTCAGGCGCGCCGGAGAGGCGCTCGCTCAGCTCGGACATCGTGACGCCGCGGGCGTAGAGCACGTCCTCGAAGTAGCTGCCGTAGATCCCGGCAACCGCGTCGAGGACGTCGACGGTGCCAACGAGCTCCGAGCCACGCTCCACCGCGTTCTCCGCGGCTGCCGTGCGCGCGAGCTCCACGACGTTGGTGCCGCCGCGGCGGAAACGCTGGGTTCCCCCGTTGGGAGAACTCTCGACAGGCTCGAGTGCCTTCTCTCCCACCCCGAGGCCCTGCATCGCTGCGCCGACCTCGCCGTGCATGCGGAGAATCCGCAGCCAGTGCTCGGCTTCGGACTCGGGCGAATCGGCAAAGCGAATCGCAGTACCGGCGAGGGCGAGAACGAGAGCGGAGTCTTCTGAGAGGGGCAGATCAGGCACGGTCCAAATTCACCTGACTTGGTTGTCCCCTCGTAACCATCCGGTTACACGCTTCTGGACGGATGTATGGGTTCCTCGTTACGGGCCTGTCCAACCGGCCAGATAGCAAGGTTTTGCACCACATACGTCCGTGATCTTGCTCAGAGCGTCCGGCATGAGGAAATCGGAGGCCTGCTGGCGACCGGTGGCCTGCTCCGACGCATCCGGGCCGTGCGGGTCGATTCCCGGACGGTTTGGCTTGTTGATCGACGGCGGCGTGGGCGTGCCGAACGTCTGACTGCCAACGCTGCGCAGCGGCCCGATGTCCCAGACCTCGATCGCGTTCCCGGTGAACGGGAAGCTCTTGATCCGCGGGATCCCGAAGAACACGCGCTTCGCGCTCGCGCGGCCCGGGTCGAGGATCGGGGTGCGCACCGAGGCGCCGATCGTGCGGGCCTCGATCTCCGTCATCACGTTCGTCACCTGGTGGTCGCCGAACGCCATCTCGATGAACACCTTGTGCGCCGGCGTGTTGGCATAGGGCTTCGACGTCATGTGGTTGGCGAAGCCGTCGGGATCCGAGCGGTCCCACAGCTGCTGCAACAGGGAGAGCAGCAGCGGTCGCTCGCCCTCCTTCGGATACGACGGGTAGAGGATGGAGGCGTAGGTGTCGAAGTCGACGCTGCGCGGCAGCAGCACGCTGTAGTCCATGCCGGGCACGGCGAGCACCGCGCGGTTGAAGTCCGGCGCCACCGCCGTGAGCGTGCCGCCGAAGATGCCGCCCTGGCTGCCGCCCACGTAGTAGAGGCGCGAGCCGTTGATCGCGGACCCGCCGCCGACCTGGAACGCCGGGTTGGCCGCGAAGCCCATCGGGTGGATCATCGTCCGCCCGAGGTACATGAAGTCGACCATCGACTGGTCCACGCGGTCGGTGAGCTTGGGGAACGTCGACAGGTCGGTGAGGATCCCGGCCGCCGTGGGGATGTCGGCGCTCGACATCCCGATCCAGTCGGTGGCGCAGAGCATGATGTCGTGCTCGTTGGAGAGCTGCTCGAGCGGGTGCGAGTTGATCTCGGTCGCCTTGCCGAACAGGCCGTGGCCGTAGAGCGACGGGCGCGCGGGTGCGGCGGCGCTGGCCGAGCGCGGAATGTTGCAGACGAAGTTGGCGTTGATCGTGTTGGTGCCTGGGCTCGGCAGGTCGAGGCCGTTGCCCTTGAACGCGAAGCGCGAGCCGGGCGGGCAGCCGGGCTGGTTCAGGTAGCACGGCACGGTCACCGTCCCGGCCACGCGGCGGGCGATGTCCGCGTCCTGGCCCTGCTGACATCCCGCCGGGTCGCACGGCGGGATGTTGGTCACGCTCGTCACGTTGAACGCAGGCGAGCCGCCCTGGATCTTCATGTCCTTGAGGTTGGTGTCTCCGAGGCGCTTGAAGGCGTCGTTGCGGATCGAGAGCAGCGGGCCGGCGATGCTGCGACCGCTCGCCACGGTGAAGTCCCAGGCGAGCCACAGCCCCTTGCGCTTGACCCCCGCCTTGCGGAGCTTGCGCAGCAGCGCCTTCGTGTGCGCCCCGCCGCGCACGCGCGAGCGGCCGGCCTTCTTGCCCACGTTGCGCAGGGCAACGATGTAGGTGTGCCCCTCGAGCAGGTTGCGTCCGGGGTGGATCTCGAGCAGGCGATCGCTCGGCTTCGAGGCGTTCATGTCCACCTCGGCCCAGACGAGCTGGCGCTTGCGCGTCTTCGCGTCGATCACGACGATCGGCGACTTCTTGCCGAGGGACAGGCTGATGTCGTCGACGGTTGGCGCGTGGATGTGCGCGAGCTTCGACGGCGCGTCGAGCCCGGGCACCTTGACGAGGATCGGAGCGCCCGGGCTGAAGCCGTCGGCCCGGTTGTAGGGGCGCGGGTCGATCGCCACGCCCTTGTTGTTGCGCGGCATCTCCGCCTTGACGAGGTGGACGCGCCGGTGGGTCGGCGTGTGCTTGTCCCTGACCGTGAGGGTGTTGTTGGGGAAGGGCAGCAGGCTCTTCTTCGCGGCGTTAGCCGGCGCCGCGGTCACGGCAACGAGCAGTCCACCAGCGACAGCAGCAGCGGTCCATCCCCTCATGCTCCCCTCCGATCCCCCTCGTGTTGGCGCGCCGGAGCTTACTCCTGGGCTCGCGCCTGCTCGTGTCAGCGCAGAGACGCGAACGCCGCGTAGAGCTCGTGCGCCGAGCGCTCGCCCAGCTCGAGGCTGCGGAGGCTGTACGACTCGTTCGGCGCGTGAAACGCATCATCCGGGAGGCTGAAGCCGCTCACGACCGTCGGGATGCCGTGATTCATCAGCTCGGCGACTGCCGGGATAGAGCCGCCGACGCGAACCAGCGCGGCGGGCACCCCGCACGCGCGCCCGAGCGCCTCGGCGGCGAGCTTGATCGGCTGCGAGTCGGCATCCGAGAGAGCGGGCTCGGCGAGGGCCCACTCGAAGGTCGCCTCGGCGCCGTCCGGAAGGGCCGCGCGCATCAGACTCTCCACCGCCTCGCTGATCGCCGCCGGATCCTGGCGCGGAGCGAGCCGGACGCTGATGGTTGCGCCCGCGGTGGCGGGCACGACGGTGCGCGGCTCGCCGCCGTGAACCTCGTTGACGTCAACGGACGTGTCGGCGCCGTTGTGGAGGTAGTAGTCGCGGCCGGCGTTGGGCGCGACGGGCCTGCCGCCGACCTCCGCGATCACCTGGTCGCCGGGCGTCAGCCGCTGCCAGGACTCGAGCTCCGCGTCGGTGGGTGCCTCGACACCGGCACGCAACTCCTCGCGCGGCCGCCCGTCCGGACCCGGGACCACGGTGGCGAGCATCCCGTTGAGCACGTGGAGCGCGTTCAGCACGCTGCCGCCGTAGATGCCGGAATGCAGGTCGCGCTCGGCGGTGCGCACGCGGATGTCCGCCATCGCCACGCCGCGCAGCCCCACGGTCACGGCGGGCGTGCGCTCGTCGGCCATGCCTGAGTCGAACACCACGGCGCAGTCGGCGCCGCGCTCGTCGGCGGCGATCCACTTGGCCACGGCCTCGCTGCCGGCCTCCTCCTCCCCCTCGACGAGCACGCGCACATTCACCGGCAGCTTGTCGTCGGCGGCGAGCGCGCAGGCGACATGCAGGAGCGGCAGGAAGTTGCCCTTGTCGTCGGCCGCGCCACGCGCGTAGATGCGGCCGTCGCGGATGTCGGGCTCAAACGGCGGGGTGGTCCAATCGCTTTCCTCGCCGATCGACTGCACGTCGTAGTGGCCGTAGATCAGCACCGTGGGAGCGTCGCCCGCCGATGCGCGCAGCTCGCCGACGGCCAGGGGGTTGCCGCCGTGTGTGGTGTCCGGCTCGGCCGTCCCGCCCGCGGCCTCGACGCGCTCGCACACCCAGTCGGCGGCACGCGCGAGGTCGGCTGGATCGCCTCCGCCGGTGGAGATGGAGGGGATCCGCAGCCAATCGGTGAGCTCGTCGATCAGCGTGGTGGGCATCGACGGCGCAGAGTAGCCACCATGCTCGGTCGATGAGTTCCCAGTCCGATGGACGCTTCGCGCCGAGCCCGAGTGGCAGGCTGCACCTCGGCAACCTGCGCACCGCGCTGCTCGCCTGGCTGTTCGCACGCTCGGGCGACGGCCGCTTCCTCTTGCGGATCGAGGACCTCGACCGGGCGCGCTCGAAGCCCGAGCACGAGCGCGCGCAGATCGAGGACCTGCGCGCGATCGGGCTCGACTGGGACGAGCAGGAGCTGCTCCGTCAGTCCACGCGCACCGCCTGCTACCGCGAGGCGCTTGAACAGCTGCGCGCCGCCGGCCGCGTCTATCCGTGCTGGTGCACGCGCGCCGAGATCCGGGCGGCCAGCGAGGCACCGCACGGACCGCTGCCCGAGGGCGCCTATCCCGGCACCTGCCGCCACCTCAGCGCCGCGGAGCGCGCCGACCGCGAGCGCTCCGGGCGACCGGCCGCGCTGCGGCTTGACGCCCAAGCGGCGCAGATCGAGTTCGAGGACCGCCTGCACGGCCGGGTGACCGGCGTGGTGGACGACTTCGTGCTCTGGCGCGGCGACGACGCGCCCGCCTACCAGCTCGCGGTCGTCGTCGACGATGCAGACCAGGGCGTGACCGAGGTCGTGCGCGGCGACGACCTGCTCGACTCCACCCCGCGCCAGATCAAGCTGTGCCGGCTGCTGGGCATGGACGTCCCCCGCTACGCGCACGTGCCGCTCGTGCTCGGCCCGGACGGCAGTCGCCTGGCCAAGCGCCACGGGGCGGTGACGCTCGAGGATCACGATCCCGCGAAGGCGCTGAGCTGGATGGCGGCTAGCGTCGGGCTGGGGGAGCCTGGCGAGGCGGTGACGGCGACGCAGCTGATCGACCGCTTCGAGCCCGCCGCCCTTCCCAGAGAGCCCACCACCCTCGTAACATCGGAGGGCCCAGAGGGACTGTCTCTATAGAGAGATAAGAGACCTAGAGAGCTAGGAGAGCACTTGTTCCAGATGTTTCGTCACAAGGCCGAGATGCCGACCGCGGAGGACGCCCTGCCCGGCCGCCCCGAGCGCATGCGGGTGCCCGACAAGCACTACGTGCTGGGCACCCCGCTTGAGCCGCCGTTCCCGGACGGCCTCGAGCGCGCCGTGTTCGGCATGGGCTGCTTCTGGGGCGCCGAGCGCGGCTTCTGGGAGCGCGACGGCGTTTACACCACGGCGGTCGGCTACGCCGGTGGCTTCACGCCGAACGCCACCTATGAGGAGGTCTGCAGCGGGCGCACCGGACACGCCGAGGTGGTCCTCGTTGTGTTCGACCCCGAGAAGATCTCCTACGAGGAGCTGCTGAAGGCGTTCTGGGAGGGCCATGACCCGACGCAGGGAATGCGCCAGGGCAACGACATGGGCACCCAGTACCGCTCGGCGATCTACACGAGCTCGGACGCGCAGCGCGAGGCCGCCAAGGCGTCGCTCGCCCGCTACCAGGACGAGCTGTCCGCTCAGGGCTACGGCGAGATCACTACCGAGATCGCGGACGAGCCCGAGTTCTATTACGCCGAGGACTATCACCAGCAGTACCTCGCCAAGAACCCAGGCGGCTACTGCGGACTGGGCGGCACCGGAGTGTCCTGCCCGGTCGGGCTGACGCAGTCCTAAGCCTGACGTAAAGCCGATCCTCCCCGGCCGTGGCGCGGAAGGTTCCCGCCGCGGCCGGCGTCTATCTGAGCAGAAAAGATGGTTTCAAGGAGGATCCGAATGACACGCAAGTACCTCGCCGGCGTCGCGGCCTTGGCACTGGTCGCCCTGGTCGTCGCCGGCTGTGGCAGCAGCGGAGGGAGCAGCAGTGCAGGCTCCACACCCGCTGCCTCATCGAGTAGCCCCTCGGTGACCGCCGCCAACACATCGCTCGGCACGATCGTGACCGACAACAAGGGCCGCACGCTTTATCTCTTCGCCAAGGACACCGGCACGAAGAGCACGTGCTCCGGGGCCTGCGCCAGTAACTGGCCTCCCTACACCGCCAGCAGCAAGCCCGCCGCCGGGAGCGGCGTGAAGGCAGGCGCCATCACGCTGGTCAAGCAGGCCGACGGGAGCATGCAGGTGGAGCTCGCCGGACACCCGCTGTACTACTACGCGGGCGACCAATCCGCCGGCCAGATGAACGGCCAGGGCCAGGACGCCTTCGGCGCCAAGTGGTGGGCAGTCGCCCCCTCGGGCACCCAGGTGACCGCGGCCGCGAAGTCGAGCGGTGGGTCGTCCACCACCGGCGGCAGCGGTGGCGGCGGCTACTCGTACTAAGAGCCCGACCCGTATTCCGAGCGTCGCCGCAGCAATTGCCGCGGCGGCGCTCGCGGTCGTCGTCGCCGGCTGCGGCGGCTCGGGAAATGACCCGACCCAGGCGCGTGAGCGCCACGACCTCATGTCGTACGTGCGCCAGATCGAACCGTTGCGCCTCGACGTGAACAAACTGCTCGACGGCGCGGACCCGATCCTCGGCGGATATGACGAACGCCGCCTCACGGCCGCCGAGGCGCAACGCAGGATGGAGCGGCTCGAGCGCCGCTTCGCCCGCTACGTGACGGAGGTGGCGGCGGTGAAGCCGGTACCGCCGCTCCTCAAGGCGGCGCAGCGCGCCTATGCGCACACGTACGTGCAGGAGGACGCGTACCTCCGTGCGCTCGTGGCCGCGCTGCCCGCCCGCCGCTGGGACAGCCTGCCACGCACCGAGCCGCAGCAGCGCCGCGCGCTCGTGGCGTGGCGGGCAGCGGTCGCCCTCGAAGCTGCGAGGCTGAATGTGCCGCTGCCGGCCGACCTCGCCGTGGCCGGCCGTGACGAGATCGCGCCGTCGCCGGTCGGCGACGACGACTGAGCTACTCCGGCTCGCCGATCGCGCTGGCGGTGGGGCCGGTACGGCCGCACACGGGGCAGGTGTCGCCCTGCTCGAGCGGCACCTCCGCGCAGCGCGGGCAGTCGCGCACCTGCTCGAGCACGCCGAGCAGCTCGCCCACCCGGCACACGAGCAGGCGCTCCTCGTCGACCTCGACCCAGGCGCCCGCGGACGCGGGGAACACCACGTGGTCGCCCGGCTTGACGGGCATTGCGATTCCCGCGCCGCCCCACCAGTCGAGACCAGGGCCGACAGCCAGCACGATGCCGTGCTGCGGCGGCGGCTCATGGGTGCCGGGCGGCACCACGAGACCCGAGGCGCGGACGCGGTCCGGCTCGAGCTCCTTGATCACCACCTGATCGAACAGCGGGCGAAGCTGGTTCCTCACAACAGCAACGTTATCCGCAGCGGCACCCGAGTCAGTTAGAGCTCGACTCCTCCCAGATGTTGATGCCGAGATCGACGGCGTCCTTGTCGATGGCCGCGAGCTCGTCGTCCGAGAAGTCGAGGTTGCCGAGGGCGTCGAGGTTGTTGTCGAGCTGGTCCACGCTGCTCGCGCCGACGAGCGCCGAGGTGACGCGCTTGTCGCGCAGGACCCATGCGATCGCCATCTGGGCGAGCGACTGGCCGCGTTGCTTGGCGATCTCGTTGAGCGCCCGCACGTGTCCGAGGTTCTGCTCGGTGAGCCAGTCCTTGTCGAAGAACGTGCCCTTGCTCGCGCGCGAGCCTTCGGGAATGCCGTCGAGGTAGCGGTCGGTGAGCAGGCCCTGGGCAAGCGGCGAGAAGACGATGCTCCCGACGCCCTCCTCCTCCAGCACGCCGAGCAGGTCCTCCTCCACCCAGCGGTTCACGAGCGAGTAAGAGGGCTGGTGGATCAGCAGCGGCGTGCCCAGCGAGCGCAGGATCTGCACCGCCTCCTGGGTACGCTCGCCGGAGTAGGACGAGATGCCCGCGTACAGCGCCTTGCCCTGGCGCACCGCCGAGTCGAGCGCGCCGAGCGTCTCCTCGAGCGGCGTGTCCGGGTCGAAGCGGTGCGAGTAGAAGATGTCCACGTAGTCGAGCCCCATTCGCTCGAGACTCTGGTCGAGGCTCGCGAGCAGGTACTTGCGGGAGCCCCACTCGCCGTATAGGCCGGGCCACATGTCGTAGCCCGCCTTGGTGCTGATGATCAGCTCGTCGCGGTAGGGCAGGAAGTCCTCGCGCAGGATGCGTCCGAAGTTGAGCTCGGCGCTTCCGGCCGGCGGCCCGTAGTTGTTGGCGAGGTCGAAGTGGCAGATACCGCGGTCGAACGCCCGGCGCAGGATCGCGCGCTGCGTGTCGAGCCGGCTGTCGTCGCCGAAGTTGTTCCAGAGGCCGAGCGAAATGGCGGGAAGCTGGATCCCGCTGTTGCCGCAGCGGCGGTACTGCATGGAGTTGTAACGGTTATCCGAAGCGTTGTAGGGCATCCGGGCAGTATGCCCGGAGCCGCTAGCTCCTAGCGCGCTCGTCCTCGTCGACTAGCTCGTCATCCGCCATGCCCCGCTCGGACGCTTCTGCGCGCTCGCGGTGCAGGCCGGCCTCGGCCCGTTCTCGCTCCGCTTCCTGCTCGGCCAGACGCGCGCGCTGCTCCGCGTGCTCCGCCCGCTGCTCGCGCGAATCGGCCGCGTCACGGTGCTCTTCGGCACGGCTGTCCCGACGATGCTGCAGTTCCCGCTCGCGCTTGCGCTCTCGCATTCGCGGTGCCAGCACCAGCAGCGCCAAAGCGACGATCACGACTACCACGACGATGGCGACGATCAATCCGGTCGACATTCGTTCCTCCTTGACTCTCCCTACCTGATTGCGACCGGGATGCCCGGCGCTGACGGGGTCAAACCGAGGTACTCAAACCCGGCGCGTATCGGTCGATCACTCGGAGCGATGCCGACCAGGAAAAGGGCACGGACGCCCGCGTCGGCTCATCCACTTACACAAGCGATGAAGCGACTTCTCACGAGCACCGCCGCAATCGCCGTGCTCGCCCTGCCCGCTTCCGCTCTCGCCGCCGGGCCCCAGTCAGGCGCCGTCCTGCGCGTCGACCGCGCGCACCACAAGGTCGAGATCGTGGACTCGCAGCACGCCGTCCGCAGCTACTCGGCGCCGCGCCGCGCGGCCCGCAAGCTGCGTGCCGGCGTGAAGGTGGCGTACCGGGCGAGCGGGAGCAGGCTCACGTCGCTGCACGCCAAGGGCCGCGCCCACAAGCTGGCCTTCTACGCCACGGTGGTGTCGAACGCGTCGGGCACCGCGGTGTTCCGTCTCGGCGACGGCAACAAGCTGCGGCTACACCATCGCAAGCGCTCCGTGCGGATCAACGTCCAGGGCCTTGCAGCCGGACAGGTCGTGCTCGTGACCGAGGTGTTCGACCGCAAGGGCAACCTGACGATCACCTTCAAGCTCATGCCCACCACGAGGGATCCGGGCGACGCCGACCGGGACGTGACGGGCGCGATCACCGCGCTCAGCGAGGACAGCCTCACGATGCAGACCGACGGTGGTCAGACCATGACTTTCCAGGCGTCGAGCGATGTGCTTGACGGCCTCGACGTCGGCGACGACGTGGACGTGACCTACCACGCCGAGGCGGACGGCACGCTCGTGGCCGACGACGTCGAGCCCACCGACGACGGCAGCGATCGCGGCAGCGACGACCTCGACGCGATCGGCACCGTGACCGCGATCGGCACCTCCAGCATTACCGTGCAGGTGGACGGCGGCGGCGCGATGACCTTCGCGGCCGACTCGGACCTGCTCGACGGCTGGGACATCGGCGACCGCGTGGACGTCAGCTACTTCCAGGACGCGGACGGTTCGTTCGTGGCCGACGACATCGAGTCGCCCGGCGACCCGGGCGATGACCCGGGCCCGGACCCCTACGACGGCTCAGAGGACTAGCCGGACTCGCCGGCGTCCTCGAGCGGCCACTTCACGCGCGCGTCGCTACCGGCGCGACCGATGACGAGCCAGATGGCGCGTGCCGGCTTGTCGCCGATCGTCTCGAGACGGTGGGGCACGGCGGAGTCGAAGCAGATCGAGTCGCCCACGCCGAGCTCGTATTCCTCGTAGCCGACGGTGACCTTGAGGGCGCCACTCGTGACGAGCCCGTACTCGCGCCCCGCGTGATGGACGAAGGTGCCACCGCGGCTCGACGCCCCGCCCACGTCGTACTCGACCTCGAGGAAGTCCACGTCGCGCTCGCCGGTGGGGTTGAGCCGCTCCCAGCGCACGCCGGACTCGAGCTCGATAACGGGCCGCTCCTCGGCGCGCTGCACGATCTGCTCCTCGCCGGGCGCGCTGCGCGGATGCCGCGTCGGCAGGCGCGAGGTGCCCTGCTCAGGCGTGCGCGCGAACAGCTCGTCGAACGAGATCCCCAGCTCGCTGACGATCGCGTACAGCGTGCTCACTGACGGGCGCGAGCGGCCGGTCTCGATCTGCGACAGCGCACTCGGAGAGATCTGCAGCCGGCCCGCCAGCTTCCGCAGGCTGAGCCCCTGGCGATCCCGCTCCTCGCGCAGCCGCCCGCCGATGTCGTGGTCGGCGTGGTCGCGTGCTCGTGCGGACTCCATTCCGGCGAGTGTACCTGCTGCAGCGGCACATCTGGCGCTTTCGTTCAGGGCTGCTAAACCGCGGTTTCGGGCTGGTTCACGGGGCTTTTGTTTAGCTTTCGCCGCATCTGTAAAGTCACACTTGACGACTAGCTAACTCGTTCAGAGGGGACGAAAACGCATGTCTTCTAACGGCGCCGTGCTTCGCGCGGAGGTACTGGGGTCGCTGCTGCGGCCGGGTTATCTCGCCGAGGCGCGCGAGAAGTACCAAGCGGGCGACATGCCCGAGGACGAGTTCAAGAAGCTCGAGAACCAGGCGGTCGACGAGGCGATCGCGCTTCAAGAGAACGCCGGCCTCGACGTCGTCACCGACGGCGAGATGCGCCGCTTCACCTTCTTCGACCAGTTCGCAGCCGAGGTCGACGGCGTCGACCACGTGGAGGGCGAGGCGGTTCCCTTCCACAGCGAGCCCGGCAAGGTGGACATCGACTTCCACAGCCCGGTGTGCGTGACGGGCAAGGTCTCGCGCAAGCGCATGATGACCCTGGAGGAGTTCGAGTACGCACACGCACACGCGAGCAAGCCGGTGAAGATCACGCTGCCGAGCCCGCTGATGTTCTTCACGATGTGGTCGCCCAAGACATCGACGGCGGCCTACGACGATCCATTCGAGCTGTTCGCCGACGGCGTCGACCTCGTGCTCGAGGAGGCGCGCGAGCTGAAGAAGCTCGGCTGCGACTACATCCAGATCGACGCGCCCGATTTCGGCCAGCTCGTGGAGGACTCGGAGCGCGAGCGCTGGGAGCGGCTCGGCATTCCCGTCGAGCGTGTGATGACCGAGGGCGTGGAGATGCTCAACGCCGTCGCCGACGTGCCGGACGTGAAGTTCGCCCTGCACCTCTGCAAGGGCAACTTCCAGAGCAAGTGGATCAGCGCCGGCGGCTACGAGGAGATCTCGCAGCACGTGTTCAAGGGCACGCCGAACTACGACGTCTACATGCTCGAGTACGACGACGAGCGCTCGGGCGGCTTCGAGCCGCTGGCGGACCTGCCCGACGACAAGGTCGTGGTGCTCGGGCTGATCTCAACCAAGTTCGACGATCTCGAGAGCATGGACGAGCTTAAGTCCCGCGTGGACGAGGCCGCCAAGTATCACCCGAAGGAGCAGCTCGCGATCTCGACCCAGTGCGGCTTCGCCTCTGTGGCGATGGGCAACCAGATCAGCCGCGAGGCGCAGGAGCAGAAGCTGCGTCTAGTGGCGGACGCCGCTCACGCGATCTGGGGCTGAAGCGACAGCAGCGAGCTGAGCACCCGCGTCATCTCGTCCTCCGACGCGTTCGTGTCGTCGCTGCTCCGCCACGCCACGTAGCCATCGGGCCGGACGAGCACGGCGCCCGTCGCGGCGATGCCGTAGGCCTCCGGGAAGCCGTCCTGGTCCAGCGTGCACACATCGAGCTCCACGCCTAGCCCGTCCCCGGCGGCGCGAGCGCCTTTCCCCCAGGCGGCGCCACCCGGTGCGGCAAGCAGCACGACGTGCTTGCGGAAAAGATCGAGGGTCGACACGCGCTCGCCGTCGCGCTCGAGCCACATGTGCGGCGCGCGCGTGCCCGGGAGGCCGCGCGACTCGCGCGGGTCGACGTAGGGAAGTCCGTCGTCCTCGCCGTCTGGATCTTGGAGCACCGCGCTCGAGCGGTAGCGGTGCCCGATCTCGAGGCTGAGGTCGTCGGCGATCGGCTGGACGTTTTCGGTGCCGAGGTACGGCGCGGTGCGCAGCACATAGCGCGTGTAGGCCTGCTCGATCGTGAGGCGGCCGATGGGCTGGCGCTCGGCATCGTAGGTGTCGACCAGCTCCGGACCGGCCTGGCCGTTCAGGACGTGCGCGATCTTCCAGCTCAGGTTGAACGCGTCCTGCACGCCGGTGTTGCCGCCGAAGCCGCCGTTCGGCGGCATCGTGTGCGCGGCGTCGCCGGCGATCAGCACGCGGCCGCGCTGGAAGGCGTCGGCGTTGTCGGCGATCGCCTGCCAGGGCGCGATGTCGAGCACCTCGACCGGGATGTCCGGCACGCCGATGGCCGAGCGCAGCAGCACCTCGGCCTTCTCGTTGGTGATCCACTCGGCGACGTTCGTGGCCTCGGGCTTCGACACGTCGCCCGCCGTGTTGACCACGAGGAAGCCGGTCTGATAGCCGCGGTCGAGCCTGAAGAAGCCGCGCATGGTGTCGTTGAAGACGTAGAAGACTGCCTCGCTGCGCCCGGTCACCCACTGCGCGACATCGGCGCGGAAGTAGATCGTGATGCTGTTGGAGATCAGGCCGTGCCCCTGCATCCCGATGCCGAGGCGCTCGCGGATCGGGCTGCGCCAGCCGTCGCAGCCCACGAGGTAATCGGCGTGGATGCGGCGCTCCTCGCCATTCGAGAGATCGCGCGTGGTGGCGATCACGCCGTCGCCCGACTCCTCGAAGTCGGCGAGCTCGGTGGAGTAGCGCAGCTCGGCGCCCTGGGCCAGCGCGTGCTCGCGCAGGATGGGCTCGAGTGCCTCCTGCGTGAGGAAGAGCCGCCGCGAGGGACTCACCGCCTCGACGCCCGCGTTCAGGCTCGGGATGTACTTGGCGATCTCGTTGCCGGCAAGCGACTCGATCGCCGAGATCCCGCCGTCCGAGTCGTACTGCTCCTCGGACTTGCGCTTGACGTCGGGCTCGAGCCCCATCGCCCGGAACACCTCGAGCGTGCGCAGGTGGAAGTGGGCAGCGCGCGGGTGGATCGCCGTTCCCCCGTGGCGCTCGACCGCGAGCGCGTGCACCCCGTGATAGCCGAGGAAAGCGGCCATCGACAGCCCAACCATGCTGCCACCGGCGATCAGGACGGGGACGTGCTCGTCAGCTTGGCCCTGCGCGCTCATCGTCAAGCCACAGCGTACAGATCTGCCCGAAACCGTCTAGAAACGGCAACCGTTCGTTTACTGACGCTGAACGGTACGGCCTAGAAGTTCTCCGGCGGCGGCGCGTAGGTGCCGCGCTCCACGAGCTTGCGGATCTGCGGCTCCAGCACGTTCTCGCGGTACTCGTCATGGGTGTAGGGCGAACGCTCGAGGTAGAGATTCTTGGGGTAGACGTCCTGCTCGTAGATCAGGCGGTACTGCTCGGTGGTGAGGTCCTTCATCCAGTTGCCCCAGCGCGAGTTGGAGCGAAATCGGCGCAGTGCATCGATGTCGATCGTGCCGGCCACCCACGACGAGGCGCCGCTGTAGGCCAGCTCCCCGACCACGCGGCCCTGGTGGTCGGCGATCAGCGAGTGGCCGCCGAAGGTGTCGATCGGGGTCTCGGAGTCGACGGTGAGGTAGTAGGTGCCGAGGTTGGGCGCGATCACGTACATGTTGTTGTCGAGCGCCCGTGCGCGCGTCTGAACGACGAAGGCGTCGCTGGCGCGGTGCGGGAACGAAGCGCGGTACACGATCTCGGCACCGTTCATCGCGAGGCCGCGGGCATTCTCGGGGTACGAGCCCTCGTTGGCCATCATGATCCCGAGCCGCCCGATTTCGGTGTCGACCACCGGGTAGAAGGCGTCGAGGCTTTCGCCGTAGAGCTCCACCCAGCGGTCCCAGACGTTGTGCGGCGTGACCGAGTGCTCGACCGGCAGGAGCGGTACGAGCTTGTGGTGCTTCAGGATCACCTCGCCGTCGGGGTCGATCACGAAGCCGACGTTGAAGAAGCGGTCGGGGAACTCCGGGTGGCGGGCCTTGGCCTGGGCCATGATGAAGATGTCCCACTTGCGCGCGAGCTCGCCGAGGCGCTCGGTCTCGGGACCGGGGATGTCGATTGCGCACTCGCGCGCGTACTCGATGTGGTCGAGGTCCATCACCTCGTCGGTGAAGCCCTGCAGCGCGCCCTCGGGGATCGCGACTAGGCGCACCGGCTGGTCGAGCCCGCCGAGCCAGAACGCCGCCTTCGTCAGGTGCTCGATGTGCTCGAGGTTCTTCGCGATCTCCTCGCGGCGGCGAATGCCCCACATCGTGGGAACGAGTCCGATCGCCTGGAAGGGCTCGGCCATCTGTGTCCAGCATCTGAGCTGGGCGTTCCGCTGTCAACCGGAGTTTGGAAACGGCTTAGGAAGCGCTGCCAGTGTCGAGCCATGAGGTTGCTCTATGTCTTCCCGCTCGCGACGGCGGTGGTCGTGGCTGCGGTGTGGGCGCTGGGCGAGATCGATGCCTGGTGGGTTCTGGTTCCGACGTTCGTTGTCTACGTGCTCGCGGCAGGTGCGGTGATGCGGACCCTGGCCCAGACCCTGGCGCTCGGCGAGGACGCCGAGGACCAGCCGGAGGCACCGGCCACGCCACGCGCTCCGCGCCCGGCGGCGCGGCGCCCGCTCGGAGTGGGGCGGCTACTACCCCACTAACTCAATACAGCGCTCTCGTAGTTCGGCGCGCCCGCCGTACTGGGGTCGAACAGCTCCCAGCTCTCCATCCACTGGTGGGTGCGCTCGAACATCTCGCGCGTGTACGGCTCGAAGACGATCCGCTCGCCCGGGCCGAAGCGCCGCACGTCCACGAGCTCGCGCATGTCGTCCGGCATCTCGCGCTCCCAGTAGTGCTTGAAGCGCTCGGGCTCGAGGTCGATCTCGCGCTGCGCCCGGCGGATCGCGCGGAAGTAGCGCTCGAGGTCGTCGGCGTCGGCGTCC
>DATBKS010000065.1:0-40186 GCA_036555755.1 Thermoleophilaceae bacterium
CACCGGTCTACCCTCACAAGGGTGAGCAGCGAGGTCTTCTGGACCCGGCGTCTGCGCTGGCGGCTCCGCGGCGCCCTGATGTGGCCGGCCTTCGCGATCTTCACGATCGGCGACGGTCTGCTGCTGCACTACCTGCCGCCTAACCGCACCGGCGTCAAGCTGATCCCCGGGCTGATCATCGCCTCGTTCGCCAACCTCTTCCTGATCGGAGCTGTGGCGAACTGGATGTCCCGACGGCTCGTGGCTCGCGAGCGCAGGGTCCACGCCGCCGAGCGCCGCGATCCCCTACCCGCCGAGGTGATCCTCGACCGCACCGCCACGATCCTGCTGACCCTGGCGGCGATCGGGCTCTTCGCCGCGGGGCTCGGCAACCGTCCGGTGATCGTCTCGGAGACCAACGCCACGCACGAGGCCGCCGTGCGCGCGCAGAACTTCGTGAATGCGCACGGCACGCCGCAGGCCAAGGCCAACCTCGAGGACGCCAATACGCGGCGAATCTCCGAGGGCCTGTTCCGCGTGTGCGTCAACCTCAACGACCGCGCGAAGGCCTACTGCATGTACGTGAACACGGAGAAGAACACCGTGACCTACGACCACGACTCGACGCCCAACAAGGTCCAGGAGAGCGGCGGCTTCTAGCGCTTCAGCTTGATGGTCCGGCGGCTGGTGGACTTGCCGCCGCCCGCGTCGGTGACCACGAGCCTGATCTTGGCCTTGAGCTTCGCGCCGTTCGCGAGCGCCTGTGCGATCGCCTTGCGCCCGGCCCCCGTCAGCCCAAGCTTCACGGTTGCCCTCTGCTTCGGCTTGAGGCTCCGCTTGACGGGCGCGAGGCGCACGACCCTGGCCGTCTTCGGCACGGAGATGGTGCCGGTGGCGCGCAGCGTCCCGCCGAGGTCGGACAGCGCCGTGACGATCACACCCTTCTGCTTGAGGATGCGCTGGCTGGCCTTCGAGCTCGACGACAGGCGCGGCGGCCCGACGGGCTTGCTGCGCGCCGAGGTCTGAGCGGCGGTGGTCCCGCCGGAGTTGACGGCGCGCTCGCTGACCTCGAGCGCCATGCCGCGGTCGGGCTTGGCGGGCTTGTAGCTGGCGCTCGTCGCGCCGGGGATCGGCGTACATGTGGTCGCGCGGCAACGAGACCACTGCCAGGCCGGCTGGCCCTGGTTGAGGATGCTGCCGGTGTGGGCGGTGATCCGCTTGCCCACCTCGGGAACGGCGCCGATGGTCGGCGCGCTCATGAGCTGCGGCGGCGTGATCCCGATGAAGAGGCTCCAGCCGCCCGCGATGCTGCCCGAGTCGGGCGTGTACTGGTCCATGACGTAGAGCTGCCAGGCGCCGTTCGGATCGGCGGCGGCGAGCGGCGCGAGGTTGGCTTGCCACGGACCGGGCGGCGCGGGGGCTGCGAACACGTCGGCAGCATTCCCGGGATTGATCGAGCTGCAGGCATCGGAGTCCGTCGGCGCGCGATTGGTGGGCGCATAGGCGCCGCCCTGAAGTGTCTCGAGGGACCCCAACGGGATGCACGGCACCTTCCCCAGCCCGTCCTCGAAGCTCAGCTCGATCGGGGGACGCGCGTTGGACGAGCAGTCACCCGTGTCGGACATCAGCATCGAGCTCTGCCCGTGTGGGCCCACAAGCAGCATGTCGACGTCGGTCGGGCACGAGTGGCTGAAGCCGTGCAGCGTCAGCTCGACGATCGACGGCGTCCCGGTGACGCCGGACACGTTGATCGATGATGGGTAAGGGGCGGCCGGTGCCGCGTCGTTGATCGTGATCGGCGCCGTATTGGCGAACGTCACGGCATGGGCAGCGGGTGCTGCCACGAAGAACAGCGCCACCAGGCACAACCGTATGGCGCCCCGCGAGCCCCTCGACATCGTCGAGGTCAGCCTACGACAGGCTGACCATCACGTGCTTGACAACCGTGTAGTCCTCGAGCGAGTACATCGACATGTCCTTGCCGTAGCCGGACTGCTTGAAGCCGCCGTGGGGCATCTCCGAGACGATCGGGATGTGGTCGTTCACCCACACGGTGCCGAAGCGCAGCGCGCGGGCGGCGCTCATCGCGCGGCCGACGTCGCGGGTCCAAACACTGGCGGCCAGGCCGTAGTCCACGTCGTTCGCCCACCTGATCGCGTCCTCGTCGGACGGGAACTGCTGGACGGACACGACGGGCCCGAACACCTCGCGCTGCACCATCTCGTCGTCCTGGTGCAGGCCGGCGACCACCGTCGGCTCGAGGAAGAAGCCGCCATTGCCGGTCTCCTTGCCCCCGGTGACGATCTCGCCGTGTGACGGCACGCGCGACAGGAAGCCCTCGACGCGCTCGCGCTGGTCGCTCGACACGAGCGGGCCGAGTTCCGTGTCCTCGGAGAGCGGGTCCCCGATCTTGAGACCCTTGACGGCGTCGGACAGGCCCGAGACGAAGTCGTCGTAGACCTTCGGGCCGGCGATCACGCGGCTCGCCGCCGTGCAGTCCTGGCCGGCGTTCCAGTAGCCACCGATCTTCACGCCCTCGACGGCCGCCTCGATGTCGGCGTCGTCGAAGATGAGCACCGGCGCCTTGCCGCCGAGCTCGAGGTGCACGCGCTTGAGCGAGTCGGCCGCGGACTTGGCGATCTCCTTGCCGGTGGCGACGTCGCCGGTGAGCGACACCATCGCCACGTCCCTGTGCGCGATCAGCGACGACCCGGCGGGCACGCCGTGGCCGTAGATCACGTTGAGCACGCCCTCGGGGAGGTGCTCGGCGCAGATCTGCGCCATGCGCGACGCGGTCATCGGCGTCTGCTCGGATGGCTTGATCACGACGGTGTTGCCGGCCGCGAGGGCGGGCCCGATCTTCCACACCATCATCATCAGCGGGTAGTTCCACGGGGCTACCTGGCCCACGACGCCGACGGGCTCGCGCCGGATCATCGACGTATAGCCCTCCATGTACTCGCCCGCGGCCTTGCCCTCGAGGTTGCGCGCAGCGCCGGCGAAGAAGCGCAGGTTGTCCACGCACATCGGGATCTCCTCGCGCATCGCCTCGATCGGCTTGCCCACGTTCAGCGACTCGATGTGGCAGAGCTCCTCGCCCAGCTCCTCGACGGCGTCTGCGATCTTGAGCAGCGCGTTCGAGCGCTCCTGCGGCGTTGTGCCGCCCCACGAGTCGAACGCCGCCTTGGCGGCCGCGACGGCGTCGTTCACGTCCGCCTCGGTTGAGAGCGGCGTGATCGCGATCTGCTCGCCGGTCGCCGGGTTGATGACGGGCTCGGTGCCGCCCTCCGCCGCAGGCTTCTCGGCTCCGTTGATGAAGTTCTTGATTTCGGTTTGCGTTGTGGTGGCCATTTCAGTTCCCAGTTCCCAGTTCCCAGTTCTTAGTTCTTAGTTCCGGCGCCTTGGGCTAGAGCGTCTTCGACTGTTGTGAAGTCCATTCCCACTCCTTCTGCCACTGCGGGGTGCGTCACAAGTCCGTTGGCGACGTTCACGCCGCCGCGTAGGCCGGGGTCGCGGGCGATCGCGTCACGCACGCCGAGGTCCGCGAGCGCGAGGGCGTACGGGAGCGTGGCGTTGGTCAGGGCGAAGGTCGAGGTGATCGGAACCGCGCCCGGCATGTTGGTCACGCAGTAGTGCGTGATGCCGTCGACCTCGTAGGTGGGGTCCGAGTGAGTCGTGGGGCGCGAGGTCTCGAAGCAGCCGCCCTGGTCGATCGACACGTCAACGAGCACCGCCCGCTCCTTCATCAGCCCGAGCTGCTCGCGCCGGATCACCCACGGCGCGCGGGCGCCGTGGATCAGCACCGCGCCGATCACAAGGTCCGCTGCGGGGAGCATCTTCTCGACGGCGAGCGTCGAGGAGTAGACCGTGGAGGCGCGCCCGCCGAACGCCACGTCCAGCTCGCGCAGGCGGTCGAGGTTGCGGTCGAACACGAAGACGTCCGCCTCCATGCCGATCGCGATGAACGCTGCCTGCATGCCCACCACGCCGCCGCCGATCACCAGCACGGTCGCCGCGGCAACGCCGGGAACGCCGCCGAGCAGCACGCCGCGGCCGCCGAGCGGGCGCTCGAGCATGAAGGCGCCGGCCTGCGTCGCGATCTTGCCGGCCACCTCGCTCATCGGCGCGAGCAGCGGCAGGCGCCCGTGCGAGTCCTCGACGGTCTCGTAGGCCACGCAGGTGGCGCCGGAGTCGCAGAGGCCCTTGGTCAGCTCGGGTGCGGGCGCGAGGTGCAGGTAGGTGAAGAGCGTCTGCTCGGCGCGGAGCTTCGCTACCTCCTCGGGCATTGGCTCCTTGACCTTCAGGATCAGCTCGGCTTCCTCGAACACGGCGTCGGCATCGGGGACGATGCGCGCGCCCTGGTCGACGTACTCCTCGTCGGGGATCACGCTGCCTTCGCCCGCGCCCTTCTGGATCAGCACCTCGTGCCCGTGTTCGACGAACTCGCGCACGCCCGCCGGCGTGATGGCTACGCGGTACTCGTCGGTCTTGATCTCGGTCGGAACTCCAACCTTCATGTCTGAGGTGCCTCCATTGGTTAGCGGACTAACTCCCGGCCGCGAAGAGCGAGCCAGAACTCGATGCGATCGCGCGCGCGGCTGAGGTCACGGCCCGTGAGCTCCTCCACTCGACGGATCCGGTAGCGCAGCGTATGCCTGTGGCAGAAGAGCTGGCGTGCGGCGCGCTCCCACTGGCCGTTCTGCTCGATGAATGCCTCCAGCGAGCGCAAGAGCTCGTCGCCGTAGTCGCCCTCGCCGTTCTCGAGCGGGCCGAGCAGGTTGTCGCAGTAGAGGCGCAGCGCGTCCTCGTCCTGCAGCGAGAGCAGCAGCTGGAAGGCGCCGAGGTCGCGGTAGGACGCAACCTCCGGCGCCGCCTCGCCGCCGAGCACAGACGCCTCGAGCGCGCAGCGCGCCTCGTGGAAGCTGCGCCTCAAGGCGCGCGCGGGCGACGGCCTACTGGCTGCCGCCCGCACGTCGCCGTACTCAGCGCCGAGCGCCTTGCGCGCCCGGCCCGCGAGATCAAGTGGGTCTGTGTCCTGGGCGTCGATTACCGCGCACAGGAGCCGCTCGCGCGTGGCCACCAGGGCGCCGACGCCCGCGCTCGCCATGAAGCGGTCGAGGAGCGCCTCGCCGGCGGCCGGGTCGTGCATCGAGAACACGAGCACCGCCGCGGTCTCGCCCACGCCGAAGGGACGCAGGCGCATCGTCAGCTCATCGTGGTCGAGCCTCCCCGTGAGCGCTTCGGCCAGCACGTCGCCCGCCAGCCGCCGCTCGGTGTCGCGCATCACGCGCTGGCGCATCAGCTCGAGCGCCACCACCGTCACGGCCTGCTGGAGGATCAGGCGCTCGAAGTCGCCGAGCCCGCCCGCGTCGCGCACCGCCACGAGCCAGGCCTGCGGCGCGCCGCTGCCGCGTGTGGCCACCGGCAGCGCGAGCGCGCGGCCGGACAGCTCGGGGTGCTCGGGCGCGAAAGTGACCGGCTGGGTGCGCGTGCCGTTGCTCCCGGCACCTGCCGCGCTGCGCGTGGCCACCTCCATCTGGAGCGCGCCGAGCTGCTCGTCGGTCAGCTCGCGGCGGAAGGCCTTGCCGGTCATCGTCTCGCCGCGGGCGCTCAGCACGAGCACCGCGCCGCCGATCGTCGCCGCGAGCGCGCGCACCACCTCGGCCAACCCGCGTTCCTCCAGGACGAGCCGCTCGAGCCGCTTCTGGATCGCGATTCCGCGCTGAAGCACCTCGTACTGCTCGTTCACGAGCCGCGTGAACGCCTTCTCGGTGATGGCGATGAACGGCAGGTCGTACGGCACCTCGAACACCGGGAAGCCGTGCTCCTCCGCCTCCTCGACGAGCGCCGGCGGCATCGACTTGTGGTCGAACCCCGTGCCGAAGCCGAGGCCGGCGAGGTGGTGCTCGGCCAGCCGCGCGACGAACTCGCGCTGCTTCTCGGGGGTGTCGAGCTGGATGCCTGTCGTCAGTACCAGCTCGCCACCCGAGAGCCACGGGGTCGGATCGAGCAACTCGGTGATGTGCACCCAGCGGACGGGAGCCTCAGCGGCGTCCGCGCCTGTCAGCAGCTCCAGGTCGATGTCCTGGACAAGCCGCTGCACCGTGAGCACTTCGAGTGCCTCCTAGACCATCAGTTCGGATCGCGGTGCGGGATCTCCTGCGACAGGTGCTCGTGCACCGTGGGAGGAGGTTGGTGCTTCGCCCCCGGCGAGACCATCCGCTCCCACGCCTCGGTGAGCACTGGGCGGAGCACTGCTTCGATCTCGGCGAACTGCTCCGGTCCCGCCACGAGCGGCGGTGAGAGCTGGATCACCGGGTCGCCGCGGTCGTCAGCCCGGCAGATGAGCCCGCGCTTGTAAAGCTCGCCCGATAGGAATCCGCGCAGCAGTTCCTCCGACTCTTCGTCGTCGAAGGTCTCCTTGGTCTCCTTGTCCTTCACGAGCTCCAGCGCGTGGAAGTAGCCGGCGCCGCGCACGTCACCGACGATCGGCAGGTCGTTCTTGAGTCCGTCGAGCATCGCGCGGAACTCACCCTCGTGCTGGCGCACTCGCCCGCACAGGTCCTCGTTCTCGAAGATGTCGAGGTTGGCCATCGCGACCGCCGCGGATACCGGGTGGCCGCCGAACGTGAGGCCGTGGGTGAACATCTTCGTGCCCGTGCTGAACGGCTCGAAGACCTTGTCCGAGGCGATCACGGCGCCCATCGGCGCGTACGCCGAGGTGATGCCCTTCGCCGTCGTGATCATGTCGGGCTCGAAGCCGAAGCGCTCGCAGCCGAAGTAGTGACCGAGGCGGCCCCAGGAGCAGATCACCTCGTCCGAGATCATCAGCACGCCGTACTCGTCGCAGATCTCGCGCACGCGCTGGAAGTAGCCCTCGGGCGGCATGAAGCAGCCGCCTGAGTTCTGCACCGGCTCGAGGATCACTGCCGCGACCGTGTCGGGGCCCTCGAACTCGATCCGCTTGGCGATCTCCTCGGCCGGGTCGAGCCACTCGGGGTTGCGGTAGCTGTTGGTGTTGGCCACGTGGGCGCTGCCTACCGGAAGCGGCTCGAACATGCTGCGGATCGAGCCGATCCCCGTGGCGATCAGCGCGCCAAGCGTGGTGCCGTGGTAGGCGGTGTCGCGCGCGATGATCTTGTAGCGACCGGCCTCGCCGCGCACCTTGTGGTACTGCCGCGAGAGCTTGATCGCGCTCTCCACCGCCTCCGAGCCGCCGGACGTGAAGAAGACGCGGTTGAGGTCGCCCGGCGCCAGGTTGGCGATGCGCGCGGCCAGCTCGATCGCCAGCGGGTGGGCGAAGGTCCAGTTGGTGTAGAAGCCGAGCTCCTTCGCCTGGCGCGCAGCCGCTTCGCCGAGTTCGGCGCGGCCGTGGCCGGCGTTCACGCAGAACAGAGCGGACAGGCCGTCGAGGTACTTCTTGCCGTTCTCGTCCCAGACGTAGCAGCCCTCACCGCGGACGATGATCGGCAGCTCGTGGTCTTCGTACGCGCCCATGCGCGTGAAGTGCATCCACAGATGCCTTTTGGCAAGCTCTTGCAGACCACTGCCCTGGGCCTGTTCGGTTTGGGGCGCGCCTTCGAGCCTCGTTGCCATTCGTCAACACTCTCCTTCTCCACTACGGACTGGACGCTGCGGACAACGGTAGCGCCCGTTAGGAGCGCAAACAAGGGAACGTTGGGTCAAAGGGGCGGCCTTGGGCCTGTACAGTGAGTACAACGTGGGTAGCCCATTTTTGGGCATCTGTTACTTGCGTTCGTCGGTTCACAGACATAACTTCTGTGAGGCCGTATCGGCTTGGCGACCCGCGCCTTGCCGAGTTGGCCGTTGAGGAGGAGCCACGGGAGCACAGATCGCGACCACCGATCGCTCGGAGGGATCGGGTCCAGCCCGCGGCGGCGATATGCCGCTCCCGAGTGTGCGCCTTGAGGACGTCACCAAGCGCTTTGGCGACGTCGAAGCTGTCCGCGAGCTCACGCTCGACATCGAGCGCGGCGAGTTCTTCACGCTGCTCGGACCGAGCGGATGCGGCAAGACGACCACGCTGCGGATGGTCGCCGGCTTCGAGGATCCGACCTCCGGACGCATCCTGCTCGACGGCACCGACGTGGCCGGCCTGCCCGCGTTCAAGCGGGCTACGAACACCGTCTTTCAGAGCTATGCCCTCTTCCCGCACCTGAGCGTGGAGGAGAACGTCGCCTTTGGCCTGCGCCGGAAGGGCGTGGGTAAGAAGGACGCGGCGAGCCGCGTGGCCGAAGAGCTCCAGCGTGTGGGGCTCGCCCCGGAAGCGAAGCGCAAGCCGCGCCAGCTCTCCGGCGGCCAGCAACAGCGAGTCGCCCTTGCGCGGGCGCTCGTGAACCTGCCTACCGTGCTGCTGCTCGACGAGCCCCTCGGCGCCCTTGACCTCAAGTTGCGCAAGGGCCTTCAGATCGAGCTGAAACGGATCCAGCGCGAAGTGGGCATCACGTTCATTTACGTGACGCACGACCAGGAGGAGGCCCTCACCATGAGCGACCGCATCGCCGTGATGAATCACGGCGTGGTCGAGCAGGTGGATGTGCCTGAGGCCGTGTACGACCGCCCGCGCACCACCTTCGTCGCCGGCTTCATCGGCGTGTCCAACCTGATGCCCGGCGTAGCCTCCCCCGCGGCCGGCGGCGCCACCGAGCTGAAGCTCGACAGCGGCGTGACCGTCCAGACCGCCTCGAACGGCTACGCCTCAGGCGAGCGCGTGTGGGCGGTGGTGCGCCCCGAGAAGCTCACCGTGAAGCTGATCGAGGAGCCGGCTCCCCCCAACCGTCCGTCGGTCGAGGGGCTCGTGGAGAGCTCCGTCTATCTCGGCACCGCGACGCAGATGGTCGCGCGGCTGCCCGACGGGGTGACCATGACCGTGCTCGTACCCAACGCGGACGAGGCCGAGCGCCAGCGCCTCCCCGGCGCTGGAGCACGAGTCCGGCTGAGCTGGGCGACGGACCACATGCATGTTGTGAGAGAGAGTGAATTCAAAGAACCAGAGAGCGATCCAGAGGCCGAGCCCCCGGCCGAGGTCGGCGACCCCACAGGAGGGACCGAGTCTTGAGCGAGCGTGAGATCGATACGAGGATGGACGAGCTGGTGCGGCGGGAGATCAGCCGCCGGCAGCTGCTGCGCCTGGGCGGTGCGGGCGCGATGTCGATGGGGGCAGCGGCGTTCCTCGCCGCGTGCGGGAGCGGGTCGAGCCTGGGCGGTGGCACCCAAGAGCAGACCAAGGTCATTCAGAAGGCGCCGATTGGCACGCAGCTCAACTTCTCGAACTGGCCGCTCTACATCGACGTGGACCACGGCAAGCACCCGACGCTCGAGCACTTCCAGAAGAAGTTCGGCGTGCACGTGAAGTACACGGAGGAGATCAACGACAACACCGAGTTCTTCGGCAAGGTCCGCCAGCAGCTGGCGAACGGCACCTCGGGCGGCCGCGACATCATCGTCATGACCGACTGGATGGCGGGCAAGATGATCAAGCTCGGCTACATCCAGAAGCTCAACAAAGAGTTCCTGCCGAACGTGCAGAAGAACCTCATCCCGGAGCTTCAGCACATCGACTACGACCCGAACCGCGACTACTCGGTTCCATGGCAGAGCGGCCAGACCGGGCTCATCGTCCGCACCGACAAGGTCGGCGAGCCGAAGAGCATCAACGACATCTTCAACCCGAAGTACAAGGGCAAGGTCACGATGCTCACGGAGATGCGTGACACCGTCGGGCTGACGATGCTCGGCATGGGCAAGGACCCGACCAACGGCTCGACGGCCGACGCCCTGGCGGCGATCGACAAGATCGACAAATACGTGAAGAACGGTCAGATCCGCCGCTTCACCGGCAACGACTACCTCAAGGACCTCCCGCACGGCGACACGTGGATCTGTTACGGCTGGTCCGGCGACGCGGTGCAGCTCCAGTCGGACAACAAGAACATCAAGTTCATCCACCCGCAAGAGGGCTTCATGCTCTGGACCGACAACATGATGGTCCCGGTGGGCGCGCCGCACCCGTACACCGCCGAGGTGTTCATGAACTGGATTTACCAGCCCGATGTGGAGGCGCCGATCGAGGACTACGTGAACTACGTGCCGCCGGTGGCCGGGACGAAGGAGGCCCTGGTCAAGATCGACCCGAGCACGGCGAAGAACCCGCTGATCTTCCCGACGGCAGAGGTGCTGAAGAACGGGCACGCCTTCAAGCAGCTCTCGCCCGCGGACGAGGACAAGCTGAACAACGCCTTCCAGGCCGTCATCGGCGCCTAGCCGCTCCACGGCGATGTCGTTCGTCCAGCGCCACAAGGGGATCCTGCCCCTAGCGCTGCTGTTGCCGGGCCTGGCGTGGCTCGTGATCTTCTTCGCGCTGCCGCTGTACTACCAGGGGAAGATCTCGCTCGAGACGGGCTCGATCTTCAACGGCTACCGCTTCGACTGGGCGTTCCACAACTACACCGACGCTTGGAGCCGCTACGGCACCCAGTTCCTGCGCTCGTTCTGGTACGCCGGGCTGTCGACGGGGCTGTCGCTTTTGATCGGCTATCCGCTGGCGTACGCGATCGCGTTCCGCGGCGGCCGCTGGCGGAACGCGCTGCTGTTGGCGGTGATCCTGCCGTTCTTCGTCACCTACCTGGTGCGCACGCTCGCGTGGGAGACGATCCTGGACGACTCGAGCCCGCTCGTCTCGGTCCTCCAGACGCTCCACATGATTCCCGAGAACGGGCGCATCCTGGCCACAACGGGCTCGGTGGTGGCGGGCATCACCTACAACTTCCTGCCCTTCATGGTGCTGCCGTTATACGCGTCACTCGAGCGCATCGATCCGCGATTGCTCGAGGCGGGCGCCGACCTCTACGGCAATCGGCGCTCGGTGTTCCGGAAGGTCACGCTGCCGCTCTCGATGCCCGGCGTGGTGGCCGGCGTGCTGCTCACGTTCATCCCGGCCGCCGGTGACTTCGTCAATGCGACGCTGCTCGGCTCGCCCAAGCAGACGATGATCGGCAACGTCATCCAGAGCCGCTATCTCGAGGTCACGGACTACCCGACGGCGGCCGCGCTGTCGTTCACGCTGATGGTGATCATCCTGCTGATGGTCGGCATCTGGGCCTGGGCCGCGGGCACCGAGGCGTTGATGGGAACGGAGGCGGCGAGATGACCGCCGAGGCACTTCCCGCTCCCGCCCGCACCGCCGAACGCCCGCCTGGCATGTCGCTGGCGCACCGGGTGGGCCGCAAGCTCCTCCACTGGGTGCTGCCGCTCTACGCCGGCCTGGCGATCCTCTACCTGATCTTCCCGATCGGGATCATCATCTGGTTCTCCTTCAACAACACCCACAGCCGCTTCAACTTCGTCTGGCAGGGGTTCACGCTGAAGCACTGGAAGGACCCGTTCCAGGTGCCGGGCCTCTTGGATGCGCTCAAGGTGTCGGTCGAGATCGCGGCGATCTCCACGATCATCGCCACCGCGCTCGGCACGATGATGGCGCTGGCGATGGTCCGTTACGAGTTCCGCGGGCGCGGGCCGCTGAACTTCTTCATCTTCCTCCCGCTCGGCACGCCCGAGATCGTCCTCGGCGCGTCGCTGTTGTCCCTCTTCCTGTCGCTTGGGATCAACACCGGGTTCGTCACGATCATCATCGCCCACGTGATGTTCAACATCTCGTTCGTAGTGGTCACGGTGAGATCGAGGCTCATCGGGTTTGACCGGTCGCTCGAGGAGGCGGCCCAGGATCTGGGCGCCAACGCGTGGGTCACGTTCTGGAAGGTCACGCTGCCGCTGATTGCGCCCGGCGTGCTGGCCGCGGGCCTGCTCGCGTTCGCGCTGTCGATCGACGACTTCGTGATCACGAACTTCAACTCGGGCTCGACCGTCACCTACCCGCTGTTCATCTGGGGCGCAGCGCGCGTGTCGATCCCGCCGGAGGTGAACATCGTGGCGACGATGATCTTCTTCTTCACCGTCGCGATCGCGATCGGCACCGTGTTCCAGCAGCGCCGCGCCGAGCGGATGGCGGCGGTGCGGCCCGAGCAGGAAGCGATCGCCGTCTAGGGACTGAACCCGCCGGGGACGGCGCCGCACAGGCCGACGGTTATTGCCTCGACGGTGTCATACGGCTTGGTCGGCGCGTAGAACAGAGTGCAGCGCTTGCCCGCCTTGAGGTTGGCCCGCGACTGAGTGGCCTCGCCGGGCGGTGGCGTGGGGATGCCGTACTTGCTGCGGGCGCTCGCCATCGAATCGTCCAGCCCGATCCCCTTGCTCGTGTGGAGCGGCTTCACCCTCGTCGCGAGGACGGGATCTTGCGGCAGCTCGATGTGAATGACGGCGACCTTCCCCTTGGTCATGAAGTAGCCGATCTTCGGCTCGAGGAGCGATGTTCCCGTGCCGATGTCCACCGGCACCAGCCACTGGTACCAGGTGTAGCCCTTGTAGGCCACGGTGTCGATCTTGTCCGGCTTGCCCCAGGCCTTCCGGGCCTGCTTCTTCTTCATGCCGACTTTGAGGCCGCCGATCTGCTTGCCGGGAACGATCTTGTGGTTCTTGAAATGGGGGAAATGGGCGGAAGCGCCGCCGGCGGCTGCGAGCGCGAAAGCCATCACCGCGAGGGCAGCGAGGAGGAGTGATGGTTTGCGACTCATGGGCTAGGTGTGTGGGCCGGGACCACCAGTACCGGCGTCGTGGAGAGGTGGAGCAGCTTGTGCGCCACCGATCCGAGCACGAGCCGCTTTAGCGGGGACTCGCCGCGACAGCCGATGACGACCATCGCCGCCCCGCGGTCTGAGGCGACGCGGGCCAGCGTGTCGGCCTTGTCACCAGACTCGATCAGCGATTCGGCATCTACGCCGGCATCCTTCGCGATCGCAAGCGCCTCGTCGTTGACCTGCTCGCCGCGCTCACGCAGCGCCCGGGCGAGATCCTGCACCTCGCCGCCGAAGTCCGACACCTCGTACGCGTAGACGATCACGAGCTTCTGCCCGAGCTGCTTGGCGAGGTCGACGGCGACATTCAGGGCGGCCTTGCTCCCATCCGACCCGTCGTAGCCGACCAGCAGCTCGCCGGCCATGTCAGCTGGCCACCGTCGGCTCCGGCGGCGGCATCTCGCCGGTCAGGAGGCGCGGGTCCGCGACCTCCGGCTTGCGCTTGAAGAAGCTCGGCCTGACCCCGTTCCACCAGAACATGAAGACGACGCCGAGGAGCAGGCCGCCGAGTCCGATCACAAGCGGGCCGCCGACGCCGAATATGACTGTGGAGCCGGCATCGGTCTTGCCGAGCTCGATGCACGACTTCACGAACAGGTAGCCGAGGCTCGCGAAGCCGAGGAACGGCAGCACGCCTATGTAGAAGAAGTTCTTCACGCTCTTCGTCAGCTCGCGGCGGAAGTAAATGACGCACGCCAGTCCGGTGAGCCCGTAGTAGAAGGCGATCATCAGGCCGAGGGCAGCGATCGAGTCGCCGAGCACGTTCTCGCTCACGAGCGTGAGGCCGACGTACCAGATCACCGACACGATCCCCATGAGGATCGTCGAGAAGTCGGGCGTCTGGAAGCGTGGGTGGATGCGGCCGAACGGCTTCGGCAGCGCGCCCTGGCGCGCCATCGACAGGCTCGTGCGCGCAGTGGGCAGGATCGTGGTCTGCGTCGAAGCAGACGCTGAGGTGAGCACGGCGATGATCAGCAGCTTGTCGAGTCCGTTGCCGAGCACGGCCTGCCCGATCGGGGCGAAGATGTCGTCCGGGTTCTTGTTCAGTACGTCGAGGCCGGCATAAGCGATCGCGGCGGTGGTCACGAGCACGTAGATGCCGACGAGCAGCAATGTGGAGACGACGGCCGCCTTGCCAGGACCCGTATCCGAGTTCTCCGTCTCCTCATTGACGGCCACACCGCTGTCCCACCCCCAGTAGATGAACACGGCCAACAGGACGCCCGCGATCAGGTCGCTTGAGGAGAGTCCGAACGGCGAGAACCAGCTCGCCTCGATGTGAGAGGACGCCGGGTTGTCGCCCGTGTACGCCTTCACGAGCGCGACCACCGCGAAGATCATCAGCGTCAGGAACTCGGCGCCGAGCAGGAACTGCTGGAGGCGGGCGGACAGCTCGATGCCGCGCCAGCAGATCCACGTCATCACGACGATCCAGAGGACGCCGATGAGCGTGACCTCGAACGTGGTCGGGCTCCCGTTGCCGAACAGCTGGAACGAGTAGAGGCCCGCGATCTGCGACAGGTTGGCCATCACGATCACATCCGCGACGATGATCGCCCAGCCGCCCATCCAGCCGAGGCGCGGCCCCATCGCCTGGGTGACCCACGTGAAGGTGGTGCCGCAGTCCGGGTTGGCCCGGTTCATGTAGTTGTAGGCGAGCGCGATGCAGAGCATCGGCAGGAAGGCCACGATCATGATCGCCGGCGCCTTGAAGCCCACGACCGCAGTGACGAAGCCGAGGGTCGCGGCCAGCGAGTAGCCCGGCGCGGTCGAGGCGACGCCGATCACGACGTTGGACGCGAACGAAATCGCGCCCTTCTTGAGTCCTGGCTCTGCGGGTGCCTCCGACTTGCCGGCCAGCGGCACTCCGGGCCCGATGGCTTCGGAGCCGGTACTCATCTGGCGACTCTAAGCGAACTCGGCGCACATGCACAAGGGCGTACGCACGAACTTCGGGTTAATAGGCTCTCATCCTGTGTCCACCTTCGAGCGACTCGCGCAGCTGCCCGTCGAGATCGACGGCTACACCCTGGAAGGTCTCGAGGCCAACGTGTCTTCGGACTTCACGCGGCTGTCAACCGTGATCCACATGACCGGTGGTGGCGAGGAAGGCGTCGGCGAGGACGTGACCTACGACCAGCTCGACCACGTTGCCTTCCAGGACGCGGGGCCGGTGCTTGACCTGGCCGGCAGGCGCACGCTAGGCGAGCTGTGCGAGCTGGTGGGTTCGCTCGACCTGTTTCCCGCCGAGCCGGTGCGCGACGTGTCGCGCCGCTACCGACGCTGGGCGTTCGAGTCGGCTGCGCTCGACCTTGCCCTGCGGCAGGCGGGCACGACCCTGCACGAGGCGGTGGGGCGCGAGATGAAGCCGCTGACGTTCGTGGTGTCGCTGCGGCTGGGCGATCCGCCGACGATGGGGCCGATCCGGCGGCGCCTCGACAAGTATCCGACGCTGCGCTTCAAGCTCGACCCGACCGACGACTGGACCGACGAGCTGATTGCCGAGTTGGTGGCCACCGGCGCCGTCGACTCGGTCGATCTCAAGGGTCTGTACGTCGGCACCGTGGTGGACACGGGCGCCGACCCGGAGCTCTACCGGCGCGTGGCCGAGGCGTTCCCGGACGCGTGGATCGAGGACCCGCGGCTGAACGACGAGACGAACCCGGTGCTCGAGCCCTACCACGACCGCATCACCTGGGACGCGAACATCCACGCTGTCGCGGACATCGAGGGGCTGCCGTTCCCGCCGCGCATGGTCAACATCAAGCCCTCGCGCCTCGGCGGGCTCGAGGAGCTCACGCGCGCCTACGACTACTGCGAGGAGCGCGGCATCGGCGCCTACGGCGGCGGCCAGTTCGAGCTCGGCCCGGGCCGCGGGCACATCCAGTACCTCGCGTCGCTGTTCCACCCGGACACGCCGAACGATGTCGCGCCGACCGGCTACAACCTGCCGGATCCCGAGGACGGCCTGCCGTCCTCGCCGCTCGAGCCGCGGCCGTCGGCCAGCGGCTTCCGCTGGGGCTAACTCAAGCGCGTCAGCAGCTCGACTTGTGGTCGTGGCCGCTGCAGCGGTCCTTGCCGGAGCCGCCGCTCAGCCTGTCCTGGCCGGCGTTGCCGTTCAGCTTGTCCTTGCCGGCGCCGCCCGAGAGCTTGTCCTTGCCCGCCCCGCCGGAGAGGGTGTCGTTGCCGGCGCCGCCCGAGACCGAGTCCTTGCCTGCCTGGCCGTAGACCTTGTCCTTGCCGGAGCCGCCAGAGAGGGCGTCATTCCCCTTGCCCCCGCAGATGAGGTCGTTGCCGCCGCCGCCTGAGATCTTGTCGCCTCCGCCGAGGCCGACGATCACGTCGGCGCGGCGCGTGCCCTTGAGCTTGTTGCGCCCGTTCGTGCCGACGATCGTCGCGCGCTTGCCGGCGCACTTCAGGGCCGCGGCGCCGCCCCCTGGCCCACCTCCGCCGGGTACGCCGCTGCCGCCGGTTGGGTCTCCCTGTAGCTTGACGACGCCGATGTCCCTCGGTGCGGGCTCGGTGGGGCCGCCGCTGGCAAGGCCCGCGGCAACGATGCCGCCGTCGGGCTCGAGCCCCACGCCGTTCGCCCCGTCGTTTGAATTCGAGTTGAACAACACGACCTGCCGGCCATCACCGCTGAACGTCGTGTCGACCGCGCCTCCGGGCTGAACGCGCGCGAAGCCGAAGCCGTCCTCGGCCTTGCCGGCAAGGACGATCTTGCCGTCCGGCTGGAGCGCGATCCCGTCCGCGGCTCGTGTTCCGGACGCGAAAGCGATGTCGACCCTGCCGTCACCGTTGAAGTCGTTGTCCGGCGAGCCGTCGGTATTAAGGCGCACAAGGGCGAAGCTCGCGATATTGGTGTAGCCGGCCACCAGCACTTTGCCGTCGGGCTGAAGCGCAACGGCCTCGGCCGCCTCGTCGGCCCCCGAATCGATCAGCCGTACCCCATCGCCATCGAAGCCCGAGTCTGGCGTGCCATCTGACTTCACGCGCGCCACGCCCATGTCGGCCCCGTGCGAGGTGTATACGACGCCCACGACGACGAACTTGCCATCGGGCTGAAGCGCGACCGCGTCGGCATCGCCACCATCCGTGCCGGGGATCGTCGTCAGCCCTCCACCCGGGAAGCCCGGGTCGTAGTGGCCGGTTGAGTTGAGCAGGGCGATAACGAAGCGGCGAGGCCCGCTTCCCCCGGCTCCCACCAAGATGATCTTCCCGTCGGGCCGGACAGCAACGCCGGTCGCCTTGTCGTCATCTCCCTGGAAGTCGACATCGCGCCAGCCCTGGGGCGCGAACCCGGTGTCCGGGATGCCATCTGCAGAGAAGCGCGCCACCGCCGCGTCCACATGTCCGGTGCCCTCGCCGACCGCCCCTGCCACGACGATCTTCCCGTCGGGCGCGATCGTCATCGCGTAGGGCTGCGCCGCACTCCCAAGGTCAATGCTCGCCATGCCCGTGCCGGAACCCCCGAAGCTGGTGTCGAGCGTCCCGCTCGGAGTAAGCCGGAGCACCGTGAAGCTCTTGCCGGTCGGGCCCCTGCCGGCGAGCAGGATCTTCCCGTCGGGCTGGACCGCCACCGCGTTCGCCACCTCGTTGCCGCCGAAGTCGATGACGCGCTTGCCGCTGCCGTTGAAGCCCGGATCGAGATCGCCGGGCGCGCCGCTCGCGATCGACACCGCCGCCGCGAGCGCGACAGCGCCAACCAGCGCGGCCGCTAAGAATTTTCTTAGGCGCATTGAGTGACGCTAAACGCGCCACCCGGGGCTGTCAATGCGCCAAGGGCCTAGTGGACCAAATTCTTGAGGAGCACCATCACCACGCCCAGGATGAGCGCCCCCGCCGCCGTCGCGAGCGAGGCGAGGCGTGACTGTTTCATCGCCCTGCCCGCCGCGTAGCCCCAGCCGACGAGCCCCGCGAGGCCGATGATGATCGAGAGCGTGATCGACGCCGAGCGGCCGAGGACCCCGATCGCTCCGAGCAGCAGCGGCAGGCATGGCGCGAGCGCCGCCTCTACGAGCGGCCACTCCTGGGAGGCCGAAATCCGAACGAGCGTCCAGAACGGCGCGGGATCTCCCTCAGTGCCACGGCTGAGCACTTCGGCATAGACGTGCACGATCCAGAAGACGATCGACGTCGCGAGCGCGCCGCCGAGGATCTCGCCGGGCGAGGCGCCGTGATCCTCCGACAGCGCCGCCACGACAGCGACCACCAAGATCGTTCCGTACACCGCGTCCGCAACGCGGCGTGCGTCGCGGCCACGTGGCTCGCTAGCCGCGGTCCGCATCGCGACGACGGATTGGGGTTCTAGTGGTGCTCTTCCTTGGGCTCGCGCGCCCGAGGCGCGAAGCGACGGCGCGGCTTGAGGTGGCGCAGCGCGCCCTCGAGCGTGTCGTCGATCGGGAACAGGAGATTGAGCCCGACGAGCTCGAACAGGCCTCGCATCGACTCGTCAGGACAGACCACCGCAAGCCCGCGCCCGCGGCGCAGCTTGCCCGAGATGTGAAGCAGAACAGCGAGGCCGGCCGAGTCGATGAAGCTGACGTCGCTGAGATCCACCACGATGCGCTTGTGGCCGTCGCTGACCAGCTCGGAGAGCTCTTCGCGCAGCTCCAGCTCGACGGCAAGGTCGACATCACCGCTCAGCTGGACGTGGGTCACGCCCCCTTCGAGGCTGCTGATCCGGCAGAGGGACTCTGGGCTGGCCATTCCGGTGAAGCTCCTGAGGGTGCGATACCCAGAGCCAGCCCGCATTACGCGTGGGGAGCACTGAGCACTCCCTTGGAAGCTGCGGGTATCTCCGAGCGCTTTCGCGCTGCCACGCGGCGCATGTAGAGCCCGTGCAACGGGCCGGCGAGGGTGGATAAGGCGCCCGCCCCCACGAGCGCGGCCGCGGTGGACGTGCGCATGTGGCCCTCCTCGACCGCGAGCGTCGTGATCGCCACCACGAGCGGGAGCTGCGTGGAGCTGAAGAGCGCGAGCGCCATGCGGTCCTCCCGCAGGGGCAGTACGCCGCGATAGAGCAGCATCGCGGGGGTGCCGCGTACAACGAGGAAGAGCACGAAGAACAGGAACAGCTTGCCGACGCCGGAAGGGCTCGCGAACAGCGCATCGACGTCAAGGCGCATGCCGCTCACCACGAAGAAGAACGGGATGAAGACACCGAAGGCGACAGGCGTTGAGCTTCGAGTCGAACCCGGGCACCTCGGTCTTCTGAAGCACCTGCCGGGTGATCAGCCCGGCTGCGAACCCGCCGAGCAGGAGGTCGAGGCCGAGCTTGGATGCGAGCAGCGCAAGCGCGAAGACGAGCACGACGATCCAGCGCACGGCGAGCTGCGAGCTCTTCTCAATCGTCCGCTCGAACAGCGGCAGCGTGCCGGTCACTCGTCCCTGGGCACGACGCGGAAGGCGGCAACCTCCTCACCCGAGCGCGTGTCCGGATAGACGACGTACACGCCGGGCCCGCCCCCGAACCAGGTGTCGAGCGCGGCCTCGCCGACGTAGATCCCGGCCTTCTGCGAACCGTCCTCCTGTTCGACCCAGATCTTCTGGCCCTCTTCAAACGAATCCATGCGCGCATCTTCTCGTCTCCGGCTCACGCGGTCGAGGGTGTGCGCACGAGGCTCCCAAGCTTGTCCGCGAACGCCGTGACGGCCTCGGCGATCTCGGTCGGGTACTCGACGTGCGGATGGTGGCCGGCACCGTCGAGCATCAAGAGGTCGGAGCCGAGCCTGCCGACGATCCAGTCCGCCTCGGCGGCGGGGTCGGGCCAGTCGATGTCGCCCGTCCCCATGATCACGAGCGACGGCACGGTGACGCGATCGAGCCGCAGCTCGGCCTCGCGGTGCGACTGCTCGAACATGTACGAGCGGATCACGCGGCGCCGGCTCGGCTCCTGCAGGTTCGCCTTGAGCTTGGCCAGCTGCTCGTCGAAGTCCGCCGGCCGCTTGGGCTCCCACTTGGGGAAGTACGAGAGGTAGATCGGCAGCGTCAGGAAAGGCACCTTCATGATCTTCATGAGCTGCCGCTGGACGAAGGACATCTTTCCGTCCCTGACGAACGGGGCGCTCAGCACGAGTCCGCGCACGAGCTCCGGCGCCTCCGCCGCGACGTACACGCACGCGGCCGCGCCGTTGGAGGTGCCGTAGATGATCGCCCCGCCCGCGTCGAGGTGGCGGATGAGCGCCATCAGGTCGTGCGCGAGCGGGATGCTGCCGTAGCTCGGCCACTCGCCGCTCGTCTCGCCCATCCCGCGCTGGTCGACGGTCACGACGCGGAAGCCGGCGTCCACGAGCCGCGGGGTGAGGAAGCGGAGCTCGGAGCGCAGGTCGAGCATCGCCGGCGTGGCGACGATCAGGGGCCCCTGACCGACGTCGTCATATGCCAGGCGGCCGTCGGGGAGATCGAGGAACTTGGTGGTGGCGGTCATTGGGGTCTCCTTGGGAGCGGGAGTCGGCTAACAGTGTTAGCTATGGTAGGCTAACGGCGTTAGCTTTGTCAAGACCTGTGAACACCGACCTGACTCCACGCGCTCGAGAGATCGTCGAGGCCGCCCGCGAGCTGCTCGAAGCAGAGGGCTCTGAGGGCCTGTCGATGCGCACGCTCGCCGAGCGACTCGGGATCCGGGCGCCGTCGCTCTACAAGCACTTCCCGAGCAAGGAGGCCTTGGAGGCCGCCGTGATCTCGCAGGCATTCGAGGAGCAGGCGGAGCGCTTCGAGGCGGCGCTCAAAGGCTCGGACGAGCCCGTCGCCGCCATGGCCAAGGCGTACCGCACATTCGCGCGCCGCCATCCGCACCTCTACCGGCTGATGACGGAGCGGCCGCTCAACCGCGAGCTGCTCAGCGCGGGCAGCGAGGAACGCGCGGGCGCCCCGGTGATCCAGGCCGCCGGCGGCGATCCCGACCTCGCGCGCGCCATCTGGGCGTTCGCTCACGGGATGACGATCCTCGAGCTGAACAACCGCTTTCCCCCCGATGCTGACCTCGATGCCGCCTGGAGCCAGGGGCTGGCCGCGCTGCAGCCTCGTCCACCCGCCAGCCGCCGCGCGGCGAATGTGGTCGACTGAGGGCCTCATGCCCGGACTCGAGCAGTTCGACGTCGTGATCGTGGGGGGCGGAGCGGCCGGCTGCGTCCTTGCGGCGCGGCTCTCGGAGACCGGAACACGATCGATATTGCTGCTCGAGGCCGGTCCGGATCTTCGAGAGGAGGTACCGGATCAGTTACGCGACGGCTGGCGCATTTGCCGGGAGTACGACTGGGGCTACGAGTCGGAGCCGGACGCCCGCGGCGAGGTGGAGCCCCTGCGCCGGGGCAAGCTCCTCGGCGGCACCTCCTGGCAGACCCGCTTCGCCCTTCGTGGCTCCACCGCCGACTACGAGGAGTGGCCCGGGCTTGGTCATCCGGACTGGCGCTTCGAGGACGTTGCTCCGTACTTCGCCCGGCTCGAAGCCGACGCCGATTTCGGCGATCAACCCTGGCACGGCGACGATGGCCCGCTGCCCGTCACCCGCTATCTCGACTCCGAGCTCACGGAGGTCGCGGCGGCCGGGCTCGAGGCGCTCGAGGCTGTGGGCTTCCCACAGGTTGACGATCACAACCGGCCCGGCGCCGTCGGGGCCGGGCGCATGCCGATGAGCTCGCACGCCGGTCGGCGGGTGACCACGGCAGATGCCTACCTGCCCCTCGGCGGCACTCCGCCCGCACTCGTCATCCGGCCGGAGACGCAGGTCGCCGAGGTCGTCATCGACGGAATGCGCGCCGCGGGCGTCCGCCTGGTCGACGGGACCGTGATCGAGGCGGGCGAGGTCGTCCTCTGCGCCGGCACCTATGCAAGTCCCGCGATCCTGATGCGCTCGGGCATCGGCCCGGCTGACCACCTGCGCAGCTTCCAGATCCCGGTCCGGCTGGATCTTCCCGGCGTCGGCGCAGGCCTCGCCGATCACTCTGGCGTGGACATCGAGTGCGGCTACTCCGGGCCGGGCCGCTCCGCGCCGATCCTCCACCTCATGGCCACGTTCCACAGCTCGGGGAGCTCGGCGGACGAGGCGCCCGACCTGATGCTCTGGCTGTCGGATCCCGAAGGCGACCCCGCGATCTTCGAGATCGCGGTCATGCTGATGAGACCTCTTTCACGAGGCAGCGTTCGGCTGCGCTCGGCGGACCCGTCTGACCCGCCGCGCATCGACTTGCCCGGCGTTTGCGATCGCGCGGACGTCGACCGGCTCGCCGAGGGATTCCTGCGAGCGCTGGATGTGGCCGCCCGGCCCGAGATACGCCGACTGTGCCCGGCTCCGCTCGAGCACCCGAGCGCCGGCGAGCTGACCGACTGGATCGCCGCGAACGCCTACCCGCTCCCTCACGTCTCCGGAACCTGTGCGATGGGTTCCGTGGTGGATGCCTCCGGCAGCGTGCAGGGCACGGAGGGCCTGAGGGTCGTGGACGCTTCGATCATCCCGAACGGGCCATCGGCGTTCACGCACCTGCCGACGATCATGCTCGCCGAGCGATTGTCGGAGCGGATCGCCTAGTTGCCGCGGCGGAACTCGGCCCGCCAGCGGTGAGGGAACGACTCGACGCCGCTGGCGTCGTCGTGTAGCTCCTCGAGTCCCACCATCTCGAGCCCGCCCTGAGCGAAGGCGTCGATTTCGGCTCGCGTGAGCGGCCACGGCGGGCCGTCAGGCTCGTCTCCCTCCTCGCCGGCTGCCGACAGCACGAGCAGCGTCCCGCCGGGCGCCACCAGCTCGGTCACGCGCCTCGTCGCCTCGGCGTGGAACTCCGGCGGCAGCGCTTGCACGGTGATCGACTCGAACACGAAGTCGAACGCCTGGCGCCACTCGGGCGGTGGGTCAAGGAGGTCCGCAACCACGTAATTGACCTTCGAGTCCGGGAAGCGCTCCCGCGTCACCCGGATCGCCGTAGGCGCGACGTCGAACGCCGTGGTGTCGAACCCAAGCCGGGCTACGTACTCCGCGTCCATCCCGAGTCCTGAGCCGACGACGATCGCGCGCTTGCCCGTCGTGCCCAGGTCGCGCTCCCTTGCCCATGCGACGAACCGCGGATTGGGCTCGGTTCGCTCCCACGGCACCTCCGCCTCGCCCGCGCCGGCCTTGACGTAGAGCTCCTCGAACCAGGCGGTCGGGTCGTCGCTCAAAGGCTCACCGATCCATCGTCGGCGAGCGTCCAGTGCGGGTTGTGGGCCACCTCCCACACATGCCCGTCGGGGTCGATGAAGACGGCCGAGTAGCCGCCCCAGAAGGTCTCGGCGCCGTGGCGCGGCACGGTGGCGCCTGCCGCCTCGGCCTCGGCGATCACAGCGTCGACCTCCTCCGGCGAGTTCGTGTTGTAGGCGAGCGCCATGCCACCCCAGCCGCCGTTGTCGGTCACGCCGCTGTCCTCGGCGAGCTGGTCGCGGCCCCAGAGCGCGACGATCATCCCGCCGGCCTGGAAGAACACGACGTCGTCGGCGGGGGCGGCGCCGGTCTTCCAGCCAAGCGCCTCGTAGAACGCGCGTGCCCGCGCCAGGTCGGAGACGCCCAGCGTGACGAGGCTGACGCGCTGGTCCATCAGAGCGTGCGGGCGATCACGAGCCGCTGGATCTCGTTCGTGCCCTCGTAGATCTGCGTGATCTTGGCGTCGCGCATCATGCGCTCCACGGGGTACTCCTTCACGTAGCCGTAGCCGCCGAGCACCTGCACCGCCTCGGTGGTCACCGCCATCGCGGTGTCCGAGCAGAAGAGCTTGGCCATCGCCGAGTACTTGCCCATGTCGGCCTCGCCGCGGTCCACCTTCGCGCACGCCTTGTAGAGCAGCTCGCGCGCGGCCGCGCACTGCGTCTCCATGTCGGCGAGCTTGAACTGGATGCCTTGGAAGCCGATGATCGGCTTGCCGAACTGGCGCCGCTCCTTCGCGTACGCGGCGGCGAAGTCCGTGGCGCCCTGGGCGAGGCCGAGGCCCTGCGCGGCCACGCCGAGGCGCGAGCGGTCGAGCGTCGCCATCGCAACCTTGAAGCCCTCGTTCTCCTCGCCGATCAGGTTCTCGGCGGGGATGCGGACTTCGGTGAAGACGGGCTGGCCCGTGGGCGAGCCGCGAATGCCCATCTTGTGCTCGAGCTTGCCGATCTCTACGCCCGGCCAGTCGCGCTCGACCACGAACGCCGAGATGCCGCGCGAGTGTCCCTCGTCGGGGTTCGTGACGGCGAACACCACGAACAGGTCCGCGATGCCGAGGTTGGTGATCCAGTTCTTCTCGCCGTTCAGCACCCAGTCGTCGCCGTCGCGGACCGCACGCGTGCGCATCCCGCCCGGATCCGAGCCGGCCTCCACCTCCGACAGCGCAAACGCCGGCGACCACTCGCCGCTCGCGAGCCGCGGCAGGTACTTCTGCTTCAGCTCGTCACTGCCGAAGAGCGAGATCGGCAGCGAGCCGAGCTCCTGCACCATCAAGATCAGCGCGGTCGACGCGCAGGCCTTGGCCAGCTCCTCGATCGCGATGTTGAGCGTGAGCGTGCCGGTGCCCGTCCCGCCGTACTCGGTGTCGAACGGCAGACCGAGGATGTCCTGCTCGGACAGGAGCTTCCGCAGGTCGTGCGGATACTCGGCGTTCTCGTCGATCTCGGCCGCCCGCGGCGCCACTCGCTCCTGCGCGATTTGGCGGACGACCTCCTGGAACGAGAGCTGCTCCTCGGTGAGGGCGTACGTGTCGGCTGTGGCCTGTCCCGCGATGTCGTGGATTATGCCGACGTGGTTCTCGTGGCACCCGACAGCTTCAAGGGCACGCTTTCCGCCGTGCAGGTGGCCCGCGCGATTGCGGCCGGCCTGCGCAAGGGCGGCGCCGAGGCGATCGAGATGCCGATCGGCGATGGCGGCGAGGGAACCATGGAGGCCCTCGTTGCGACGCTCGGTGGCGAGTACCGGGAGGCTGAGGTGAGCGACCCGCTTGGGCGCCCGGTTACCGCGCGCTTCGCACTGCTGCCCGACGGCCGCGCGGTGGTGGAGACCGCCCAGGCGAGCGGGTTCGCCCTCGTCGCGGAGAAGGACCGCGACCCGTGGGCGGCGTCCACCCGCGGCACGGGCGAGCTGATCGTCGCGGCCGTGGAGGCGGGGGCGCAGAACGTGCTCGTCACAGTCGGCGGCAGCGCGACGATGGATGGCGGCGCCGGCGCCGTGGAGGTGCTCGACGAGGCGGGCGTCGACCCGAAGCTCGAGGTGCTCTGCGACGTGCGCCTGCCGTTCGAGCAGGCGCCGAGCGTGTTCGGGCCGCAGAAGGGCGCGGATGCCAAGATGGTGAAGCGCCTCGAGCGGCGCCTCGATAAGTTCGCCGCCGCCGCTCCGCGCGACCCCCGCGGGGTGCCGATGACCGCCGCAGCGGGCGCGCTCTCGGGCGGCCTCTACGCCTACCGGAAGGCGAAGCTCGTGCTGGGCGCCGCCTACGTGCTCGACACGCTCGGCTTCGACGACCGCATGCGCGAGGCGCGCGCGGTGGTGACCGGCGAGGGCAAGCTGGACCAGCAGACGCTGGCGGGCAAGGCGGTTGGCGAGGTGGCCACGCGCTGCCGCCAGGCGGGTGTCTGGTGCCACGCGGTTGTTGGCACAAATGCGCTCGACCAATTTGCCATCCGGCTCCTTGACTTTGCCAGTGTTAGAGCGGCGGGGACCGAAAAGGAGCTACGCCATGTTGGGTATTCCCTGGCCCGGGAAAGCGGAGTAACTTAGGCACGCAATTTGGGAAGGGTCCCGACTTCAAGGGAGGATCATGACCCTGACCGCATCAGGACTCGACGCCGCAGACGAGCACGACCGTGCTCTACGACGGCTCGAGGACGCGATGAACCGACAGGCCCACCTCGACGAGGTCTACCGCCAGTCGTTGGGGACGCCACGCGAGATGGACGCCTTCATGCGCCTGCGCGAAGCGCGCAAGCAGGTATCCGCCTTCGACAAGTGGCTCAAGTGGGTGGACGACGACGACAACGCGAACGCGCCGCCCGGCGAGGGCGCGCCCTCACTGGACGAGGTGCTCGGGCACTAGTCGCTGATTTTCAGCAGGTAGTCGTACGCCGGCAGGGTGAGGAACTCGGGGAAGTCCTCGGCCAGTGCCACCTGCTCGAACAGCATCCGCGACTCGTTCGGGCGGCCCTGCTGCTCGAACCACTCGTCGTCGCCGATCTCTGAGCGGATCCGCTCGAGCTCCTCGTCCTCGAGGCGCCTGACGAGCTCGGGCGTGACCCGCTCTCCGTTTGTCAGCTCGGCACCGTGGCGCAGCCACTGCCACACCTGCGAGCGGGCGATCTCGGCGGTGGCGGCGTCCTCCATCAGGCCGTAGATGCCGGCGGCGCCGTTGCCACGCAGCCACGACGAGATGTACTGGATGCCGACGTTCACGTCGTTGCGCAGGCCCTCCTCGGTGATGTCGCCGGGCGTCGACCCCACATCGAGCAGGTCGCCCGCGCTCACGCTCACGTCGTCGCGCAGGCGGTCCACCTGGTTCGGCCTGTCGCCGAGCACGGCGTCGAACTGCGCCATCGCGTTCTTCACCGAGTCCGGGTGCGCGACCCAGGTGCCGTCGAAGCCGTCGTTCGCCTCGCGCTTCTTGTCATCGCGCAGCTTGGCCTGCGCCTTCTCGTTGGCCTCCTCGTCCGTGCGGCTTGGGATGAACGCGGCCATGCCGCCCATCGCGTGCGCGCCGCGGCGGTGGCAGGTCTTCACGAGCAGCTCCGTGTACGCGCGCATGAACGGGACCGTCATCGTCACGCTGTTGCGGTCCGGCAGCATGAACTCCGCGCGGTCGCGGAAGCACTTGATCATCGAGAACATGTAGTCCCAGCGACCGGCGTTCAGGCTCGCCCCGTGCTCGCGCAGCTCGTAGAGGATCTCGTGCATCTGGAAGGCGGCCGGGACGGTTTCGATCAGAACGGTCGCCCGCACGGTGCCCCGCTCGATGCCGAGCTCGTCCTCGGCGTGGTTGAACACGTCGTTCCACAGCCGCGCCTCGAGGTACGACTCCATCTTGGGCAGGTAGAAATACGGGCCGCTGCCCTTGGCGAGCAGCCGCTGCGCGTTGTGGAAGAAGTAGAAGCCGAAGTCCACGAACGCGCCCGCGATCGGCTCGCCGTCGACGGTCAGGTGCTTCTCCGGCAGGTGCCAGCCGCGAGGGCGCACGAGCAGCGTGGCCACCTCGTCGCCCAGCCGGTACTCCTTGCCGTCGTCCTGCGTGAACTCGATCGTCCCCTCGATCGCGTCCGTGAGGTTCACGTGGCCCTCGATCATGTTCTGCCAGGTCGGGGAGTTCGAGTCCTCGAAGTCCGCCATGAACCCGCGTGCGCCGGAGTTGAGCGCGTTGATCACCATCTTGCGCTGGGTCGGGCCGGTGATCTCCACGCGGCGGTCCTGCAGGTCGGGCGGCGCGTGCGCCACCGACCAGTCGCCCTGCCGGATCTCGCGCGTCTCATCGAGGAACTCGAGCGTGCCGCCGTTCTGCAGCCCGGCCATGCGCTCGGCGCGCTTCCGGAGCAGCTCCTGGCGCGTGGACTCGAACCTGCGGTGCAGGCCCGAGACGAATTCGAGCGCGTCGTCGGTCACCACCTCCTCCATGCGCCCGCTCACGGGTGCGTGGATCTCGACGCCCTTTACGTCAACGCCTGCCATTGGTGGTGCCTCCCTGGATCGACATCTGAATCAGCTCTATCGGGTGCAGCACGCGCAGCGGCTGACCCATCTGCTCGCTCACGGCGGCGATCTGGATCGTGCACCCGGGGTTGCCGGCGGCGATCATCTCCGCGCCTGTGGCGAGCAGGTTCTTCACCTTCCGCCGCCCGAGCTCCGTGGCGGGCTCGGGGTTCAGCAGGTTGTAGATACCCGCGGATCCGCAGCAAATCTCCCAACCTTCCGGCTCGACGAGCTCGAGCTCGGGGATCTCGGCGAGCAGCTCGCGCGGCTGGGCGCGCACCGCCTGGGCGTGTGCGAGGTGGCAGGCGTCGTGGTAGGCGACCTTGGCCTTCACGGGATGGCGCTCCGCTCGCGTGCCCGCCGCGGCGAGCAGCTCGGTGACGTCGCGGACCTTGGCGCTGAAGCGCTCCGCGCGCTCGGCCCACTGCGGGTCGTCGCGCAGCAGGTGCGCGTAGTCCTTCATCGACGAGCCGCACCCGGCCGCGTTCGCCACCACGTGCTCGCAGTTCTCGAACGCCGCGATCGTCGCCTTCGCAAGGTCGGTGGAGTCGTACCCCGTGTGCATCTGGAGCGCGCCGCAGCAGCGCGGCAGGCGCGGCGCGTGCACCTCGAAGCCCTCGGCGGCGAGCACCTGCGCGGTGGCCACGTTCACGTCGTGGAAGAACACGCGCTGGACGCAGCCCTGCAGCAGACCGACGGTTCCGCGCTTCTCCCCCTGTGCCTTCGTGCGCTCGGGCAGGCGCTTCATGGTGTCGCGCAACGGCGTGTCCGGGGTGAGCGACGTGAGCGCCCGAGCGCGCGGGAACGGGCCGCCTTGGCGCGCGAGCCGGTGCAGTCCGAGCCTGCGGGCGAGCGCCATCAGCGGCGCCAGCGCGCGCAGCCGGCCGGGGTGCGGGAACAGCTCGAACAGCATCGTGCGGAAGAGGCGGTCGCTGGGCTTGCGCCCGTGGTTGCGCTCCACCTGCGCGCGCGTGTCCTCGATCAGCTTGTCGTACTGCACGCCCGACGGGCAGGCCGTGACGCACGCCATGCAGCCGAGGCAGCGGTCCCAGTGCGTGACCATCTGCGCGGACAGCGCCGCGCCCTGCTCGGCCTCGTTCATCAGCACGATCCGCCCGCGGGGCGAGTCCATCTCCTCGCCCCAGAGGTTGTAGGTGGGGCAGGTGGGCAGGCAGAAGCCGCAGTGCACACAGTCCTCGATCAGGTCCCGCTCGGGCGGGCGGATGGTGTCGAAGCTCGCCACGCTCAGATCCCCCCGGCGAAAGTGCCGGGGGCGAAGACGCCGGCGGGGTCGAAGCGCTGCTTGACGCGCTGGGCGAGCGGCGAGGGCTCGGCGTCCCAGACGTCAAGCGATGCGCGCACCTCGCGCGGGGCGTCGAGCACCACGCACGGGAAGGGAGCGAGCTGGGAGCGCAGTTCCGCGATCCGCGCCGGGTCGAGCGTGACCCACGAGATGCCGAGCGAGGCGCGGCCGACGAGCGAGCCGCCCAGCGAGCCCGTCGCGCGGATCGTTTTCGCCAGCTCGGTCTGACGGCCGGACACGCGCACCACCGCGTGCTCGGAGCTGCGCTGCTCGTTGCGCTGCCGCGCCCACAGCTCGAAGTCGTCCTCAACGATCCTGGTCTCGAGCCCGGCCTCTTCCAGCAAGCGCGCGGCGGCGTCGGCCTGGGCGGGCGCGGTCGCGCCGCCGAGGCGGCCGAGCGCAGCGCCCTCGTCGCCGGCCCAGCGCACGTCCACGCACTCCTTCTCGAGCGACGCGTGGGCGAGGTCGGATGCCCCGCGCGCCACCGCGTCGGGATCCTCGGAGCGCCCGATCACGGTCACGGTCTGCTTCGGCTGCGGGTGCAGCCGCACCGCCACCTGGAGGATCAGGCCGAGCGTGCCGAACGAGCCTGAGAAGAGCTTGGCCAGGTCATAGCCCGCCACGTTCTTGATCACCTTGCTGCCCGCCTTGGCCACGGTGCCGTCGGAGAGCGCGACGGTCATGCCGAGCACGAGGTCACGCGGCGCGCCGTAGCGGTGGCGGAGCGGGCCCGAGTCGCCCGTCGCGATCACGCCGCCGATCGTTGCCGCGTTGCCCTCGCCGAGCGGCGGATCGAGCGCGAGCATCTGGCCCGCCTCCGCGAACTTCTCCTGAGCCTTCACGAGTGAGACGCCCGCCTCGAGGATCGCGGTCAGGTCGCCCTCGTTGTGCTCGATGATCCGGTCGAGCCCGGCGGTGGACACGACCACGTCGGGATCGGGCGCCGGCGTGCCCCAGTCGAACTTCGTCCCTCCGCCGCGCACGCGCAGCGTCTGCCCGGTCCGTCCGCATTCCGCCACCAGCTCTGCCTCCGTGCGGAGCTCCTGTGTGGCCATCAGAAGCGCTCCGCGATGCCCGCGGCCTCGAGCGGATGCTGGCGGTAGGGGCCGGGCACCTCGCCGCACAGCCGCGGCGTCGGCATCACCTTGCCGGGGTTGGCCATCCCCGACGGGTCGAACGCGCAGCGCAGCCGCTGGAACGCCTCGAAGTCGGCCTCCTCGAACATGCGCGGCATGTAGCCCTTCTTGTCGAAGCCCACGCCGTGCTCGCCCGTAATCGAGCCGCCGGCCTCCACGCAGGCGGCGAGGATCTGACCGGACAGCTCTTCCGCGCGCTCGGCCTCGCCCTCGGTGTGGCCGTCGTAACAGACGAGCGGGTGCAGGTTGCCGTCGCCCGCGTGGAAGACGTTGGCCACGCGCATGCCGTACTCCTTCGCCAGCTCCTCGATGCGGGCAAGCACCTCCGGCAGGCGGGTGCGTGGGATCACGCCGTCCTGCACGTAGTAATGCGTCGACACGCGCCCCATCGCGGCGAACGCCGCCTTGCGCGTCTTCCAGATCAGCGCGCGCTCCTCCTCGCTCTGCGCGACGCGGATGCCGGTGGCATGGTTGCGGTCGCACATCTCCTTGACCTCTTCAAAGCGGTGCTCGCACTCCGCCTCGGAGCCGTCGAGCTCCACCACGAGGGCCGCGCCGGCGTCGGTCGGATAGCCCGCGCCCGTGGCGCCTTCGGCTGCCTCGATCGCGAGCGCGTCCATCATCTCGATCGCGCCCGGCACCATCCCCGCGGACACGATGTCCGACACGGCGTGGCCCGCGTCTGTCGTGCTGTCGAAGAACGCGACCAGCGTGCGCACCGCCTCGGGCACCGGCACGACGCGCACCGTGATCTTGGTGGCGATGCCGAGCGTGCCCTCGGAGCCGACGAACGCGCCGAGCAGGTCGTAGCCCGGACGGTCCAGCTCCTTGCCACCGATCTCGATCAGCTCGCCATCCGGCAGCACAAGCTCGAGGCCAGTGACGTAGTTGGTGGTGAAGCCGTACTTGAAGCAGTGCGCGCCGCCGGCGTTCTCCGCCACGTTGCCGCCGATCGAGCAGACGATCTGCGACGAGGGATCCGGCGGGTAGAAATGCGTCGGCCCCGCGGCCTTCGACACGTCGAGGTTGGTCACGCCCGGCTCAACCACCATGCGCTGGTTGGGCAGGTCGACCTCGAGCACCCGGTTCATGCGGTTCACCGAGATCACGATGCCCTCCTCCACCGGCAGCGCGCCGCCGGACAGGCCCGTGCCCGAGCCGCGCGCCACCCACGGCACCTCCGCCTCGTGGCAGGCCGCCAGCACGGCCTGCACCTCCTGCGCCGAGCCGGGCAGCACCACCGCGCGCGGCGTCACGCGGTAGCGCAGCAGCCCGTCCGACTCGTAGGTGCGCAGCTGGTGCGGGTGGGTTACTACGTGGTCGTCGCCGCAGGCCGCGCGCAACTCATCGATCAGCTTGTGCGCCATGCCTGCGTCATTTTGACGGTCTGCCGCTTCAGACCACCATCCAGGACAGCGCGCCCGTGGACTGCAGCAGCGCGAGGCAGCACAGGATCAGCAAGAGCAGCAGGCTCCAGCCGAGCACCTTGCGGAAGATCGTGCCCTCCTCGCCGGCCATGCCGACCGCCGCGGCGCCGATCGCGAGGTTCTGCGGCGACACCATCTTCCCCAGCACGCCGCCCGAGCTGTTCGAGGCCGCGAGCAGGACCTGGTCGATGCCCGCCTTCTTCCCGGCGGTCACCTGGAGTGCGCCGAAGAGCGAGTTCGACGACGTGTCGGAACCCGTCACCGCCGTGCCCAGCCAGCCGATGATCGGCGACAGGAAGGCGAAGAAGCCACCCGCGCCGGCGGCCCAGGTGCCGAGCGTGATCGTCTGGCCCGACATGTTCATCACGTAGGCGATCGCAAGCACGCTCATCACGGTCACGATTGCCCACTTGAGCTGGTTGAGCGTCTGGCCGTAGACGCGCAGCGCGCGCGCCGGGCCGATCTTGAGCACCGGCATGACGAGCAGGCCTGAGATCAGCATCAGCGAGCCCGCCGACTGCAGCCAGTCGAACTTGAACGTCTCCGACTTGGGTGCTTCGCCCTTGCTGCTCAGTATGTGCAGGCCGGGCCATGAGAACTCCTGCGTCACGCTGCCGAGCGCGCTCTTCACCGCACCGATCTGCGCGATCGAGAAGACGGCGATGATGATCACGTACGGCGCGTATGCGCGGACGACCTCGATCGGCGGGGTGGCGGAGGCCTGCTTGCGCGCGACGTCCTGCTCGAGTGCGGGAGAGTGGATCGATGCGCCCGCGACGGCGGGGCGCGGACCGGCGAAGCGGCCGGGCTCCGGCTCTGTGGGCGACCAGATCCGCATCAGGGCGATCACCGCGGCGGCAGAGCCGAGCGATGCCACGATGTCGGTGAGCTGCACCGAGATGTAGTTGGACGTCGCGAACTGGAGGGCCGCGAAGATCACGCCGCCGACCAGCGCTGCCGGCCATGCCTGGCGCAGGCCGCGCCGGCCGTCGACCATGCCGATCAGGATGAACGGGACGATCACGGCGAGGAACGGCGTCTGGCGGCCGACCATCGAGCCGAGGTCGTCCGTGGAGAAGCCGGTGACCTGCGAGAGCGTGGTGATCGGCACGGCGATAGCGCCGAACGCCACTGGCGCGGTATTGGCCACGAGCGCGACGCTCGCTGCCTTCACGGGCTTGAAGCCGAGGGCGATCAGCATCACGGAGCAGATCGCAACCGGGGTGCCGAAGCCGGCGAGCGCCTCCATCAGCGCTCCGAACGAGAAGGCGATGATCACCGCCTGCACGCGCTGGTCTGCGCTGACCGCGCTGAACGATTCACGCAGGATCTGGAAGTGGCCCGACTCGCGGGTCATGTTGTAGACCCAGATCGCGTTGATGACGATCCAGAGGATCGGGTAGAAGCCGAACAGCGCGCCCTCCGCTGCCGAGTCCACCGTCTGGCCGAACGGCATCGAATAGACCGCAAGTGCGACGATCATCGACACGAGTAGCGAGATGAGCGCGGCCCACTGCGCCTTCATCCTCAGAGCACCCAACAGCACGAACAACGTCACCAGTGGCAGTGCGGCGAACAGCGACGACCATCCGAGCGAGTTCCCCACCGGATCGAGCACCTGCTTGTACATGCGACCTCTCCCTCCCGTTAACTGCCTCCCGCGTTCCCGAGGCTCCTAGGGCGGAAACGCACTAGATGCGCGTCTCGCTGTTCATCACCTGCCTCGCGGACACGCTGTTCCCGGAAACTGGGCGAGCCGTCGTGCAGGTGCTCGAGCGGCTCGGGCACGAGGTCGAGTTCCCCGAGGAGCAGACCTGCTGCGGCCAGATGCACTTCAACACCGGCTACACGGAGGAAGGTCTCGCGCTCGCCCGGCGCTTCGAGCGCGTGTTCGCCGACGCGGAGGTGGTGGTGTCGCCGTCGGCGTCGTGTGTCGGGATGGTGCGTGAACACTGCTCGCCCGAACTTGGCGCGCGGGTATTCGAGCTGTCGCAGTTCCTGGTCGAGCGCCTGGGGGTCGAGGACGTGGGCGCGTACTACCCGCACCGCGTGACCTACCACCCCACCTGCCACTCGCTGCGCGTGCTGCACGTGGGCGACGCTCCGCTGCGGCTCCTGCGCGCCGTGCGCGGCATCGACCTCGTCGAGCTCCCCGAGGCGGAGGAGTGCTGCGGCTTCGGCGGCACGTTCGCCGTCAAGAACGCCGACGTGTCCGCCGCGATGCTCACCGACAAGCTCGCGCACGTGCTCGACACGGACGCCGAGGTGTGCACCGCCGGCGACAACTCGTGCCTGATGCACATCGGCGGCGGGCTCTCACGTGGGCGCGCCGGCGTGCGCGCCGTGCACCTGGCAGAGATCCTCGCCTCGACCGAGGCCTAGGCCACCAGCTCGCGCTCTCGGTCGCGCTCGGCGAAGTACTCGTCGCCCTCGATCGAGATCTCCGGCAGCGCGCGCTCCGCCCAGGCGGGGAACCACCAGTTGGCGTCGCCCATCAGCGCCATCACGGCAGGCACGAGCACGCAGCGCACCACCGTCGCGTCGATCAGGATCGCCACCGACAGGCCGACGCCGAACTGCTTGACCGTCGGGTCGCCGTTCAGGATGAACGAGCCGAAGACGCACACCATGATCGCGGCCGCTGACGTGATTACGCGTGCGGTGGCGGCAAGACCGTCGACCACCGCCTCGTGGTTGTCCCCTGACATTCGGTAGTGCTCCTGCATGTGGCTCATCAGGAACACCTCGTAGTCCATCGAGAGCCCGAACAGGATCGCGAACATCATCAGCGGCACGAAGCTCACGATCGGCACCGCACCGGGTAAGCCGAGCAGCTCGGCACCGTGACCCTCCTGAAAGATGAACGTGACGACGCCGAAGGCGGCGGCGATCGACACAACGTTCATCAGCCCGGCCTTCACCGGAATCGCGATCGACCGGAACGCGAGCATCAGCAGGATCACCGCCAGCCCGACCACCACCAGGATCACGATCGGGAGCTTCGAGCTGATCCGGTCGGCCAGGTCGATGAAGCCGGCGGTGCGGCCGCCGACGTCGGCGCTCATGCTCTTGCCCTTGGTCGCCGCCGGGAGGGTCGTGGCGCGCAGGTGCTTGACGAGGTCCTCGGTCTTGCGGTCCCAGGGCGACGTGGTGGGTGTGACGGTGTAGATCGCCGCCGTGCCCTTTTCGTTCACGAGCGGCGGCGTGACGGACGCCACGCCGGGCTCCTTCTTGAGCGTGTTCTGCAGATCGGTGAGCCGAGGATCGCTGGCCGGCGACTCGAGCGCCTTGAGCTGCTGCTGATACTGGGCGTTCGACGCCTGCTGCTTCTGCTTGTTCTTCGCCTGCTGTTGCTGAGCCTGCTGCTGGGCTTGCGCCTGCGCCTGCTGCGGCGGCACGCCCTGCGCCTCGAGCTGCGCGATGGCCTGCTGTTGCTGCTGCGCCGCCTTCTGCTGCGCCTGCTTCTGCTGCTGGTCGTGCTTCTTCTTCAGGTCGTCGGACTTCGTCTTGTCGGGCTGCGCGGGCTTGCTGAGCTGGACCGATACGAGCAGCGGCCCCGCTGTGCCCGGCCCGAAGCCGTCGGTGAGCAGGTCGTTGGCCTGTCTCGCCGTCGTGCTCGTTGGCAGTGCCCCGGTGTCCGTCTGCCCGAGGTGCAGGTTGCGCGCGGGCAGCGCGAGCACGAGTAGGAAGAGCACGCTGAGCACCACCGCCGGGATCGGGTGGCGCGCGATGAAGCGGGCCCAGCGCATCCACCCGTGCGGGCGGTGATCGTGCGGCGGCTGCGGCAGCGGCAGCTTGAGCGAGAAGATGTGGCGGCCGAGGATGGCCAGCATCGCGGGCAGGAGCGTGAGGGCGCCGAGCACCGCGACGAAGACGGCGATCGCGGCGGTGTAGCCGAGGGTGGCGACCAGCGGGATCCCGGCGACCACCAGCGAGACGAGCGCGATGATCACGGTGCCGCCGGCAAAGGCCACCGCGCCGCCCGAGGTGGCGATCGAGCGGGCGATCGACTCGTTCACGTCCATGCCGCCGGCGGCCTGGGCCTTGTGTCTCGTGACTATGAAGAGCGCGTAGTCGATGCCAACGCCCAGCCCGATCATGGTCGCGAGCGTCGGCGCGATCGTGGGTACGTCGACCACCTGCCCGAGCAGGGCGATGATGCTGAGGCCCGTCGCAAGTCCGAGGATCGCGGTGATGATCGGCAGTCCCATCGCCGTCACCGTCCCGAACGTGAGCAGCAGGATGATCACCGCGGCCGTGAGGCCCACCGCCTCACTGCTCTCGGTGCTCGGCTTCGACACCTTCTGCCCGAGATAGCCGCCGCTCGCCACCTGCATGCCCGCGTCGCGCGCCGGCTGCTCGGCGTCGATGATGCGGTTCGCGTCGTCCACCGTCAGCTCGCTCGGGCTGTCGTGCAGGACGAGCGAGATGTAGCCGATCGTCTTGTCCTTCGACAGCGCGTTCTGCCCGGCCTTCGACAGCGGGCTCACCGCGCTGGCGACGCCCGGCTCCTTGCGCAGGGACTTGACCGTCGCGTCGACCGCGTCGGAGTACTTCTTGTCCGTGAGCTTCGCGCCCGCCGGCACCTTCATCACGACGGGGTTGGTCCCGTTGGCCTGCACCGGGAAGCGCTCGTTCAGGACGTCGGTCGCGTTCTGCGAGTCGCTGCCGGGCAGCGTGAGGTTGTCGCTGGTCTGCGAGCCCACGCTCTTCGACCAGAGAACGAGCGCCAGCACGACCAGCAGCCACGCGCCGAGCACCAGCCAGCGAAAGCGGATGCAGCCTCTTCCTAGCGCGTACAAGGGGCCAGCCATGCGCGACTCCGGGGGGACGGCGGCGGCCTCCCAACCAAGCCTCCACTTCACCGTACCGGCGCGGGTGCCGCCCGCGCAAGCGGTTCAGGCTCGTTGGCGCGGTCGGCCACCCTGCGCGGCAAGCGCATACTCGGCGGCCTCCTCGTCGCTCAGCTCACGGCCGGCGGCGAAGGCGGCGGCGAAGTCCGTGTCGCCCAGAGCGACACGCGTCGCGGCGAGGGTTCGCTCGTTCAGCTCCTCCTCGAACGGCTCCAGCGCGACGTGGCGGGGCCGGCGGCGGCGCGAGCGCCAAGGCCGCCTGCGCCAAGCTCGCCGCCTCGTCGCACGCGGTGTGCGTGCGGCTGTCCAAGGCGGTCGCCCGCTGCGCGAAGCTCGGCAAGAAGGGCAAGCGCAAGCGCTGCATCGCGAAGGCCGTCAAGCAGGCCAACCGCAAGTGCCGGGCGATTCGGAAGCCGGGGCAGCGCGCATCGTGCCTGCGCTCGGTCAAGAACGTCGCGCGGCGCCGTTCCTAACCGGAGGTCACCCCGATGCTGCGTTCACTATTCACCCTCACCGACGTGCTTGGCCTCGCGCGGGCAGAACGCCCGCCGAGCAATCCCCTACAGCGCCAGCGAGAAAGGCGACTCGAGCAGCTGCCGCACGCGGGCAAGGAACTCAGCCCCGTCCGCGCCGTAGAGAATGCGGTGGTCGCAGATGAGCGTCACGCCCATCATGTCTCGGGCCACCACGCGCCCGGCATCGTCCACCACCGCCTTCTTCTTCAAGGCGCCGACGGCGAGGATTGCCGCCTGCGGCGGATTGATGATCGCGGTGAAGTTCTCGATTCCGTACATGCCCAGGTTCGAGACGGTGAAAGTGCCGCCTGACAGCTCCGGCGGGGTGATGCTGCCCTCGCGGACCTTGGTGATCACGTCACGGGCGTCGCGCGCGATCGCGCCGAGCGACTTCTTGTCCGCGTCGAAGATCGTGGGCACGATGAGCGTGTCCTGCGCCGCCACCGCGACACCCACGTTGACGCGCGAGTAGAGCTCCCACTGGCCGTCGCGGTATGCGCCATTCACCCGCGGGTATTCGGTGAGCGCGTTCGCGGCGGCCTTCACGACCATGTCGTTGAACGACGGCGCGGGATCGGCCACCTCCTTGAGCCGCGCTCGCAGCTCTACGCAGCCCGACATGTCGATCTCCATGTTGAGCTGGAACTCGGGCGCGGTGGCCTTCGACTCCGCCATGCGGCGGCTGACGGTGCGCTGAAGGCGGGTGAGCTCCTGGATGCGGACTTCGCCTTTGGCTCCGTCCGTGTCTGAGGTCGCAGGTCGCAGGTCGCGGGTCGCAGGGGCTTGCTCCTTCCGTGGCTCTTCCTCCGCGGGGCGCTCCTTCAGCGCGGTGCCTCCGCCCTGGGCGACGGCCTCGACGTCGGCCTTCACGATGCGCCCGCCGGGACCCGAGCCCTCGATGCCAGCAAGCTCGAGGCCCATCTCGCGCGCCATGCGCCGCGCGACGGGCGAGGCCTTTACGCGGCCGTTGCCACCGGCGGCTTCGCCGCCGGAGGTCGCAGGTCGCGGGTCGCGGGTCGCAGGGGCTTGCTCCGAGGCCGGCTGCTCCTCCGCGGCCGGCGCCTCCTCCTCAGTCTCGGTCGCAGGCTCCTCGGTGGCCTGGGCGCCATTTCCTGCGTCCTGCGACCTGCCACCTGCGACCTCCTCCCCCGCAGCACCCACACGAGCAATGACCTGCCCGATAGGCAGCGTCTCCCCCTCCTGCGCGAGCACTTCGATGAGCACCCCGTCCGAGTCGGCCTCGTAGGTCATGTTGGCCTTGTCGGTCTCGATCTCGACGAGCGGCTCGCCGCGCTTCACCTCGCCGCCTACTTCTACGAGCCACTTCAGCACCGTGCCCTCCTCCATGGAGTCGGACAGGCGGGGCATCATCACATCGGTCGCCATTTCTCAGTCCCTAGAGATCCTTGAAGAGGGCCAGGCAGGCGTGCACCACGTGCTCCTCGTGCGGGAACGCGGCCTGCTCCAGCGGTTTGGAATAAGGCATTGGAACATCTGCGCCGGTCACCCTCGCGACGGGCGCGTCAAGGTAGTCGAAGGCCTGCTCCTGAATCAGGGCCGCGAGGTTGGCCCCGACACCGCCGTGCGGCCAGCCCTCCTCGACGATCACGGCGCGGTTGGTCTTCTTCACCGAGTCGAGGATCGTGTCGAGATCGAGCGGGCGCAGGGTGCGCGGATCGATCACCTCGGCCTCCAGCTCGTGCTCGTGTGAGAGCTGCTCGGCGGCGCGCTCGGCGGTGATCGCCATGCGCGAGATCCCGACCACCGTCACGTCGTCGCCCTCGCGCCGGATGGCCGCCTCGCCGAAGCGCATCGGGCCGCCGTTCTCGGGCACCTCGCCGCGCTGGCCGTAGAGCGTCTCGTGCTCGATGAAGACGACCGGGTTGTCGTCGCGGATCGCGGCCTTGAGAAGGCCCTTGGCGTCGGCCGGAGTGGACGGCGCGGCGACCAGCAGCCCCGGCACGTGCAGGTAGAGCGCCTCGAACGAGTGCGAGTGGGTCGGGCCGAGCTGGTGGCCGGCGCCCTGGGGCATCCGGATCACGAGTGGCACTTTCGCCTGGCCGCCGAACATGTAGTGGATCGCGGCCGCGTGGTTGACGATCTGGTCCATCGCCAGCAGCGAGAAGTTGATCGTCATCAGCTCGACGACCGGCCGCAGGCCGATCATCGCGGCGCCGACGCCCATGCCGACGATCGTGTTCTCGGAGATCGGCGTGTCACGGACGCGCTTCTCGCCGAACTCCTCGAGCAGGCCCTGGGTGACCTTGAAGGCTCCCTGGAAGACGCCGATGTCCTCGCCCATGATGAAGACGTTCTCGTCGGCCTCCATCTCCTCGCGCATGGCCTGGCCGAGCGCCTCGCGGTAGCGCATCACCGGCATCAGTCGCCGCCGCCCTCTTCGTCGGGCTCGCCGGCCTCGCCCTCGCCCTCTTCCTCTTCGTCCTCGTCGCGGTTCTCGCGCGCCTGCTGCTCGCCCACGTTCGCGTAGGCGGCGCCCTTCTCGGCGAGCTCGTGGGCCACCTGGCTGGCGCTCCGCTCCTCCTCGCCGCGGTGCGGCTCGGGCGAGCGCTCGTCGACCGACCACCAGGCCGGCGCCCGGTCGGACTCGAGCACGTAGATGTCGTCGTACAGCGAATCGAGGTCCGGGAAGGGCGACTCGTCGGCGAACTTGACCGCCTCGTCGACCTCCTCGACTGCCTTCTTGTCGAGCTTCTCGAGCTGGTCGTCCTTGAAGCCGCCCTCGTCCTTCAGCCGCTCGGAGAAGGTCGCGATCGGGTCGCGCCCGCGCCACTCCTCGACCTCCTCCTTGGTGCGGTACTCCTCGGGGTCGGCCATCGAGTGGCCGCGGTAGCGGTAGGTGACCGCCTCCACGAGCTGCGGCTCACGGTCCTTGCGCGCCTTCTCGAGCGCCTCGCCCACCACCGCGTGCACGTCGAGCACGTCCATCCCGTCGCACTGGGTGCCCGGAACGCCATATCCCTCCGACTTCTGCGACAGGTCCGTCACCGCCGAGTGACGCTCGAGCGACGTCCCCATCCCGAACTGGTTGTTGATCACGAGGAAGACGACCGGGAGCTTCCACAGCGCCGCGAAGTTCATCGTCTCGCCGAAGGTCCCCTGGTTCGTGGCGCCGTCGCCCATCATCGACAGCACCGCGTCCTCGGTCTCCGAGTAGTCGGCCGCGAGCGCCACGCCGGCCGACAGCGGCAGGCTGCCGCCCACGATCCCGTAGCCGCCGAGGAAGCGCCGCTCCCAGTCGAACAGGTGCATCGAGCCGCCGCGCCCCTTGGAGCAGCCGGTCTCCTTCCCGAACAGCTCGGCCATGACCTCCTGGGCGGGCATCCCGCGCGCGATCGCCTGCCCGTGCTCCCTGTCCGTGGACATCAGGTAGTCGGTGTCTTTGAGCGCCTGCGTCGCCCCGACGATCGTGGCCTCCTCACCGATGCAGAGGTGGAGGAAGCCGCCGATCTTGGCCTTGGCGTACATCTCGCCGGCGCGTTCCTCGAAGCGCCGGATCAGCAGCATCTTCTCGAGGATCAGCCGGCAGGTGTCCTTGTCGGGGAGGTCGTGCTCAGGCCGGTCGATGCCGGTCTCGTCG
>DATBKS010000066.1:0-10398 GCA_036555755.1 Thermoleophilaceae bacterium
GAAGGTAACCGGCACCGCTTTCGACAATGGCGGCGTCGCATCCGTGAGCGTGAACAACACCGCCACGGCCACGCTTGCGCCCGACGGCTCCTGGACCGCCACCATGCCGCTGAAGCCCGGGCACAACACGCTCACCGCGACCGTCACCAACATCTACGGCGACGCCGGGCAGACCGCACCGGCTGACGTGGTCTACGCGAAGCTCGGAGTGGTCGGCAGGTTCAAGGTCAAGGGCAACGCGGTGGTGTTCCGGATGCACTGCGCCGCCGACCCGTCTGGAAGCTGCCCCGGCGACGCTCTGCTCACCACCAAGGAGCGCCTGCGCGGCAAGCACCCGCTCGGCGTGAGCGCCAGGAAGCGCAAGGTCCACTCGAAGCGAGTGACCACCGGCCACAAGCGCTTCAAGGTCAAGGGCGGCAAGACGGTAACCATCAAGGTGCCGCTCAACAATGCCGCCCGGAAGCTGTTGAAGCACTTCCACAAGCTGCCCGTGCGGGTCACGGTGTCGGTGGTGGCCGGCGGGAAGAAGTCGCGCGTGGGCGGCGGCAAGGTGACGTTCCGGGTGCGGAAGCGGCCACGCCATGCCTGACGGCTAGACCGATACCTTTCCGCCTCCGCTGTTTTGGAGGTGCTGATGGCCGGCAGGAGATCCATATACGCCGCACTCGCGGTGTGCGCAGCGCTCGCGCTGCTCGGGCCCGGGTCGGCGGCTGCCCAGAACCCGCCGGTGCCGACGCTTGTTCTCGGCGGGCATCTCTACCCCAAGCCGTTCGGGAACGCATACGTGTACGGGCACGCGGAGCTGCCGGCCACGGCCGACCAGAGCGGGGTCGCCGGCCAGACGGTCGCGCTCTACTCGAGCGTCTTCCCGTACACGACCTGGGCGCAGGTGGCCACGCTGACCACCGACTTCGGCGGCTACTTCACCTACCACCAGACGCTCACGCAGAACACGACGTTCCGCGCGATCTGGCAGGGCGCGGCGCCGGTGCAGAGCAAGGACAAGCTGCTCAAGCTGCCGATGAAGCTCACGCTCAAGGCGAGCCACCACCGCATCAAGCGCGGCGGGGTGGTCACGTTCACCGGCGTTGGCGCTCCCGCCCATGCGGGCGCGCGGGTCGAGCTCCAGCAGCAGACGAAGTTCGGCGGCTTCAAGACCTTCGCAAGCACGCTGACCTCGGCGACGTCGACCTTCAACCTGCGCACCCGCCTGAAGCGCAGCGGGGTGTTCCGCGCGCTGTTCCCCGGTGACGACGTGTTCGGCGTCTCGGCCAGCCGCCCGGTGCGGGTGACGGCGGTCAAGAAGAAGCACAAGCGCTAGGGCGAGCGGTGCTCCGGCGCGAGGCGCTGGGCGATTGCGAGTGTCTCGCTGTCGAGCGGCGCGTCTTCGATGTCGTAGAGCTCGCTTAGACCTTCGACCAGCGCGCGTTCGGCCTCGTCGAGCGTGATGTCGGGGAGCTCGTCCGCCACGCTGCCGGCGGTCGAGGGGTTCCACTCGAGGCCGAGCGCCTGGTACACGGGCACGAGCACGCCGCGCACGCGTGCGCCGTTCCCAACAACGAGCACCCCGCCGAGATGCCCCGCGCCCTTGATCAGCTTCTGGCCGATGCCCGCGAGCTTCTTCTCCCCGCGGGCGTTGACGCTGTAGCCGCCCGGGCAGTATTCGCCGGGCACCTCCCCCACGCGCGCGTCCACGCCAAGTCGCTCGAGGGCTGCTCGCAGCCATTCGGACGACTCCTCGAAGCGCGGGTAGATGTGCGCCTGCGGATCGTCGTCGGGGCGGGCGTGGGCGATGGCGAGGGTGTGCTCGTGGAACACCGCGGCGCGGCCGCCGGCCAGGCGCTCGATCGCCTCGAAGCCGGTCGCGCGTGCTGCGGCGACTGCGTCCGGGTAGCGCGCGCTGGCCACGTCCTGTCTCCCGAACGCGACCATCGCCGGCGGGCGCGTGATGCGCATCGTCTCCGGCAACTCGCCGTCGGCGACGCGCAGCAGGACGGCGCGCGACACCGCCACGTCGAGGGCGGGGTCGTCAAGAAATGCCTGCCGATGAAGGCGAAGGGTCGGCTTCACCGGCAGGACTGTATGCGGCTGGAGGTTCCTACTTGCCGCTCGTGTCGAGCTCGAGCGAGCAGGAGTTCATGCAGTAACGCTGCCCGGTGGGCTGGGGGCCGTCCGGGAACACGTGGCCAAGGTGGCCGCCGCAGCTGGCGCACACCACTTCGGTGCGGACCATGCCGTGGCTGCGGTCCTCGATCAGCTCCACGTTGTCGCTGTTGGTGGGCTGGTAGAAGCTCGGCCAACCCGTTCCGGACTCGAACTTGGTGTCCGAGCTGAACAGCTCCGCGCCGCAGCCGGCACAGCGATACGTGCCGTCTTCCTTGCTGTCCACGTAGCGGCCGGTGAACGGACGCTCCGTGCCCTTCTGGCGAAGGACCTGGTACTGCTCAGGGGTGAGCTCCTCGCGCCACTGCTCTTCGGTCTTCTGAATCTTGGTTTCGCTCATTTGTCTCCGATGCTAGCCATCTGGGAACGGCTGGACGGGGATCCCGTGGGTGGTCTCGCGCATGCCGAGCTCGTAGCTCGCACCGCTCCGAGTTGCCAGCACGATGTCGGGCTGGCCCTCGCGGCTAACGGTGAGCTCCATCGTCGAGATCGAGCAATTCACCGTGTTGTGTTCGGGCCCCGAGGGGTCCGAGTAGACCCACCCCACGAAGTTCTTCCTATCCGAATGAACAGTCCCGCGAACGACGATTTTGTTACCGGGGATGAGGAAGTCGCAGCGCGAGGGCTTCTCGTTCACCTTGATCCCGCGTGTCTTCTCGATGCCGCCGAGGCGGTAGCGCTCGCCGTCGATCGAGATGCCGCCGTTGCCCATCCAGGGCGTCTTGAGCGGGCCGACCTTGACGCGGCCCACGGCGGCGTCGATCCAGGTGTGCTCGTCCTTGCCCTCGAAGCCGATGCCGTGCATCCACACCCAGCGCTCGGCGTGCTCCGCGCCCCAGTTGTGACCGACCATCCCGGGCCAGCGGTCGAGCTCGATCGTCCTGTCCCCCACCCGCACGTGGCCGCGGTAGAGCGCGGCGGGCAGCGGGCTGAGCGTCTTCGTCTTCGGGAAGCCCGCCGTGTACATCCAGTCGCGCGGCAGGTGGAAGAGCGGTTCGCTGTCGCCTGAGTAGCGCAGCTCCCACGACGCGTCGCCCGCGCGGCCCACCACGGTGTTCGGTCCGAACGTCGCGTCCGCTATCTCGATGAAGTCGCCGGTCGGGACGTGCGGGTTGGGCTGGGTGACCTTCACCGCGAACGGTCCGTCGGCGTTCCCGTCGAAGAGCGTGAACCAGAGCGAGCCCTTCGGCTCGGCGTTCGGGCGCTTGTGGACCGTGTAGCGGATCCAGATGCCGAGCGGCTCCGACGGGTGCGCCGCGCGCAGGTAGAAGCTCTCATAGTGGCCCGCGTCGGCGGGGACGTCGGGGAAGCGCGCGCGGGTGGGGTCGTCCATCGTCGCGCGCAGCCTAAGTGATACAAACGCCCGCCATGCCCGTCCTAGCGATCACAGGCGCAAGCACCGGCATCGGCGCCGAAACCGCGCGCCAGGCGGTTCACGCCGGCTGGCAGGTCGTGCTTGGGGCCCGGTCACTGGACAAGCTCGAAGCGCTGGCCGAGGAGCTCGGCGGCGAGGCGAACGCGCTCGCGGTTCGCTGCGACGTGACCGAGTGGGATGACCAGCAGGCGTTCGTGCGGACCGCCATAGACGCCTACGGCGGACTCGACGCGATGTTCGCCAACGCGGGCTTCGGGGCCAAGCGCGGCTTCCTCGAGGAGAGCCCCGAGGTCTGGCGCTCGATGATCGACACGAACGTCTACGGCTGCGCGTTGACGATCCGCGCTGCTCTCCCCCACTTCCGCGAGCGCGGCGCCGGCCACTTCCTGCTGACGAGCTCCGTCGCGGGGCGGCTCAACCTGCCGGGCTCGCTGTATTCGGCGAGCAAGCACGCCGTCACGGCGATGGGACACTCGCTGCGCAACGAGGTGGCCGACAGCGGCATCCGCGTGACGCTGATCGAGCCGGGCGCCGTGGACACGCCCTTCTTCGACAACGCCCCGAGCAGCGCGCTCGAGTCGCCCGACATCGCCCGCGCGGTGATGTACGCGCTCAGCCAACCGCCGGGCGTCGAGGTGAGTGAACTGATGATCCGCCCGGTGCCAAAGAGCGCCTGAACCATCCGCTCCGCGAACTAGCGTTCGGTGCGGTATGGGGCGGCGGATTGCGCATATCGACATGGATGCGTTCTACGTGAGCGTCGAGCTGCAGCGGCATCCCGAGCTGCGCGGCAAGCCGATGGTCGTCGCCGGCTCGGGGGCGCGCGCGGTGGTGACCACCGCGAGTTATGAGGCCCGCAAGTTCGGGATCTACTCCGCCACGCCGGCGGCCTGGGCGCGGCGGCGCTGCCCCGACGTCGTCTTCATCCAGCCCGACTTCGAGCACTACCGCGCGCGCTCGCGCGAGGTGATGGCGGTGCTGAAGGAGCAGATTGACCGGGTCGAGATCGTCGGGCTCGACGAGGCGTACATGGACCTCACGGACATCGACCGTCCCAAGGCGGCCGCGCGCCGTGTGAAGGCTGCGATCCAGGAGCGAACGGGCCTCGGCTGCTCGATCGGGATCGGGCCGAACAAGCTGGTGGCGAAGATGGCATCGGACGCCGACAAGCCGGACGGCTTCACGGTGCTCAGTCGCGAGGAGGCGCTCGAGCGCTTCGGCGGCGAGCCACCTGGCCTCGTGCCGGGGATAGGGCCGAAGACGGCGGAGAAGTTGAAGCAGCGCGGGATCGAGACGCTGCGTGCCCTCGCGGAGATGCCCGATGCCGACCTCGCCGAGATGTTCGGCGGGCGGCTGGGACCGCACCTCGCTTCACTCGCCCGCTTCGAGGACGAGCGCGAGGTGACGACGGTGCGAATCGCCAAGTCGGAGTCGCGCGAGACAACCTTCGAGACCGACCTGCGCGGGCTCGACGCTCTCGAGCCGGTGCTCGAACGGCTGACGGGCCAGCTCTGCGAGACGCTCGTCAAAGCCGACCAGGCGGGCCGGACGATCGGCATCAAGGTGCGGCTCGACGACTTCTCGACACACACCCGTGCGCGCAGCCTCACCCTGCCCACCAACGAGCTGAAGACCGTGCTCGAGGTGGCCCAGCAGCTACTGCGGGACTTCAACCCACCGCGCCCGGTGCGCCTGCTGGGCGTGCGGGTGGCGGGGCTGGACGAGGGTGAAGCCCTCGCCGCAGCCTCCGCCGACCAACTCGAACTGGCGCTGTAGCCCTAGCGCGTCGACCAGACGGTGCCGGTCGAGGGGAAATGGAGCCGCGCCTTGACGGCGGGCGTCAGGTCCCACTCGCGGCCGGCCACGTAGGGGCCGCGGTCGATCACGCGTGCGCGGGCGGTGTGCCCGTGGTAGTGGAAAGTCACGCGCGTGCCGCACGGGAGCGTCTTGTTGGCCACGCCCATCACGCCGGCGGACAGCGTCCCGCCGCACGCGGTGTGGCCGCCGATGAAGCCGGGCCCGTACCAGGACGCGGCCGTCTGGCGGTACACGGTCACCTTGCCGCCGGTGTGAATGGCGGACTGCTTCACGTCCGCCGCGGCGTCAGCAGCAACGGCGCCGACCAGCCGCACTCGCATGCGGTAGCGGCCGAGGCCGTGCGGGCGGAAGCTCGTTTGGAAACGGCCGCGTGGACCGGTCGTGGTCCTCGCGGCTGTGTGCCAGCCCCGCCCCTTGTTCACCTGGAGCAGGATCAGGCGGTCGCCTTGTCCGGTGAGCAGCTTGCCGCCAACCGGGACCTTGCGTCCGTACAGGACGTTGTGTCGCTTGAACTTGGCCTGCAGCGGCTGCGACGCGGTGGTCGGAGCCGGAGCGTTCGCCTCAGCCGGCGCGGTAGCGGACACGATGCCCACAGCGGCCATCGCGCCTACGCCCGATGCGAGCGCACCGAGACCGGCGGCGCCGCGCACACGCGCGGCGGTATCAGACTGCATTGAAATTCCCTTTCTCAGCCCGGCCTGCGAGATGAGTGCAGGCATGCGCAAAAGCGCTCTCGACCGGGGTCCCGGTCGATTCGCCCCCGTCTAGCCCCGGCGCTTCATGCGTCCAGGTGAGGAGCGGTCCTGTCGTCCACCGGCGTCACGTAAAAGCCGGCAGCACGGCATGGGCCGTTTCGAACAACTCTGCGGAGGGTTCCCGCGGGTCACGAAAGCGACCGTGATCCCCGTCACACAAAAAGGTTTGAGCGACGGACCTTTACGAAGGCCTAAGGCGTGCGTTCGCCCACGTCAGCATCCTCAGGCGGCGTGGGAAGCGGCGCATCCGGCGTTCCCGCCACGCACAGCGCCATCAGGAGCGCGCCGAGTGCGGGCTTGCCGCGTCCGAGCTCGGCCGCACCGCCCAGCTCGTCCACGACTTCGAGCGCGGCGAGCACCGAGCGGCACACCGCCGCCTCGGGCGCGTCGTCCCCCACCTCGCAGCCAAGCCGGGCCAGCGCCATCGACTCGTTGGCGAGCTGCTCGATGCCGGCGAACCCACCCGCCATTGAGAACACGAGCGAGGTGTACACGCGCTGGAGCAGCAGATTCGACTCCACGTCGACCTTGCCGTGCGCGGGCCCGAGGTCGGCCGCGCCCTCGCCGTTCAGGAGTCGCTGGGTCTGGCCGCCGAGCATGGACCGGATCTGCTCGGTCGAGAGCCCCGCCTGGATCGCGGTGCGGGTGGCGAGCGTCACGCTCAGCACGGGACGGCCGTAGGGCGCATCGCTCCCGTAGAGCACCTGGCCGGGCGGGACGAGCGAGAACAGCGTGATCAGGTCCGCCGGGTTCCACCAGGACGTGTCGAAGAAGAGGTTCGGCAGCTCGGCCGCGCTGCGCCAAATCCAGGCGAGGTCGCAGATGCCGGCGTGCGCGAGGATCGCGTTGGCGCCCGGGTGCCGCCCGGCGTGCTCCACCACGTGCTTGCCGAGCGCCGGAATGCCGCGGCCCGCATGGATCAGGATCGGCACCCCGCGCTCCTCCGCGATCTCGAACAGCTCCCCCACCTGCGGGTGGTCGAGCGTGAACTGCTCCGCGCGCGGGTGCAGCTTGATGCCGCGCGCGCCCGCGTCGAGGGCCCGGCGCGCCTCCGCCGGCGCGTTGTCATGCGGGTTCACACGGCAGAACGGCACGAGCCGCCCGCCGCTGCGCTCGGCCTCCTCGAGCACGCGGTCGTTGGCCGCGGGATAACCGTCGGGCTCGTGCATGGTGAAGAAGACCGCGCGCCCACCCACCGAGTCGATCATCTCGGTGAGCTCCTCGAGCGTGGCCTTCATCCCGTCGGGATCGTTCTGGCCGGTGTGCGTATGCACGTCGAATATCTCGACGTCCCGCAGGCCGTCGCCAAGCGCGGCGTCCATCCAGGGTTGCAAGAGCTCTTGGGGATTCACGGCGGGAAGCGTAGAGTAGGCGCGCGCCATGGCCGAAGGTCGGCTCACCGGACTCGATGCTTCCTTCCTCCATCTGGAGAACGGCGGCGCGCACATGCACGTGGCCGGAGTCCTGGTCTTCGACGGTGACCCGCCGCCCTATGACCGGCTCGTCGAGGCCACCGAGGCGCGTCTCCACGTCGTGCCGCGCTACCGCCAGAAGCTGGCCTTCGTTCCCTACGGCCAGGGCCGCCCGCGCTGGGTCGACGACCCCCACCTCAACCTCCGCTACCACATCCGCCGCACGGCGCTGCCGCGGCCCGGAACGGAGGCGCAGCTGCGCGCGCTGGCCGGCCGGGTGTTCTCCCAGCCGCTCGACCGCGACAAGCCGCTCTGGGAGATGTGGCTCGTCGAGGGAGTGGAGGACGGGCCGGACGGGCCGCGCTTCGCGATGCTCTCGAAGACGCACCACGCGCTCGTCGACGGGATCAGCGGCGTGGACATCGTCAGCGTCTTGTTCGACGCCGACCCCGAGCCGCCCGAGCCTGTAGAGCCCCCGCCGAAGTGGACGCCGCGGCCCGAGCCATCGAGCTCGCAGCTGCTCGCCGAGGCGCTGATCGAGCGCGCCACGGTGCCGGGCGAGCTGGCGAGGTCGGTGCGCGCGGTGTTCCGCGGCCCGCGGCGGGTGGCGAGCGTGACGCGCGATTCGCTCGTGGGAGTCGGCGCCATGGCCTGGGCGGGCCTTCGCCCCTCGCCTAAGTCGCCCTACAACACCGAGATCGGCCCGCACCGACGCTACACCTGGGTGCGCACCTCGTTGCAGGACGTCAAGGGGATCAAGGACGAGCTCGGCGGGACCGTGAACGATGTGGTGCTGGCCGCCGTGGCGGGCGCGCTAGGGAGGCACATGGAGCAGCGCGGGATCGAGCCGCCGAACGAGCTGCGCGCGCTCGTGCCCGTAAGCGTGCGGACGGCGGAGGAACGCGGCAGCCTCGGCAACAAGGTGGCCGCGATGATGGCGCCGCTGCCGGTGGCGGAGAAGGACCCGCAGCGCCGCCTCGCCACGATCGCCGCCGCCATGCAGGGCATCAAGCGCTCCGGCCAGGCGGTGGGCGCGCAGGTGCTCACGGAGCTGAGCGGCTTCGCCCCGTCCACACTGATGGCGCAGGGCTCGCGGCTTGTCTCCACGGAGCGTTTCTTCAACGTCGTGGTCACCAATGTGCCGGGGCCGCAGTTCCCGCTCTATCTGCTGGGGCGCGAGCTGCGCGACTGCTTCCCGATGGTCCCGCTCGCCAAGGGACAGGCCCTCGGGATCGCGATCATGAGCTACAACGGCCGCATGAACTTCGGCCTGCTCGGCGATTGGGACGCACTGCCCGATCTCGACGCCTTCGCCGAAGACCTTCAGGCCTCGCTCGAGGAGCTGGCGTCCGCGGCGGACGTCACCCTGGGCGGCCCGCCATCGGCTCCCGAGCCGGAGCGGCGCCAGCGCAAGCACGTCGCCACCTAGAACACAAGTAAGACTGGCGAATACTCGGACGGTCGTGCCAAGATATGTGACGGCAGCGTCACATTCCTCGATGGACTGAGAGAACAAGCAGATGTCAGGGAGGCCAATGCATGAATGAGCGGGTGCTCACGGCCGCGCGCGAGCTCGGCCTGCAGGTAGATATGACGAAGTTCGAGCGCCCGACCCGCACCGTGGACGAGGCCGCCGAGGCGGTGGGCTGTCAGCCCGCGAAGATCGCCAAGTCGATCGTGTTCGTCGCCGACGGTGATCCGGTGGTCGTGGTCGCGAGCGGCGCCCGCCGCGTCGACACGATCGCGCTCTGCGAGGTGCTCGACTGCGCCGAGGCGCGGCCCGCGAGCCCCGAGGAGGTGCGTGCGGCCACGGGCTTCTCCCCCGGCGGCGTGCCGCCGTTCTCTCACGGCCTGCCCGTGGTGATGGATCAGGCGCTTCTCGACGAGGGCCGCATCTGGGCGGCCGGCGGCGACGGGAACACCGTGTTCGAGGTCGACGCGAGGAAGCTCGCCGACTGCACCGGCGCCACGGTGGCGTCGGTCGGCGAAGGCTGAGAGCTCCCGCAGCCGGTAGTCGAGAGCAGCACCGCTCCCGCCAGCAGCGCGGCAACGCGAGGCGCGCGCTTCCAGCCCCACTGAATGCGCGCGAACCAGGTCAGCGCGGCCACGAACAGGATGCTCGCCACCCAGAAGTTGAGGCGCATCCCGAGGATGTGGTGCGCGGGGTCGATCCGCAGCAGCTCCTCCCCTATGCGCGCGAGCGAGTAGCCCGCCACGTACAACGCGAAGATCCCGGGCGCCCGCACAGTGCGCCGTCGGAAGAGCCAGATCAGGAAGCCCGCCAGCAGCAGGTTCCAGATCAGCTCGTAGAGGAAGGTCGGGTGGAAGGTCGTGTACTGGAGGTACCCGTCGGGCCGGTGGTCCGGGCTGATCCGCAGGCCCCACGGCAGCGACGTGGGACCGCCGAACAGCTCCTGGTTGAACCAGTTGCCGATCCGCCCGATCGCCTGCGCCACGAGCAGCCCGGGCGCGGCGGCGTCCATGAAGGCCGGGATGTCCGCCCTGCGACGCCGCAGCACCCATAGCCCGCCCAGCACGCCGCACGCGATCCCGCCCCAGATGCCGAGCCCGCCGTCCCAGATCGCGAAGGCGTTCCACGGGTTCTTGCCCTCGGTGAAGTACAGCTCGGGGTCGGTGATCACGTGGTACAACCGCCCACCGACCAGCCCGAACGGCACCGCCCACAGCGCGACGTCGAGCACCAGCCACTTCGGCGCCCCGCGCTGGCGCAGCCGCCACTCCGCGATCGCGCACGCCGCGACGATGCCGAGCAGGATGAACAGCGCGTACGCCCGGATCGGAAACGGCCCGAGATGCCAGACCGACTGGCTGGGGCTCGAGATCGTCGCGAGGTACGAGACGGTGTCGGTCACGC
>DATBKS010000067.1:0-1724 GCA_036555755.1 Thermoleophilaceae bacterium
CTCCGCCCCGATCCAGCCGGCACCGATCACGACGACCTTGCCCGAGCCGGCAGCAAGCCGCTCCCGCAGCAGGTCCGAGTCCTCCACGTCGCGGAGGTAGTGGATGCCTTCGAGGTCGTGCCCGGGGACGTCTAGCTTCCGCGGCGTGGCGCCCGTCGCCAGGAGCAATCGGTCGAAGGCGACACGGTCACCGGACTCGAACACGGCCTCACTCGACGCCGCATCGATAGCGGCAACCGACGTACGTACAAGCAGCTCGATCGCGTTCTCTTCATAGAAGCCGGCCTCGTGTACGTAGACCTTCTCTCGTCCGGCCTCTCCGCGCAAGTACTCCTTCGAGAGCGGCGGCCTCTCGTACGGCCGCGCGGCCTCGGCACCGACCAGCACGATGCGGCCGTCGAAGCCCTCGGAGCGCAGCGTCTCGGCTGCCTTCGCGCCGGCAAGTCCGGCGCCAACGATCACGAATGTCTGCGGCATTGAGGTCTCCTTCAGGTGGTCAGAGCGAGAAATTCCTGACGCGTGCGCGAGTCTTCGCGAACGAGTCCGTGGAGTGCCGATGTGACTGTGCGCGAGCCCGGCTTTTGCACCCCGCGCAGCGACATGCACAGGTGCTCGGCCTCGATCACCACGCCCACTCCCTTGGGCGAGAGGTTGGTCTGAAGCCAGTCGGCCACCTGCACGGTGAGCCGCTCCTGCACCTGTAGATCACGCGCGAACAGCTCAACCACGCGCGCGAGCTTCGACAGGCCGATGATGCGGTCGCCCGGCAGGTAGGCCACGTGCGCGACGCCGTGGAACGGCAGCATGTGGTGCATGCACAGCGAGTGGAACGGGATGTCGCGCGCGAGCACCAGCTCGTCGTAGCCCTCCTCGTTGGGGAAGGTGGTGAGGTTGAAGGGCTTGGGCGTGAGCAGTTCGGCGTAGGCGGCGGCCACCCGGCGCGGCGTGTCGCGCAGACCTTCGTCCTCGAGGTCGGCGCCGAGGGCGCGCAGCAGGTCGGCGGCGGCGTCCTCCGCGGCCTCGATGTCGATCGTCTTCGACGAGACGACCTGAAGATGAGGGTGCGGCTCCGCGCTCATGCCAGCACCGCGGCGCAGCGGCGCCGCTCGGGGTCGTGCGTCCGCGCTGTCACGTGAAGCTCCGACCCGCAGCCGGCGAGCACTCCCTCCGTGACGGCGATCGCGAGGTTGCAGACGAGCTCCGGCCTGCCGGGCGACACAAGCCGGCACGGACAAGCCGAGAGCACCAGCTCGTGGCCCTCGAGCCGCGCGTCGAATCCCAGTCGCTCGAGCGCGGCGGGGAGCACGCGCTCGAGCTCCTGGGCCCCAGGACGGCCGACGAGATACCGCCCCCAGTCCTCGCCGACACGATGTAGCTCCTCCGCGCTCTGGTCGCTGCGCACGACCGCGGTGGCGAGCAGCTCGGCCAGCCCGCGGAAGTCGGAGGTGGGCAGCGTGAAGTCGTCGGCCAGGCGGTAGCGAAGCGGCGGGCGCCCGCGCCCGGCCGGCGGCGCGGCCTCGGCGCGCAGCGCGCCCGACTCCTCCAGCGCCTGGACATGGGTGCGCGCAGTGTTGAGGTGAACCCCCGCCGCCTCGGCCAGCTCAGGTAGCGTGGCCGGGCCTTGCGCCGCCCGCTCGACGATCAGCCGGCGGACCGGATGCCAAATTCCTGACACGCCGCGAGATTAACACACAAGATTTTGTATGTAAATGCCACGCGGCTAA
>DATBKS010000068.1:0-9521 GCA_036555755.1 Thermoleophilaceae bacterium
GCGAGCAGCTGCCAGCCGCTGATCGCCAGCGACAGCTCGCCGCGGCGCGACTTGAAGGCCGTGCCGTCGACGCCGATCAGGTCGCCGAGGTCGAGCGAGATGAGGCGCTCGAACGACTCGTCGCCGAGGGCGTCCTTGCGCGCGTGTAGCTGTATGCGGCCCGAGCGGTCGACGAGATCGAGGAACGCGGCGCCGCCGTGACCGCGCCTTGCCGCCAGGCGGCCGGCGACGCGGTAGGCCGAGTCGGTGTTTTCGCCTGCCTCGAGGCCGTCGTGGGCAGCGTGGATCGTCTCGATCGGCACGACGCCGTCGAACTGATGCGGGAAGGGGTCGACACCCTCGGCGCGCAGGCGCTCGAGCTTGGCGCGACGGTCATCCCTCGAGGCGGATTCCTCGGTCACGCTGGGGGACTCTATGGGAAGCCGGTCAGGCTTCGATCTTGGTGATCTTGAGCTTGCGAGCGGGCCCGCGCGGGACCGGGACGGACACCACGTCGCCGCGCTTGCGGCCGATGAGCGCCTTACCGACCGGCGACTCGTTGGAGAGCTTGCTCTCCGCCGGATTCGCCTCGGAGGAACCGACGATCAGGTACTTGACCGACTTGTCGGTCTTCTGATCCTTCACGTGAACGGTCGTACCGACAGAGACGGCCTCGGTCGAAACCGACTTCTGGTCGATCACCGTTGCCGAGCGCAGCTTCTCCTCGAGCTCCGCGATCTGCTTCTCGAGCATGGCCTGCTCGTTCTTCGCGTCGTCGTATTCGGAGTTCTCGGAGATGTCGCCGAACTCGCGCGCCTCCTTGATGCGCTCCGCCACTTCGCGGCGGCGCGTACCGGAGAGGTACTCGATCTTGTCCTTCAGCTCTTCGAGTCCTTGTGGGGTGAGAATGAGGTCCTTTGGCATAAGAAAACCCGCCGTGCCGCGACCACCGCGGACCATCGGAAGGGGTCGATGAGTCTAGCAGCGGATACCCCGTTTTCCGGGGCGTTTTCAGGCCGCGATTTCTGCAGTTTCCGAGGCTAAAAGCGCGTCCAGAGCGAGTCTGGCGTGGGCGGTCGTTGGCGCCGTGACGAGCGGCTGCTGATCGCGCTTTGTAAGGCCCATCGTCTCCGCGTACCAGGGGTAGAACTTGCGCAGATAGCGGCCCGCGCGCTCGACTCCGAGGTGCTCCTCGCAGCGATCGATCACCCACTGCAGCTCGTCGACGATTTCGCCGCGCGTGGGCTCGGTGTCACGCAGGCCGAGCAGGCGCTCGAAGCGCCACGGATTGCCGAGCGATCCGCGGGCCAGCATCACGGCGTCGGCGCCTGTTTGATCGAAGGCCCGCAGGATCTTGTCCTCGTCGCGCAGGCCGCCCGAGAGCACCACCGGGACGGGCAGGACTTCGACCAGCTCGGCGGCTAGCGCATAGTCGGGCTCACCCTTGTGCTGCTGCGAGGCGTGGCGCGGATGGATGCCGATTCCCGCCACGCCGGCCTCGTCGACAAGGCGCCGCGCCAGCTCGAGGCCGGTGCGCTCGCCCGGCCGGTTGCCGGAGCGCAGCTTGACGGTGACCGGCAGGCCGCTGCCCTCCACCGCCGCACGGGCGATCGCCACGCCCTTGTCCGGGTCGTCGAGGAGCGCCGCGCCGGCGCCGGTCTTACAGACCTTGCGCACGGGGCAGCCGAAGTTCAGGTCGATCGCATCGGCGCCGGCCTCCGCCACCATGCCCGCCGCGATGCGCATCACGTCGGCGTCGTGGCCGAACAGCTGCACCGCCATCGGGTGCTCGTCCGGGTGGAGGCGGAGGAACTCGCGGTGGGTGCGCTCGTCGCCGTACTTGAGGCCGAAGCTCGACACCATCTCGGACACCGCAAAGCCGGCGCCGTAGCGCTTGGCCTGCAGGCGCACGAACCAGTTGCCGATGCCCGCGAGCGGCGCCAGCACGACGCGGTTGGGCAGCTCGATGCCGCCCAGCGTCCACGGCTGATTCAGCGAGCGCATTGCGAAAACGTTAGCCGCGCTCAGGCGCCGGCGCGGGCGCAATCGCTGCAGAGGCCGTTGATGCGGACCTCAGCGCGGTTGGGCGTGAAGCCGGTGCTGCTCGCGCGCTCGAGGGCGCGGCTGAGCTTGATGCCGCCGTCGAGATCCTCGACCTTGCCGCAGCGGTCGCAGACCATGTGGTCGTGCGGCTCGGGACGGGGGTCGTACAGCAGCGCGCCATGACGGACGCCGACCCGGTGCACGAGGCCCAGGTCCTCGAACAGCTCGAGGGTCGAGTAGACGGTGGGGAGCGAGACGTTCGGCAGGCGGTCAGCCACCGACTCGAGCACCTCCTCGGCGGTGACGTGGGTGCCGAGCTCCCGGAGGGCCCGGTTCATCACAAGGCGCTGGGAGGTGACGCGCTGGCCGCGCTTGCGCAGGATCGCGCTGAGCTCGGCGTCGCTGAGGGCTGTGTGAGGTGCTGAAGACATTCGGCTTGCCTAATAATAGCCGCTATTTGTTGTTAGGCGACCCTTATTTTAAAAGAGTTAAAAGAATTGCTATAGTCATCAGCGATGACCGAGGCTGCACACGCACTCATCGCGCGCTGGAGGACCGCCGACGAACGCGCTCGGCTGCTTCAAGTCGTGCAGCCCGGCCTCGTCGGCCTGATCGACGGGACGGTCTCGACGCTCGCCCCCATCTTCGCGACCGCCTACCTGGCGGGCTCGCGCGCGGCGCTGCTAGTGGGTCTCGCCACGGCGCTCGGCGCGGCGATCAGCATGGGCATCTCAGAAGCGCTGTCGGATGACGGTGCGCTCACGGGGCGTGGCACCTCGCTGACCCGCGGCATCATCATCGGGATCGCGACCTTCTTCGGCGGCGCGATGCACTCGCTGCCGTTCCTCATCAACGACGTCCACAAGGCCCTCCCCGTGGCCTACGTCGTGGTGGCGATCGAGCTGGTCACGATCGCGTGGGTGCGCAAGCGCTTCCTGCAGGCGGCCCTGGCGCAGTCGCTCGTTCAGGTGACGATGGCCGGAGTGGTCGTCGCCGCCGTCGGCATCGCCCTCGGCCACGCCTAGCGGCGGCCGACATTCGGCAGATGCTCTGAGACATCGACGTCGCTGAGCTCGACCGTGCGTGTCGCGCCGGTCGGAGTGAGACCGATCACCGCATCGTCCTGATCGCCCCGGCGCTCGAGGCAGGCCCAGACGCCATCCGGTCCGGGCGACATCGCCGTGACCCAACCCGGCACCTCGACCGCGCCCAGCAGGTCGCCGCTGCGGGAGTCGATGCGGCGGACGCTCGATGGGGCGCCGCGCTCGTCGTGCGCATATGGATCGACGTCCGGGGCCCAAACCACGCCGTCGACAACCGCCCCGGGTGCACCCGCCGGCGAGATCGGCAGCTCAGCGCTCGCCTCCACGGTTGCCGGGTCGACCCCGAGCAGCAGCTCCTCGACACGGTCCTTCGAATCGCGCCGCCACACCCTGAGGTGGACCGCGTCACGGTCGACGAGCAGTTGGCGCGGGCTTCCCTGCACCGGAAGCTGACCCTCTACCTCGCCGCTCGCCGGGTCGATGCGCGCGAGCGTCGAGCCGCCCGGCACGTGCGTCCAGGTGAGCGCCCACACCGCGCCGTGCCCCACGGCGAGGCTGTGGCGCCGGACCTCGGGGTCGCCGAGCGTCTCGTAGCCGTCGCCGTCCTCTTCCACGCGCGCGAGGCGGCCATCGCCGGTGAGCGCCCAGACGCCCGCGTCGCCGACGGCCAGGCCCGCCGCGCTGAGGTCGATCCAGCGCTCGTAGCCGTCCGCGAAGCGCGTGATGCCGTCGTTCCAGCGGATCCACACCGCGTCGCCTGAGGCGAGCAGATCGTGCGCGCCGCGACCGGCCGGATCGCCGTGGCCCACGCGCCGGGGCCCGCTGACGGCGCCGCTGGCGGGATCGATCTGCGCGAGCAGCGGCAGATGGCTCTCCACCACCCACACGGCCGACTCGGCCGCCGCGATCAGGCGCGGGGTGAAGCGGTAGCCGGTCCAGTAGTCGCGCGGGCTGGTGGCGGGGCGGGACACGACTACTCCCGGTTCCGCTCCCAGATCAGGCGCAGGCCGGTGAGGGTGAGGAGGTCGTCCACCTCGTCGATCTCGTCGCAGAACGGCGCGATGGAGGTGGCGAGGCCGCCGGTGGCGATCGTGGTCGCCTCCACGCCGAGCTCGTCCCGCAGGCGGGACACGATGCCGTCCACCTGGCCGGCAAAGCCGTAGATCACGCCGGACTGGATCGAGGCCTGGGTGCTGCGCCCGATCAGCTCCTTGGGCTGCTCCAGCTCGACCTTCGGCAGCCGGGCCGCGCGCTCGGACAGAGCTTCCATCGAGATCTCCACGCCAGGAGAGATGATCGCACCGAGCAGTTCCCCCTCTGCGGACACGACGTCGTAGGTGATCGCAGTGCCGAAGTCCACGACGATGCACGCCGAGCCGACGTGGTCGTATGCGGCCACGGCGTTGACGAGGCGGTCCGCGCCCACCTCGTGCGGATTCTCGGTGCGAATCGGGATGCCGCTCTTGAGACCCGGCCCGACGATCTTCACCACGCCGTTCAGGTAGCGCTCGGAGACGCCGTCGTACTCGTGCACGAGCTGCGGGACGACGGACGAGACGATCGCGCCGTCGATGTCCTTCAGGCCGAGGCCGCGCAGCTCGAGCAACCCGACCAGCACCGTGGCGAGCTCGTCGGAGGTGGATTCCCGGACGGTGGCGAAGCGCCAGTGCTCCACGAGCGAGCCGTCGCTGAACATCCCGATGTGGGTCTGCGTGTTTCCGACATCCACCGCGAGCAGCATCGGCAGCTGATTATCGCGGGAGCTACCCAAATGAGGCGACCCGGCTCACCGGCTGGTCCATCACGGACGGCAGGAAGTCCGCCACACGAGCGCCATCCGGCAGCGTCAGGTCGGGATCGAGCTCGAGCAGCGGCTCGAGCACGAAGCGCCGCGAGCTGACCTCCGCGTGAGGGAGCGTGAGCCGGTCCGAGCGGTACTCGAGGTCGCCGAGCAGGAGCAGATCCACGTCGATCGGGCGCGGCGAGTGGCGCGGCCGGCCGGACTCGCGGCCCAGCGCTCGCTCTACGTCCTTGCACACGTCGAGCAGCTCGTCGGGGCCGAGCTCCGTGTCGATCTCGATCGCGGCGTTGAGGAAGTCCGGCTGGTCGAGGATCTCGCCCTGTGGGGCGCTCTCGTAGACGGAGGAGGCGGCCACGACGGTCACGCCCCGCTCTCGCAGGGCGGCTACAGCGGCCAGAAGGTTTGCAAGCCTGTCCCCGACGTTGGAGCCGAGACCCAGGTATCCCTTCAAGGAGCGGCGGTGGAAGTGAGCACGGTCTCCGTGCGAATGCGCTCGAGGATGTCGTCCGGCACGGCCATCAGCGCATCGACGGCCTCCGGGTCGAACTGCGTTGCAGAGCCGAGGGAGATCTCCCGCCGGGCGTCCTCGATCGAGGCGCCCTTGCGGTAGGGCCGGTCGGTGGTGATCGCATCGAGCGTGTCCGCCACGGCGAAGATCCTCGCAGCAAGGGGGATGTCGCGCCCCTTGACGCCATCCGGGTACCCCTCGCCGTCCCAGCGCTCGTGGTGGTAGCGGACGATCCGCTGCGCGTTCCCCTCGAGGAAGTCGATGTGGGAGACGATCTCGAAGCCGGTCACCGGGTGCTTGCGCATCACGCCCATCTCCTCGCGGTTGAGAGCGCTCGGCTTGTGCAGGATCGCGTCCGGAACGGCGACCTTGCCGACGTCGTGGAGCAGGAAGCCGAACTCGGTCTCCGGATCCGCGGCGAGCTGCGGGTCGATCAGCTGCGCCAGCTCGAGGCCGTAGGCGGCGACGCGCTCGGCGTGCTTGCCCGTGTAGGAGTCGCGGGCCTCGACGGCATTCGTGAGCGCGCGGACGGCGGCGACATACGAGCGGCTGACCACTTCCGCCTGCCGCTTTTCCTTGCGCAGAGCCTCTCGCAAGCGCGAGATATAGCGGCCGAATTCGTCCTCTTTGGCCCGCAGCGCGCGTTCTTGCGCAGCAAGCTCTGCTCGGAGGCGAACGACCTCGCCGCCAAGCTCGTTGTCAAGCTTTCCCACTGCCATACCCCTGCCGAAGATTGACTTCGCTCCCGTTGTTCCTGCCCGGCTGGGGAGGCTAAACGGCAAATACCGCCAAACGGCGATCTTGTCGCAAGCTCAGCGGTTTTCCCGCCAAACCTCCACGGAAACTTCCTCAACTGGCAGGGGAATTGGAGGTTCCGGCTTGGTTGCACGAACCGTTACAGAATCCGCGCCGTAGCGATCGATCATCCGATCCGCTACCGCATTGCACAGTCGTTCGAGGGTTTTGTACGAGCGTTCCTGGGCCGCGAGGGCCACCTGCTCGCACACATCCGCGTAGTCGACCGTGTCCTCCACCCGGTCGGTGAGCGTGGCGTCGCAGTCAGAGAGCTCGAACGAGAGGTCGAACACGAGCCGCTGCCCCACCTCGCGCTCGGCGTCGCCGACACCGTGGTGCGTGTAGAGGGAGAGTCCGACCACCTCGACGGTGACGAAGGGACCGTTCTCCTCGTCCTCGTCGTGCTCCTCTTCGGGCTCTAGCTGCTCGGGGTCGTCCATGTGAGCGAGCCGACCGTAGCAGCGGCGACCTTGAGCGCGTCGCCGACCGCAGCGACGTCGTGGACCCGGAAGATCGTGGCCCCGCGCTCAAGCGCCAAGACGTTGGTGGCAATCGTGCCGGCAAGCCGCTCCGCCACGTCGCGCCCGGTGAGCTTGGCGAGGAACGACTTGCGCGAAGTGCCAATCACGATCGGCCGCCCGATCGCCACAAGCTCATCAAGCCGCCGCAGCAGCTCGAGGTTGTGCTCAAGCGTCTTCCCGAAGCCAATCCCCGGATCAAGCCACACCTTCTCCTCAGCCACGCCCTCCGACACAGAAAAAGCAAGCCGCTCCTCGAGAAACGCCTTGACGTCTGACACCACATCCTCATACGTCGGATTGAGCTGCATGGTCCGCGGCTCGCCGAGCATGTGCATGAGGCAACACCCCACACCCGCCTCCGCAACAAGACCAGCCATCTCAGGCGCATGCCGGAACGCAGTGACGTCATTGACGATGGACGCTCCGGCATCCAAAGCACGCCGAGCCACAGCGGGCTTCATCGTGTCGATCGACAGAGCCGCCCCAGCAATAGCAAGCCCCTCCAACACCGGAACAACCCGCCACAGCTCCTCATCCTGAGAGACAGGATCAGCGCCAGGCCGCGTCGACTCCCCGCCGATATCGAGGATGTCCGCGCCCTCGGAAACCAGCCGCTTCCCATGGGTAACAGCAGCTTCCGGGTCCAGAAAAGCTCCCCCATCAGAGAACGAGTCAGGCGTGACGTTGATGACCCCCATGAGACGAAAAGCGGCCATAACGACAGGCTACAGCGGCAACAAGTGCTGGCGGGCGGCTGTGATCTTCCCGGCCGGGAACTCCCGCCGGCGCCAGCCGGCGGCCCGGACGGGAACGGTCACAGGCGTCCGCCCTACAGCGACTTAGGAGGAACGTCGTCCGAGCGCATCTCGGAGGCGAACCCCGGGCGCGGCAGCGGGCGCGGCCCCTCGGCCGGCTTCCGCTTTGGCTCAGGCTCAGCCGCCGGCGGCTCGCTCGGCGGATGCACCGGCTCCTCAGGCCCGAACACGTCGAGCTCAGACTTGCCGTCAAGCAGCGCGATGAACTGCTCCCGCTCGATCGTCTCGCGGCGCATCAGGATGTCCGACGTCTGATCCAGCTCGGCCCGGTGCGCCAGCAGGATGTCCCGCGCCACCTGGTGCGCCTCCTCGACGATGCGGCGAATCTCGTCGTCGATCTCGCGCGCCACGTCGTCGGAGTAGTCCGGCTCGGCGCTGAACTCGCGGCCCAGGAACGGCTGCCCATGGTCGTGGCCGAACACGCGCGGGCCGAGCTTCTCGCTCATGCCGAAGCGCATGACCATCTGCTTGGCGGTGGCGGTGACCTTCTCGAGGTCGTTCGAGGCACCCGTGGTCACCTCGCCGAACACGATCTCCTCGGCAGCGCGCCCGCCCAGAGTCATGGCGGTCGTGTCGTTGAGCTCCGCGCGCGTGGTGAGGAACTTGTCCTCGGTCGGCAGCGAGATCGTGTAGCCAAGCGCCTGGCCGCGGGAGATCACCGAGATCTTGTGGACCGGGTCGGTGTTCTCGAGGAAGTGGGCGACGATCGCGTGGCCCATCTCGTGGAACGCGGTGATCTTGCGCTCCTTCTCCGACATGACGCGGGTCTTCTTCTCCGGGCCCGCGATCACGCGCATGATGCCCTCTTCGAGCTGCTGGTGATCGATCTCGCGGAAGCCCTGGCGGGCGGCGAGCAGCGCCGCCTCGTTCACAAGATTCGAGAGGTCCGCGCCGGTGAAGCCCGGGGTCTGCGCAGCGAGGTTGTCGAGGTTGATCGTCTTCGCAAGCGGCTTGCCGCGGGTGTGGACCTCGAGGATCTTGACGCGGCCCTTGCGGTCCGGGCGGTCGACCACGATCTGGCGGTCGAAGCGGCCGGGACGGAGCAGCGCCGGGTCGAGGATGTCCGGGCGGTTGGTGGCCGCGATGAGGATGATGTTGTCCTTCATCTCGAAGCCGTCCATCTCGACGAGCAGCTGGTTCAGCGTCTGCTCGCGCTCGTCGTGACCGCCGCCGAGTCCGGCGCCGCGGTGGCGGCCGACGGCGTCGATCTCGTCCATGAAGATGATGCAGGGCGAGTTCTGCTTGGCCTGCTCGAACAGGTCGCGCACGCGCGAGGCGCCCACGCCCACGAACATCTCGACGAAGTCAGAGCCGGAGATCGAGAAGAACGGCACGCCGGCCTCGCCCGCGACAGCGCGCGCGAGCAGCGTCTTGCCGGTGCCCGGCGGCCCATAGAGCAGCACTCCCTTGGGGATGCGCGCTCCGAGCGCCTGGAACTTCTTCGGGTTTTCCAGGAACTCCTTGATCTCCTGGAGCTCCTCGACGGCCTCGTCCACGCCGGCCACGTCGCGGAAGGTGATCTTCGGCGAGTCGACCGACATGCGCTTGGCACGTGATTTGCCGAACGACATCACCTTCGATCCGCCGCCCTGCATCTGGTTGATGATGAATAACCAGAAGAGCAGGAAGATCACGAACGGTAAGACGTAGGTGAGCACCGAGAGCCAGCCCGATCCCCCCTTGCCCTTCACGTCGATCGGGACGCTGTGATCGCGCAACTGGTTGATCAGCGTCTGCTCGGTGTTGTCCGGATACGCCGTCGTGTACTTCTTGTTGTCCGGCGACGCGTTCTGCGTCGGCGTGACGTCGATCGTGTTGTCCTTCGTGTTGATCGTGACGGACTTGACCTGTCCGTTGTCGATCTGCGTCAGGAAGCCGGAGTAGTTGGGCGCGTGCGTGTGCGTGCCCGGGCTGATCAGCTTCTGCGCGAAGAAGGCCAGCACGACCACGATAAGGATCGGGAAGGCGGCGCTTTTGAAGAAACGACTCACGTTCTCTGGTGTTTAGTCGGCGCGG
>DATBKS010000069.1:0-18219 GCA_036555755.1 Thermoleophilaceae bacterium
TTTCCGCCTCCTCGGGCCGGACGGGGACATTACTGCAAGCCACTTGCAATTAGCAAGCTCCTGCCAATAACTACGCGGCCCCCGGCCGCGCGGATCACTCCGAGGTCAGGCGTTTTGCGGCAGCGAGGTGAGCACGTCAGCCGGACCGAGCACAAACGGACGCTTCTCGCCCGTGTGCCGAAGCGCCCGGCGGGCCTCCTGATAGCTCATCGCGAAGCCGCCCACGCCCATGAAAGCGGTGCCGATCCCGGCCCGCAGGCGCACGCTGTGGCTCTCGTGGAGCTCCGCCGCGGCGCGCTCCAGCAGCTGGCGGGCGGCGGCCGCGCTGTCCGCGTCGAGCAGTGCGACCAGCGCACTGTCGCGATCCACAACGAAGGCGTTGCGCTCGCTCTTCCCGGCGGCGCGCGCGATCGCCTGCACCGCCAAGCGGGGCGAGCCGTCCACCTCCGCGACCGCCACCACGTGGCCGCACTCGGGATCGAAGCCCAGGCCGACGCCCTGCCGGGCCAGTTCGAGGCCCGCGTCGGAGTCGCCGCTCAGCAGGCCGTCCACGAGCGCGCGCCGGGCAATGTCGAGCTCGGCCAGGTCGCCCTGCACCGCCTCGACGTACGCATCCGCCAAGGCGGCGATCAGGCCAACGTTGTAGTCGTAGGTCAGCCCGGTGAGCTCGAGCGCGGCGCCGCGCGAGCGCGCGTCGGCACCGGCCTCGCGCGCGATCGCGTCCGCGCTCACGCGCTGGGCGATCATGTACGAGTGGAGCAGCGCGGAGAGCGGCACTCCCTGCCGCGCGCGCTGGACCGCGCGTTCCCGCACGGCCGCGTAGATCGCGTCCGTCGGCTCGCCGCCCGACCGCGTGGCCTCCAGGAACTCATCGAGATGTGCGCGCGCCAGGGTCCGCACCTGGATGTAGAGCGCGGGGTCCTGCACCGGGCCGAGCGAGCGGATCTCCGTGACGGTCGCGCTCGCGATTTCGTCGGCGATCTCGTCCAGGCGCGTCTCGAAGCGAGCGAGGATCTCGCGGGCCAGGCTGTCCACGGGGCTCAGGCTAGCCGGAGCCTGGCGCGCCGCCGCAAACCCGGCGCATGGAAGCTCACGCAGTGGATCAGGCGGCGGCGCGGTACTGCACGGAATTGATCTCACGGGCCCGGATCCGAAGCTGTGCGGCAAGCCCGAGGAAGATGCCGAACGCATCGGCCACGACGCGCTCGTCCTTCACTGAGATGGCGGCCGCGGGACTGCCGGCGATCTCGCCGATCAGGATGTCGCCCTCGAGCGGCGGCTGGCCGGCGGCCGAGGTGAGCTTCTGGATCGCGTGCGCGTCTTTTTCGGTGGCTTCGCGGATGACGAATGAAGTTGAGGAAGGCATGTGCCAAGCATGTCCGCGCGGACTGGCACCGACAGTGCGGAAGGCATGCGCTCGGACATCGGGTTATCGGCCGTCTGGTGGGTTCGGCTGGCCGAAGGTGCGGGGACTAGGTCCCCGTCGACGAGAAGTGCTGGTAGTCCTTCGTATTGCCGGACCATGAGCCGCCCCAGCCCCAGCCGATCGCGGCGAAGGCCTTCACCACCCTGCCGGTGACCATCCCGGGCCGGTGCTTTGAGCGGTTGAGGAACGGCCGGCCGTTGGGGTTGTGCGTCATGCCGCAGCCCACGTACGGGTTCTCGACCGTGTTGACGTCCACCGCCAGGCCGTACGCGTGCATCGAGAAGGTCCCCGTGGTGCGATTGCCGGTGCACGGCGACGCCGCCGCCTCGCGGCATTCGAACGACTCGGTCACGTCGTCGTCCTTCGGCCGCCCGCTCTTCGGCCCGTAGTAATCGCTGATCTGCATGTGGCGGATCGGGAAGTGCAGCCGGTAGAGCTGGTGGAAGACGTCTACGAGCCCAGAGGCGGCGCCCTTGTTGACGATCAGCTGGCCGGTGTGGTTGTGGTGGTCGAAGCCGCGATGGGTCACCGTGATCACGCGCAGGTTCGAGAGCGAGACCGGGCAGCCCTTGTGCCAGAAGCCGCCGTCCTTCAGCTCCTTCTTGAGCGAGGGCGACACCGGCTTGATCGACGACTGGAAGCCAGTCGGCGCCGCGGTGGGCACCGCCAGCGCCAGCGACAGCGCAAGTAGGCGAAGCACGGCCCGACATTGTTGCGCGTCCGCCCCTTGGGCAGGGTTGATTGGTCAAACCCGGCGGATGTAGGGTCGCCCAAAGGGCTTGCCACGGCCAAAGGAGCGGCTCATGCACCGGCACAGGACGACACACGGGCTGACCGTCAACGCGATTGCAGGCACCCGCGTGGTGCTGCTCGGGTTCGACCTTTCGGAGCAGCGGCGGAAGAAGTGCCTCGGCTTCGCGATCCAGCGCGTGGACCACGCGACCGACGAGCGCGTCTGGCTGCGCGGCATGAAGACGTTCGCCGCCACCGACCCGGGCCTCGGCCCGGGGGGCCAGGTGTCGAGCCGCGACCACCCGTTCCAGACCTTCCAGTGGGCGGACTACGCGGTCGAGCCCGGCAACACCTACACCTACCGCGTGTTCGCGCTCACGGGCACGCCGCAGCACCTCGTGGAGGGCGCGCCGACCGTCGTCACCGTGACCGCCGAGAACGAGGCAGGCAACCCCCACTCCGTCTACTTCAACCGCGGCTCGGTGGCGACACAGCAGTACGCGCGCGAGTTCCTCGACACGCCGCCCGACGACTTCACCGACCCGGTCCAGCGCGACGCCGCCCTGCGCTGGCTCTCGCGCGGGCTCGAGGAGGCGCTCATCGCGTTCATCGCGCGCGCCACCGGCCCGGAGTTCGAGATCCACGGAGCCGTCTACGAGTTCCAGTGGCCGCGGGCGCTAGACGCGCTGCGCGCCGCGACGGGCCGCGGCGTGAGGGTCAACGTGATCTACGACTCGATCAAGAACCAGCCGGGCACGAAGAACCTCGCGGCAATCAAGAAGGCAAAGCTCGAGGACTGCGTCAAGCCGCGCAAGAACGGCACGATCATGCACAACAAGTTCCTCGTGCTGTCGAAGGGCGGAGTGCCGCAGGCAGTCTGGACGGGCTCGACCAACTGGACCGAGCAGGGGATCTTCGGCCACCTGAACTGCGGGCATGTGGTCCAGGGGAAGAAGATCGCGCAGCAGTACCGCGACTACTGGAGCGAGGTCCTGCGCGACCTCGAGCGCGACCCCGACCGTGCGGCGGTGGGCGCGCTCGCGGCGCGGCCACCGGATCCCTGGACCGACAAGATCACGACGTCCTTCTCGCCGCAGCCGAGCACAAAGGTGCTCGACTGGTACGCGAAGCTCGCCGGCGGCGCGCAGGACGGGCTGTTCATGACGTTCGCCTTTGGCATGAACAAGCGCTTCCTGGACGTCTACCAGCACGACGACGACGTGCTCAAGCTCGCGCTGATGGAGAAGGAGGGCAACGGCTCGGGGCTGGCGAAAGCGCGCGAGCAGATCGCCGAGCTGCGCAAGCGGCCGAACGTGGTGGTCGCGCTCGGCAACCGGATTCCGCTGAACGGCTTCGATCGCTGGCTGCGCGAGCTCGACCGCATCACGAGCCCGATCCAGGTCCACTGGATCCACAGCAAGTTCGCCCTCATCGACCCGCTGGGGGACGACCCGATCGTGATCACCGGCTCCGCCAACTTCAGCGACGGCAGCACGAACGAGAACAACGAGAACATGCTGATCATCCGCGGCGACAAGCGCGTAGCGGAGATCTACCTCACCGAGTTCATGCGCCTGTTCGCCCACTACGTGTTCCGCGAGACCGTGGCCAAGCGCGGGATCTGGAACCTGAAGGACTTCAACCCCAACAACCTCGACCCGACCCCCGCTTGGTCCGACCGCTACTTCAAGGGCGGCCAGGACCAGCGTCGGCGCGAGTACTTCTCGGGCCGGCGCACGGCTAGGCTCGCGGGACATGTTCGAGCTCGAGACGCCGCACGGACCCGCGCGGGTGCACCCGCACCCGGTCGACAAGCCGCGCGCCGGCCTGGTGCTGGGCCACGGCGCAGGCGGCGGGGTGGGCGCACGTGACCTGGTGGCCGCGACGAAGGTCGCAAACGAGCAGCAACTGAGCGTCGCACTCGTCGAGCAGCCTTACCTCGTTGCCGGCCGCCGCAGCCCGGCGCCCGCTAAGCAGCTCGACGCCGCCTGGATCGCGGTAGTCGAGCAGCTGCGCGCGGACTCCCTGGCCGGGCTCGATCTCATCTGCGGCGGCCGCTCCGCGGGCGCGCGCGTGGCGTGCCGCACGGCCGAGGAGACCGGCGCGATCGCGGTGCTCTGCCTCGCCTTCCCGGTGCACCCGCCCGGCAAGGGCGACGACCCGACGAAGAGCCGCCTCTACGAGCTCGACGCCGTCAAGGTCCCGACGCTCGTCGTCCAGGGCGAGCGCGACCCGTTCGGGATGCCTCCCGACGGACGGAAGCGCAAGGTCGTCCACGTGCCCGGAGATCACGCGCTGCGGAACACCGAGCCCGTCGCGGCCGCGGTGTCGGACTGGCTGAGAAGCCTGTAGCGGCGCGCTACTTGGCGTCGTGGAAGATGACGCCCATGGCGGTCCGCTCGCCGCGCGTGACCGTCGCCACGCCGTGGCGCATGCCGACGCGGTGGTAACCGTTCTTCCCGCGGTTCGGGCGCTCCCGTGTGGGGAAGATCACGAACGCGCCGCGCGGCGGCCGCAGGACGTGCGCCCGGCTCTGGGCGCGCGGGCGCTGCTCCATCAGGACGAACTCGCCGCCCTCGAAGTCGGCCTCCGGCCGCGCCAGGATCGTGAGGATCTGGAAGGGAAAGAACACCTCGCCGTAGAGGTCCTGGTGCAGGGCGTTCCAGTCGCCCTCGTGATAGCGCAGGATCAGCGGCGTCGGCCGCTTCTGCCCGGCGGCGTGGCAGCGCTCGAGCAGCTCCTCGTGCTCGAGCGGAAACGTGGGCGAGTCGCCCCGCAGAAGCCCGGCCCACTCGTTGGCGATCGGCGCGAGGTGCCCGTAGAACGCACCGCGCAGCGCGGCGATGGTCTCCGGCAGCGGATGGTCGAAGTAGCGGTAGCGCCCGTCGCCGAAGCGATGGCGCGCCATGTCGATCGTGGAGCGGAAATGGCCGTCGTCGAAGAGGCTCGAGAGCTCGTCGCACTCCCCCGCCTCCAGCAGCTGCGGGGTGATCGCGTGGCCCTGCTCGTCTAGCTGCGCGCGGAGCTCGTCCCAGTCGAGCTCGGCGACGCGCTTCTGGATATCGCGTGTAATTGAAGGCATGCTCACAAGACGACCGCGGGCAGCGTTTCGTGAGAAAGCGGCTCACGATCACGACCATGGCCACTCGCATGGGCTGATCGACGACAGCATCAAGCGCTCGCGCAAGGGGCTGCGCGCGGTGCTGCTCTCGCTTGCCGTGCTCGGGCTGGCGGCGGCCGGCCAGCTCGTCGTGTACCTCGTCACGGGCAGCGTCGCCCTGCTCGCCGACCTCATCCACAACTTCGGCGACGCCCTCACGGCGGTGCCGGTGGGCGCGGCGTTCCTGATGCGCTCCGAGAGCGCCGAGCGGCTCGCGGGGCTCGCAGTGGTGGCGGCGATCTTGGTGAGCGCATGCGTCGCCGGGGTCGAAGCGGTGGACCGGCTCATCAACCCCAACGCACCGGACCACCTGCTGGCGCTCGCCCTCGCCGGCGTGATCGGTTACGGCGGCAACTGGCTGGCGGCGCGCATCCGCACGCGCGCCGGCCACCGGCTCGACAGCGCCGCGCTGGTAGCCGACGGCGCTCACGCCCGCGCCGATGCCTATGTCTCGCTCGGCGTCGTCGCCTCCGCGATCGTGGTCGCGCTCGGCGCGCCGGTGGCCGACCCGCTCATCGGGCTCGCCATCACACTCGTGATCCTGCGAATCAGCTGGCAGTCGTGGCAGACGGTGCGCGGGACTCCTCATCCGCACCATCACTGACGTTCCGCGCGCTTGTGGAGCGGCCGAGCCGGGCCACCTCCTCGTCCATCTGCGGCAGGACCGTCGGCACGTCCTGCGCCGCCAGCCGTTCGCCGAACGGGCTCGTGAGCACCGGCTTGAGCCAGCGCAGCACACCCACCCAGCGCGGCACGTACACGTGCGCCTTGCGCTGCTCGATGCCCTGGACGAAGGCCTTCGCGCACGCGTCCACGGAAGTCGTCTTGCCGAGCGGGCCGGGCAGGCCCTCGACCATCTGCTGGAACGCGCTGAGGTCCTGCTTGGCGTCCTGCACGAGCGGCGTGTCGATCCACGACATGTGCGCCGAGCCGACGGCCACGCCGCGGTAGCCGAGCTCGATCCGCAATGCGCTGGCGAAGTGCTCGACGCCCGCCTTAGTGGCGTCGTAAGGAGCCATCCCCGCGGCGGCGGCGAAGGATGCAGCCGACGCGACGATCAGCACGTAACCGCGCTGCTCGATCACGTGCGGCAGCGCCGCCCGCACGGTGTTGAAGACGCCGTTGATGTTCACGTCGATCACGCGCTTGAACATCTCGGGGTCGACGGCGAGGACGGAGCCGTAGCTCGCGATGCCGGCATTCGCCAGGACGACGTCGAGGCGGCCGAACCTGTCGAGCCCGGCCTCCACCGCCTCCTCCATCGACGCCAGCTCCGTCACGTCGGCGCTGAAGGCCAGCGCGTTCGCGTCGCCCAGCTGATCGGCAACCTCGCGCAGCGGCGCCTCGTCGCGGTCGACAAGGACGACGCGTGCCCCCTTCCGCACCAGCAGCTTGGAAGTTTCCGCGCCGATCCCGCGCGCCGCGCCTGTGACGAGGACGACCTGTCCATTCAGAGAGCTCATGTGGAGACGCTAACCGAACTCCAGCCCGTGGGTCTCGATCAGGTTCGGCATGCTCGCGAAGTCGAACTCGAGGCCATAGCGGGTGGCGATTTCGGCGGCTCGGTCGAGATCAGGCGCGCCGGCCGAGATGAGATCGACCATCTCCTCGAAGTAACTCTCGAAGCCGCCCGGCGAGATGATCTCGAGGATGCGGGCCGGCTCATCTCCGGCGTTCCAGAACGTGTGCCACTGGTCCCGCGGCTTGAAGATCAGGTCGCCCGGCTCGCCGTACACGACCTCGTCGCCGAGCAGCGCCCCGACCCGGCCCTCGAGCACGTAGCTGTACTCGTCCTCGCGCGAGTGCCGGTGGAGCGGCGCGCCGAGCGCGCGCGGCGGCATCGGGTGCTCGACGAGCGAGAAGCCGCCGCCCGACGTCGCGCTGTCAATCATGAAGCGCACGCCGATGCCGCCGAGCTGCCCGCTCTTCCCATCCGCCGGGCCGAGAACTGTCGCTTGCGTTGTTGCCATCAGATGCCTTTCTTTCGTTCAACGGTGCGTTGTCTGAATTCACGCTAACATTTCGGACAACGCTATGTCAAGTGAAAAGCGCAAGTACGAGCTCAAGGCCCGCGCGGAGGGCCAGGAGGACACCCGCCGCCGGATCGTCCAGGCGACGATGGAGCTCCACCAGGAGGTCGGCCCGGCGCGCACCACGATCGCCGAGATCGCACGCCGAGCCGGCGTCAACCGCGTGACCGTCTACAACCACTTCCCCGAGGAGAGCGAGCTCGTCGCGGCGTGCCAGAGGCACTACCTCTCGCTCCATCCCCCGCCCGACCTCGCCGATGAGCTCGCGATCGAGGATCCGGCACAGCGCGTGCGCGCCGTGCTGCGATCCCTCTACCGCTCCTACCGCGAGCGCGAGCCGATGGCCGTCAAGATCCTCCGCGACCGCAGCGCCGTTCCCGCCCTCGACGCACTGCTGGCGCAGACGCTCGACCCGGCGCAGGCCGCTCTCACGGATGTGGTGGCGGCAAGCCTGGGAAGAGGGCGCCGCAAGCGCGCGCTAGTCGCGCTCGCACTCGACTTCTGGACGTGGCACCGGCTGACCAGCGAGGGGCTGTCGGACAACGAGGCCGCGGACCTCATGGCCCAGCTGCTGGGCTAGCCCGCGACCGCCTTCGCGCGCTCGAAGACCTCGGCGAGCTCCTTCATGTCGCCCGGCTTGCCCTCGAGCTTGAATGAGCCCTCGCCGGCCTTGATCTCCATGACGCCAGTCAGGCCCATGCGCTTCACCTGAATCGAGTCCACGTCGGCGAGGGGGACCACGCTCAGGACCTCGGTCACTTCCTTGATAGCGCCCATGGCGCTGACCTTGACCTTCATCGTCACGAGGCTGGTGGGCGTGACGGCGACGGCCCCCGGGTTGCCGATCGCGAAGCCCGCCTTCTCCGCCCCGCCGCGCTGCTTGCCCGTCCAGCGCGCGCCGATCTCCCCCACGATCACCCCTCCGCCGGCGGCAGCCGTCGTGGCGCCGCGCGGTTTTGCCCAAGCCGCCCCGAGGATCTCCTCGTCGAGCTTGCCGCCTGCCGCCGCAATGATCTGCTCCTGGTGCTTCGACACTCTGCCTCCAGTCCGATGGGCTCTTGCGGCGGGGCAGTATCTCCGAGCGCAGAACGGCCGCGCAAGTCAGGCGGCTCGCTTGAGCCACACCCGCAGCGGCGCGACCGGCTCGAAGCCGGCGGCTAGGGCCTGCGCCAGCGGCTCACCGTGCTCATATCCCACGAGAGGAAGGCGCTCGAACAGCTCGCCGACCGCGGCGGGGAGGTCGGCCCACAAGGCGTCGGGCTCGATGCCGGTCGTGAACACGTTCGACACACCCACGACCGCGTCAGTCCGGTTCACGATGGCGCCGCCAGACGAGCCGTCCTCGTCCTCTACTACGAGGAAGCGCACCGTCGGGTCACCCAGGAGGTCGACACCGAAGAGCCCCTCGAGGTCGGCCGCCGCTGCCCAGCGCGACAGCTGCTGCTCGGTCGTGATCACCCGCCAGCGCAGTCGCGGGCGCGCGTCGGTCGGGGCCGGCGCCCGCTCGAACCAACTGGCCTCGAACAGTTCACTGAAGGCGTGCTCGCGGAGGTCCACGTCGGCGAAGCTGTCCTTCACGGAACAGCCTGTGGACGTGTCGATGTCGCTGAGAACAGCTTCTGCTCTCAGGCCGGGAGCGAGGGTTATCGCGTCGGGATACAGCGGCGGCGAGCCCCGCGGGGCGATCCACAGCTGCTCGGAGAACGCGGTCCGGAGACCGTGCGACCGGCAGACGGCGTCACACCAGTGAGCGTTGTTCCGCGCGGCGGACAGCGCTCGAGGATCCACGCGCTCAGCTAGTCAGGACCGGTGCGTGCAGTGGTACTGCTGATCGCCGCGACGTGGGCGGCGAATTCCCGCTCGAACTCCGGCCACCAGAGCGGTCCGTCAGGAGTAGGGGGCGGCTCGGGCCGCGGCGGTCCACCGGATCCCCCGTCCTCGCCCGAGTCGTCGGTGTCGTCGTGACGGCGCAGGAACCAGATGCTCAGCGCCGGCCAGAGCAGAAGGAGAGAGACCAAAACGACGTTCGCCCAAGCCGCATTGCCCTCGTGGGCCTGTCCAGCAGTTGAGGCGATAGCGCTGGGAATCACTGGCCGATTCTCTCCTCGATGGTGCACAAGCATCAAGGCCAGCAATCGTCGTAGCCTCATGCGAATCGGGTGACCTCGCTCTAGAGCGAAAACCCGGCACGCTGCCGCTATTCGGACGCTACGTCGACGGTGCCGGCTACGTAAGCGCCGCGAGCGCCGCCCGCTGGTCGGGAAGCGAGTGCACGCGACCGTCGAAGTCGAGGAACAGGAAGCGATCGAGTTGGTTCAGAAACGCGCGGTCGTGAGAGATGGCCACCACGGTGCCTTCGAAGCCTTCAAGCGCCGACTCGAGCGCCTCGGCGGAGTCGATGTCGAGATTGTCGGTGGGCTCGTCGAGCAGTAGGAGGTTGTGTCCTTCGAGCTCGAGGCAAAGGATCTCGAGCCGCGCCCTCTGACCGCCCGACAGCGTTTCGTACCCGCGGTGTGCCGTGTCCTGAAGCCCATACCGGGCGAGCGCCGCCATAGCGCGCTCGAACGCACCCGTGCGTTCGACGACGATCTCGAGGACGTTCGCTCCGGCGAAGTCGCTGCGCAAGTTGAGCTGGGTGAAGTGGCCAGGGGAAACGCGCGGGCCGAGTACGGCCTCGCCGCTGTCGGGCGCCCGCTCACCGGCCAGCAGCCTGATGAGATGCGTCTTGCCGGAACCGTTCGGACCGATGAGTCCCACCCGCTCTCCGAAGTGGACCTCGTCCGAGAAGGGCTGCACCAGTCCGTCGATCCCTACCGCGCGCAGATCGATCACGCGTCGTGCCGAGTCGCCGCCGCGGAGGCGCGGCCGGATCTTGTGGTCGACAACCGGTGCGGGCGGAGGGCCCTCGTCGACCCACCTCTGCCAGCGCGTCTCGGCTGCGTTGGCGCGCTTGGCCCAGTCGGAGGAGTAGCGGGCGCGCTCCTTGAAGACCCGCACGAGCTCCTTGAGCCGGCGCTCTTCCTGATTCCACTGCGTGAGCCGGTCTCCGAGCAGCTGTTGGCGGTGCGCGCGGGCCGCCGGGTAGCTGGCGTACGACTCACCGTGGACCCACGCCCCGTTGCCTTCGAGCGTCACGATCGCGTTGCAGGCGGCGCTTAGGAGCGCGCGGTCGTGGCTGATCACGAGCACCGTCTTGTTGGTGACTCGGAGCTGCTCCTCGAGCGCGCGCTTCGCCGGGACGTCCAAGAAGTTGTCGGGCTCGTCGAGCAAGAGGATTGGGGCGTCCGAGGCGAACAGCAGGTCGAGCACGAGTCGCTTGCGCTCGCCGCCAGAAAGCGAAGCGGCTGGTCGACCGCCGACCTCGTCTAGGCCGGCGCGCAGGATCCGCCGGCATGTCGCGTCCCATTGGCCCTCGAGCTCGTAGCCGCCAAGGCTCGACCAGTCGCCGACCGCCTCGCCGACGCGCACGCCTGCGGATCTGTCGCCCGCCGCGAGCGCGGCCTCACTCTCGAGCAGCGCCTGGCCGGCGGCGCGCAGGCGGGCGGGGACCACGGAGAGCAGCAGCTCGCGGACGCTTTCGCCGGCAGTACCGACTTGCTGAGGCATGAACAGTGCGCGGCCGCCCAACGTCACGGCGCCGGCATCCGCGCTCAGCTCGCCGGCAAGGACCCTCAGCAGCGTGCTCTTGCCGACGCCATTCGCGCCAACGAGTCCGGCATGCCCGCCTGCCGCCACGCGGAAGGACACGCCACTGAACAACAACTCGCCGCCGGGATGAGCGTAAGCGAGGTCAGTGACGGAGATGTGGCTCATTGCGGCTACTAGGAAGCGTGTTGGGCAGCGTCTACGAGCGTAGCCAGCGCTCTCGATCTCGCCTCCCTGCCCGCTTCGGCCAGAATGCGGCGACGTGAGGGCGGTTCGGCTCCATACGTGCCTCGGAATCGCGGTGGCTGCGCTGCTGCTGCCGTTCGTTCCGGCGGCACAGGCGAAGCAAGCCAAGCTGCCAGCGTGCACCGCTCGGGGGCCCACGCTGAAGGTCAGCACGCCGCGGATCCGTGTCTTCAAGGTCCACTCCAAGCTCTACAGCTGCTGGCGGCCGACCCACCGCGTCACGCTGCTCTACCCGGCGAAGCCGTCGGATCACGGCAGGCTCAGCACTGTGGCCCGGCCGGTGGTCGTCGGCCACTACGTCGGGTTTGCGACGACACAGTTCTTCGATCCCGACGGCCAGTTCGACCAGGTCTTCTCGGTGAACGTGCGCTTCGGGCAGTTCGCTCACCGCGTGACTCCGCGCCTCGACGCATTCGGCGACACGATCGTTTCCGCGTTCGTGATGGACGACCGCGGCTCGCTCGCGTTCATCCAGACGCTCGGCCCGGGCGGTGGCGGCGGGCCCTGTCCCAAGGGCGACGGGATCGGTCAGGCGGTCATCGCAGTCGACCGGGCCGGCACACGCAGGCTCGACTGCGAAAGCGGAGACGAGCCCCCAGGCCAGGGGATAGCGAACCTGACGCTGGCCGGGCACGTCGTCTCCTGGCAGCATCGCGGGACGACGGCCTCGGCCACGCTGAGATAGCGGCGCGATGCCCGAGCTGAAGCGGCTGGATGCCAGCCATGCCAGCGCAGTCCTGGCCTTCGAGCGGGCGAACCGCGCCTACTTCGCTGCCTTTATCTCCGACCGCGGCGACGACTTCTTCGACCAGTTCACCGATCGGTTCAACGCCTTGCTCGCTGAGCAGGAGGCCGGCATCTGCGCCTCCTACGTGCTCCTCGCCGAGGACGGCTCGGTGCTCGGCAGGTTCAATCTGGTCGATATCGAGAACGGCACCGCGGAGCTCGGCTTCCGGGTCGCACAGGACGTCGCCGGACGCGGCGTGGCGACCGCGACCGTCCGGGAGCTCTGCCGGCTGGCGGCGATCCGGCACGGGCTGCGCACCCTGCGCGCGGCCGCCGCCGAGCAGAATGCCGCGTCGCAGAAGGTGCTGGCCAAGGCCGGCTTCGTCCCCGTCGGCCCCGCCGACCCGGCCCACCTCGGGGGCAAGCCAGGCACCTGGTACCAGCGCGACGTGGAGCCCTAGCGGCTGGTCAGCGGCAGAAGGACGGCGGGCAGCGAAGCTTCTGCAGCCGTCGCACGGCCTTGCGGGCAATCGCAGTGGCGCGATGGGCGTCGGTGTGGCTGCCCTCCGTGACATCGGCGCTGAAGGCGGTCACCTCTCCCACGATGTGTCCCACGCGGAATGCGACGTTGGCGTTGCAGCTGTCCAGCCAGGCCTCGTTGCCCAGTCCGCTGTGGGGCAGGAACTTGTTGGGAGGATCGATACACAGCTCGTAGCTCCTGACCGGGCCGTCGTTGAGGTACTCCTTCGCGTCGGAGAGCTTCTTGAAGCCGGTGATCTGCAAACCGACCTCAGCCTGGACACCGCTGGCCCAGCGGCAGCCCTCCGGGCCCTTGACGTCCCGCTTGAGCTTGCGGCCCATGATCGAGTTGATCTCCGCGCCGGTGACGAGCCGGCAGGCGTCCTTGTAGGGCGGCTTCTTCGCCGCTTGGGCGCCCGGCGTCAGTGCTGCGATACCGAGTGCCGCGACCAGGATGGCGCTCCATCTCCACGCCATGCGCCGACTATCTCCGCGCGGCGGTCTCGCTGTCAACTGGCGCAGTTTGACTTAGCTCTGGGCCTGGTTTCTCGGCCTTAGCATCAAGGTGCTCTGTACACCGGGCGCGCGCCTGAATGTACGCGCGAGCTGGTCCTGGGACCGGGTGGTTTGGACCGCGGTTACCGGTAGCGTGCCGCGATGCGCGGCTGCCGATCAGTCGATTGTGCAGCCGAGGTTCTGGTGGACGAGGGCGAGGTCGACCCAGACCTGTTCGCGGCTGATTTTGCCGTCCTCGAGGTCGAAGATGTGCAGGAGTCGTAGGTCGATCTCGCCGGTCTTGCCATCGAGCAGTAGCGCATGCCCGTCGGCGAGCTGGCCGTGCCAGATCGACTCGTCAACGATGAAATCCTCGCCGTACAGTCGTCGGACCGGCGTAACGGTCCCGTCTCTCAGGCAGGGAAACAACATCTCGTAGTACTCGCGGATGTGTGCCTGGCCTTTGATCGGCCCCATCGGGGAAGGAATGACCTCGTGTTCGGCACCGTCGGTCATGCTGCTGAGCACACCCTCGACATCGTCGGCGGCTTCGTAGCCGAAGTGCTGGTTGACGGTCTCGTCCATCTGTTCGCGGGTCATCAGCATCGCCCACACCCCTTTCCTGCCGTGTTCGGCGTTACGAGATAAAGACTCGAGTATCATGACGAGATCTCAGTCTCACGTCAAGATCCGCGGGCCAACCAGAAGGAGCGCACAAGATCGGCGATCGTCGAAGCCGCCCTCGACCTGCTGCGCGAGGACGTGACCCCAACCGTTGCCTATGCCGCGGAGAAGGCGAAGGTGTCGCGAGCAACCGCGTACCGCTACTTTCCGACCCAAGAGGCGCTACTCCAAGAAATCGCCCGACAGCACCCCGCCGTGGCAACCGTTGACGACGTGATCGACAGCCTGAGCACCGAGGACGTCGAGCAACGCCTGATGGCACTGCTCGACTCGTTCAATTCGATCGTGATCGCCGACGAAGCGCACATGCGCACAGCGCTCGCGGTCTTTCAGGAGAACTGGCTGGCCGCGCGGCGAGAAGGGGACGGGAGCGCCGCGCCGTTCGTTCGCTCCAGGCGACGGATGCGCTGGCTCGACGAAGCCCTCACGCCGCTCGAAGGCCTTCCCGAGGAAAACCGTCGCCGGCTCCGCGCCGCACTCGCGCTCACGCTCGGCATCGACTCGATCGTGATCCTCAAGGACGTCTGCGGACTCGACGACATCGAAGCCCTCGCGGTGCTCCGGTGGGCCGCCGCCGCGCTGCTACGGGCTGGGCTCGATCAAGACACTGCCTCCACCATCCAGGACTGAACCCAAGCGCGCGGCGATGTCGGTTGACACTGCCGAAAGATGCCCCCCGGAGCACTTCGCCCGCCTTGCGGCGAGCTAAGTCAAAACAGTAAGTACAACTGTCCAAATGGGACAGTTTGACTCAGCTCTGGGCCTTGCTTGCCGGCCTTAGCCGCCGGGGCTTTGTACAGGGAGTGCCCGTCTGAATGTACGCGCAGGATCTTCCTCGTGCCAGGCTTGCGTGACTCGCTTTAGGCAGTGCTTTCGTCGTCTGATGGTTTGCCGGGTTCTGGGAGGCGGCTCCGCTCTTGCTCGCGTCGCGTGGCGCTTATAGGCTTGCTCGCGTCGAGGTAGGAGACGGGTCCGGTGGCCGTGAATCGGCTCGATCACGCGGCGATACGCGTTGAGGACATCGGCGAGGCGCTCGTCTGGTATGTCGATGCCCTCGGGTTGACGCTTCTCGATCGACGCGACGACCAGGCCCATCTCACCTGCCGAGGCGACCACGCCGATCTCACGCTCGTTACGGGCGGTCGAGGACCTGTGTCGTTCGCGATCGGAGTCGATGGCCCGGACGACCTCGACGAGCTCGAGCAGCGACTTACAGATCACGGCGTCGTGCACGAGCGTGTTCACCAGCCGCTCCGGCCCGGAACGTCCGTCCTGACGAGGTTCACGCTGCCCACGGGCCATACGATCGAGTACTCGGTGGCAAGCGACGGGCGCACCGCGGGCGAAACCGACCTGTCGTGGGACGGCGTCAGCGCAGCTCCGACCGACATCGACCACATCAACCTGCTCGGAGACGCCGCCCCATCGGATGTTCTGAGTTTCCTTACTGAGGTGGTGGGCTTTCGCTACTCGGGATCCGTGGAGCACGAGGGCGAGCTAGATGCGATCTGGACTCGGGGTGGACGCCTCGATCACGACGTCGCGTACATGCGCGCCGCGCGGCCCGGCGATCGATTGCATCACGTCGCGTTCGCGATGGCCGACAGCAACCACTACGCGCGGCTGGGAGACCGGCTCGCGGATCACGGGTACATGTTCGAGTTCGGTCCTGGCCGGCACGGGGGTGGGTACCTGGGTGACTCGGGCTTCGGTTCGAACCTCTTCGCCTATGCCTTCGATCCCTCGGGCAACCGCAACGAGTTCTCGGGCGACATGAAGACTCTTGCGGACGACGCAGTGCCGGTCGTGCAATCGAGCGAGCAGATCGACAAAGTGATGAACGTCTGGGCGAAGAACATGCCCGAGTCGTTCATCACGATCGGCTCTTGAGCCCGCCTAGTGGCGGGCTAGGTCAAACGGTCCGTACAACTGTCCCAGTGGAGACGGTGGGAATCGAACCCACGTCCGCGGGCGCGTGTTGGGCAGCTTCTACGAGCGTAGCCGGCGCTCTGGATCTCGCCTCCCGATTGCCGCGCCGGCAGGGTTACGGGAGACCAGCCCTCTTAAAGTCCCCGCGCCGCCGAGGGCACTCGGCGCGGGCGTGGCCTGCTAGCTGATGCCGGTGTTCTCGCCCGCAGGCCGAAGCGAGACCGACACCTCACTCACCTAGTTGGTTCTAGGCAGCGAGGGCGAACGTGTGATCGTCCGCACTTATGGTTTTCCCGGTTGTTTAACGAGGCCTACCGGGGACCTCGACTCGCAACTACCCACACGGAACGTCCACGTCGAAGCCTGTCGTCCCCGTGTGTTCGTCTTCAATCCTAGCTTTCGACCGCATGTGGCCAATCGCGCAACCGCTAAGCACCGAACGGCTCGAGCTCGAGCCGCTGACGGTCGACCACGCGCCCGAGATGGTCGATGTGCTGGCCGACCCGTCGCTCTACGAGTTCACGGGCGGCGAGCCGCCGAGCGAGGCGGAGCTCGTGGCGCGGTACCTGCGGCAGGCGAAGGGTGAGTCGCCGGACGGCAGGCAGGGCTGGCTCAACTGGATCGTCCGCCGCCGCGAAGACGGCGAGGCGGTGGGCAGCGTCCAGGCCACGCTGAGGCGCCCGGACCTCGCCGAGCTCGCGTGGGTGATCGGCAACCGCGCCCAGGGCTACGGCTTCTCCACTGAGGCCACGGCAGCGGTGATCGGCTGGCTGGGCGACAACGGCGTCGTCGAGTTCGAGGCCCACATCCACCCGCAGCACGCGGCGTCGCAGGCGGTCGCAACCCGCCTCGGCTTTTCGCCTACAGACTCTCTAAAGGCGGGCGAACTGCGGTGGGAACTCCGTACCCGCTGCCACAATTGACTCATGGAGCAGAGCAGCGAAGAGCTGCCAATCTGGCGACCGGCTGAGCCCGATCCCACCTATGAGGCGCCCTCCCCCGTCAAGGAGGACCGCGGCATCTTCAAGCGCATCGGCGCGGGCATCGTCGCTCTCGGCGCGCTGATCGCGAAGGCCGGCGCGCAGCTCAAGTTCCTGCTGCTCCTGCTCCCCAAGGCCAAGCTCTTCACGACGGCGGGCACGATGATCGTCTCGATCGGCGCCTACGCCCTGCTCTGGGGCTGGCAGTTCGGGATCGGCTTCGTGCTGCTGCTCCTGATCCACGAGATGGGCCACGCGATCCAGCTTCGGCGCGAGGGCATGAAGGCCACGGCGCCCGTGTTCATCCCCTTCCTCGGCGCCTACATCGGGATGAAGGAGATGCCGAAGAACGCGGCCGTCGAGGCGCGCGTCGGCCTCGCCGGCCCAGTGCTGGGCTCGCTCGGCTGCCTCATCCCGCTCGCGCTCTACGCGGCCACGGGCAACAACCTCTTCCGCGCGCTCGCCTTCATCGGGTTCTTCCTGAACCTCTTCAACCTCCTGCCGGTCGTGCCGCTCGACGGCGGCCGCGCGATGGCTGCGATCTCGCCCAAGATGTGGATCATCGGGTTCGCCGGCCTGCTCGTCGCGGCGGTCCTGTGGCCCAACCCGATCATCTTCATCATCGTGCTGTTCGCCGGCCTCGAGGCGTGGTCGCGCTGGAAGACGCGCAACTCACCCGAGCGCCAGGCCTACCACGACGTGAGCAGGGGCACACGCCTAGCCGTCGCTACGGTCTACATCGGGCTCGCGCTGCTGCTCGTCGTGGGCATGCACTACACCCACTTCGCGCGCACCATCGGCTAGCTGCCGTCAGTGCTTCTTGTGCTTCTTCGCCGGCTTGACGGTGAAGGTCTTGGTCGCGGTGCGGACGTTGCCAGCCGCGTCGGTGACGGTCATCGTGAGCTTGTAGCGGCCCGCGCCGAGCTTGCGGCCGTGGATCTTCGGGATCGCGACCGAGTTGTTGCCGACGGCAGCCGGACCGTCCCAGCCTGCCCCCAGGGTTGAGAAGCGGGTGCAGCTCGGGCGGCGCGCGTTGCGCTTGGTCTTGCGCACGCACTTGCCCTTCACCTTGCGTCCCTTCGAGGCCTTGGCGAGCTTGAACTTGACGCTCGCGGCCGCCTCGTTCAGCCGGTAGCTGACCCGGTTCTTACTGACCTTGAGCCCGCTGACCTTCGGGGCGACCGTGTCGCACGGACCCTGCGTGCTGGCCTGAGTCGGGCACTGGTCCTGCGTCTCGTCGCCGAAGCCGTCGTGGTCGGCGTCCGGCTCGATGTCGGCTGATGCCAGCAGCTCGCCGAACACGCCATTCGATGCGCGCGCGCCCTGACCGTCGACGAGGAAGGGCGTGAAGGCATAGCTGTCCTTGCTGCCGCTCGCGTCATAGGTCGCGATGATGTTCTGGGACGCGTCGATCGCGATCTGCTGGCCCTTGCTCACGGGCACGCGTGCCGGGACCTCCGTGGTGGGGACGGGATCAGCCGTCTGTTGCGGGACGGTGACCGTCGGGCCGGTGGCCGCCGAGGTGGCGAGCGCGTTGTTCGGGTCGAGCTGGTTGATGGTCGCGAGCCGGAACGTGACGGTCGCGGGTGCACCGTCGCCGACCGCGCGAATGCGGAACTTCGTGATCACGCCGTCGATGGGCGCGCC
>DATBKS010000070.1:0-2853 GCA_036555755.1 Thermoleophilaceae bacterium
GGAGGCGATCAGCGACGGTGGCTTCGACGCCGCCTTCCTCGCGATCGGCGCGCAACTCGGCAAGCGCGCGTACATCCCCGCCGGGAGCGCCGCCAAGATGGTCGACGCCGTCTCGCTCTTGCACAGCATGGAGGACGAGGAGCCGCCCAAGCTCGGCAGGCGGGTCGTGGTGTACGGCGGCGGCAACACCGCGATCGACGCGGCGCGCACGGCCAAGCGCCTCGGCGCGGAGGAGGCGATCGTGGTCTACCGGCGCACCCGCGAGCGCATGCCCGCGCACGACTTCGAGGTCGAGGAGGCGCTCGAAGAGGGCGTGCTCATGAAGTGGCTCTCCACGATCAAGCGCGCCGACGCCGGGAAGCTCGTGGTCGAGCGGATGGAGCTGGACGAGACCGGCTTCCCCCAGCCCACTGGTGAGCTCGAGGAGCTGGGCGCCGACTCCGTCGTGCTCGCCCTCGGGCAGGAAACCGACCTGTCGCTCTTGGACGGCGCGCCCGGCGTGGAGGTCGAGGACGGCGTCGTGAAGGTCGGGCCCGGGATGATGACCGGCCACCCAGGGATCTTCGCGGGCGGCGACATGGTGCCCGCCGAGCGCACCGTGACGACCGGGATCGGCCACGGAAAGCTCGCGGCGCGAAACGTCGACGCGTGGCTGCGGGGCGGCGAGTACACGCCGCCGCGCGAGGCCCCGCTCGCCGGCTTCGACGCGCTCAACACCTGGTACTACGCCGACGCGCCGAGGACCGTTCGTCCGCAACTCGAGGCGGCGCGCCGCGCGTCCACGTTCGACGAGGTGGTGAGCGGCCTCGACGAATCAACCGCGCTGTTCGAAGCGCGCCGCTGCCTTTCGTGCGGCAACTGCTTCGCCTGCGACAACTGCTACGGCGTCTGCCCCGACAACGCCGTGATCAAGCTGGAGAGCGGCACGCCGTACGCGTACGAGATCGACTACGACTACTGCAAAGGCTGCGGCATGTGCGCCGAGGAGTGTCCCTGCGGCGCCATTCACATGGTGCCCGAGTCGATTTGACGCCTCGGACGATGAGCGGTCAGGTTCCTATGCCTCGCCCCAGGCGAGCACACCCGCGATGTCGAGCGTCGAGAGAACGCCCGCGGGCTTGCCGGTCTGCGGCTGAACCACCACCAGATGGGAGATGTCGTGCTCGCCCATGAGCTGGGCGGCGCGCTCGACGGTCTCGTCGGCCGCAACGGTCACGAGCTCGGTGGCAGCGGCCTCGCCGGCGGTGCGCTCGAGGGCGCCCTCGCCCGCGCGCACGAGGTCGAGATCCGAGATCACGCCCCATGGCTGTCCGGATTCGCCTTTCAACTCGGTGACGATCACGCAGTGGATGTGGTGGGTGGCCATCATCCGCGCGACCTCCTTGAGAGAAGTCTCCTTCGGGCAGGTGAAGACGCCGACGCGCATCGCGTCGTAGACGCGCGCGTTCTCGAAGGCGGGCATCAGGAAGCTGCCGCGCAAGGGCTCCAGGGTCGTACCGGTCGGTGACATCGTGCTTCCTTTCCGGATTGAGTTGCCTGTCCTGCGCCCGTCACGCTACGGCGCGGAAGCGTGCCGGTCATCGGTAGATCCCCGCGACCGCTCTAAGTGCCAGATACCGACGCCGTGATCGACCTTCACTGCCACATCCTTCCCGGCGTCGACGACGGCGCGGCGGACCTCGCCGACAGCCTTGCGATGGGGAGGCAGGCCGACGCCGACGGGATCGAGCTCGTGTGCGGCACGCCGCACATCAGGCACGACCACCACGTCCGCATCGACGACTTGCCGCGGCTCGTCGACAGCGTGAACCGCGAGTACGAACGGGCCGGCCTGGCGGTGCGCGTCGCCGGAGGCGGCGAGGTGGCCGAGACCGAGGTCGACGGGCTGTCCAAGAAGAAGCTCGAACAGCTCTCGCTGGGCGGGGGCGGACGCTGGCTGCTCGTCGAGCCGGCGCCGGGCGCGATCGCTGACTCGCTGATCCGGACCACGGAGCGGCTCGGCGAGCTTGGCTTCCGGTGCGTGATCGCCCATCCCGAGCGCCACCTCGACGCGGACACGCCCGCGCTGCTCGCGCGCCTCGTGGAGGCGGGGGCGCTCGTGCAGGTGACGGCGGAATACCTCGCGTGCGGGCATCCCGGCGAGGTGCTCGAACTGGCCGAGCGCGGCCTGGTTCACGTGCTCGGCAGCGACGCCCATTCCGCGTGCATCGGGCGGCCGGTTCGGCTCTCGCACGGGTACGCGCGCCTGGCCGGCAGCCCGGCGCTCGCCCCTCACGCCGAATGGATCTCCCAAGTCGCGCCCCGGGCGATCGTCAGAGGGGAAGACGTGGATCCGCCGTTTGAGTGTCGGTGAGCGGAAGCAGGGCGACGCGCTCGCACATGTCCTCCACCATCGCGCGCGAGCCTGTGCCTATCCCGTGGCGCAGGAAATTGACCGCCCCCGCCGCCGCTCCGAGCACCAGGGCCTCGTGCCAATCGAGTCCTCTCACCCACGCGGCCGCCAGCGCGCCCATCATGGTGTCGCCGCAGCCTTCGCGGCTGCCACGCCCGAAGCGCGGTGGCACCAGCTGCCAGGCTTCGTCGCCGCGCACCACAAGCGCCGGATCGCCGGCGCGTGTGACGACGACGGTCTCTGCCCCGCGGTCCCGAATGCGCTCGGCCGCGGCGCGCAGCTGATGTGGCTCCCTCACAGGCCCACGCACGAACTCGGCAAGCTCCCAGTCGTTCAGCTTCACGAGGTCGGGACGTCCTTCGAGGGCGCTGTCGAGCCGCGGTGGCGACAGGTCGACGAGCACGGGAATTCCGTTCTCGCGCGCGTCCGTGACGAGCGTGCCGTAGACCTCCAGCGGAAGC
>DATBKS010000071.1:0-15831 GCA_036555755.1 Thermoleophilaceae bacterium
CGAGCCGCTCCTCGATGCTCTGCTGAGTAGCTTCCAACGATCTCCCTCCGGGCGAAAAAAAGGTGGGCCTCTGAAGCCCACCCCAGGTGCGGCCCGAGGCCGCAGATGAAGTTCCAACGAAATCGAGTATAGCCCCGCAAATGGGTCGTCCGTAGGCCGCCGGGGCGCCCTCCGATCAGTCGTGCGCGGCAGGCGCGGGCTCTGCCGCCGCCAGCGGCAGCTCCGCGACTATCGACGTCCCGCCTGAGCGCGGGCTCGTGACCGTGACCGTGCCGCCGAGCGCGCCGACGCGGTCGCCGAGCCCGATCAGCCCTGTTCCGCGCGCCGGATCGGCGCCGCCGACGCCATCGTCGGTAACAGCGACTCGAAGGCTGTCGCCCACCCTCTGGACGTCGACGCTGACGCGGGACGCCTCCGAGTAGCGCGCCGCGTTCGCGAGCGCCTCGGAGACGACGTAGTAGGCGGCGATCTCCACGCCGTCGGGCAGATCCCCGAGCTGCTCGGGGCTCACCTCGACGCGTAAGCCGGAGCGGCGCGCGAGAGCTCGGAGCGCGGGGCCGAGACCGCCGCGCGAGAGGATCGCCGGATGGATGCCGCGCGAGATCTCGCGGAGGTCGTCGAGCGCGCTCATCAGTCCGCTCTCCACCTCGTCGAGCTTGTCGCGCGCCTCCTCCAGGTCCTCGGGCACGAGCGACTGCGCCACGCGCAGCTCGAGCCCCAGTGACACGAGGCGCTGCTGGGTGCCGTCGTGCAGGTCGCGCTCGAGCCGTCGCCGGCTGTCGTCGCCGGCGGCCACCAGCCGGGCGCGGGAAGCGGCGAGCTCCTCGCGCGACTGCGCGTTGGCGATGGCAGTCGCCACGAGCTCCGTGAAACCGGCGATGCGCGCCTCGCTGTCGGGAGCGAGCGGCTCGGCGGCGGAGGCGATCACCTCACCCCATTCGACGCCCTCGATGCGGATCGGGCTGCTCACCCGGTGGCGGGGGAACGGGCGCTCGTCGCCGCGGTCGCTCCAGCTGGCGGCGACCGTCGTCGTGCCATCCGCCTCGTAGCGGAGCAGCTGCGCGACGTCGGCGTCGAGCAGCCTGCCGACCTCACTCGCGACCGCGCCGAACAGCTCGTCCGGGGGACGCTGGCCCGCGACCAGGATCGCCACCCGCCGCAGCGCTGCCCGCTCTTCCGCCAGCACCGCGCGTGCCTCCTCCGACACGTCGGCGCGCCGCCTCGTCCTGGCGGCGAGGCCGCTGACCACCACGGCCGTGATCACGTAGACGAAGAGCGCGGCCCAGTCCGAGGCGTCCCCGAAGTGGAACGAGTGCACCGGCGGGATGAACAGGTAGTCGAACGTCAGCACGCTCGCCACCGCGACAAACACGGCCATCCCCAGCCCCCAGTAAACGGCGATCGGGAGCACCGCGATGATGTAGAGCACGCCCAGGCTGAACACCGGGACATGTGGCTTGAGGAGCGCGACAACGCCGCTCACGACGGCAATTCCGGTCACGCTCGCGAGCAACCCCAGTAGTGGGTTGTCACGCATGGCGTTTGGCCAATCCGGCCGGGCCGTTGCCACGTTGCGAGGCTAACTCAAGTGGGGGTCAGCCCGCATTGACTTCGCCCCGGGCCTCTCACAGACTGGCCGCGCAATTTCGGACGACGCAGGAAAGGGCAGATGGCGCAGGCCCCATCGAACGGCCCCACCGTTGTCTTGGCTGAAGATGACGTGCTGCTCCGAGAGGGCATGGCCAGCCTGCTCCAGCGTCACGGGTTTGTGGTGGCGGGCCAGGCGGGTGACCAGGAGACGCTCCTCGCGCTCGTCGACCAGCACCGGCCCGAGCTCGCGATCGTGGACATCCGGATGCCCCCGAGCCACACCACCGAGGGCCTCGATGCCGCGCGTGAGATCAAGAGCCGCTATCCGGGCACGGGGGTGCTCGTCCTGTCCGCGCACGTCGAGGTCGAGGAGGCGACGTCGCTGCTCGCCGGTCAGGCGGGCATCGGCTATCTGCTGAAGAGCCGCGTGACCGACGTCGCGGAGTTCCTCGAAGCCCTCCAGCGGGTGGCCGCCGGCGGATCGGTCGTCGACCCTGCGCTCGTCCAGGAGCTGTTCGCCGGGAGGCAGCGCGGGGATCCGCTCAGCGAGCTGTCGCCGCGCGAGCGCGAGGTGCTGGCGCTGATGGCCGAAGGCCGTTCGAACGCCGGGATCGCGCGGCAGCTTTACCTGGCCGAGGGAACCGTGGAGAAGCACGTGAAGAGCATCCTCGGCAAGCTCGGCATCCAGGCAACCGCTGATGACCACCGGCGCGTGCTCGCCGTCGTCGCGTATCTCGAGAGCCGCTAGGCGCTTCCGGCGCGCTGGACGAGCGCGTTCACCGCGCCGGCGGACAGCTCGGTCTTCGGCAGGAAGCCGATCGCGGGCGACGCCTCGATCAGCTCCGCGAAGTCCTCTTCGCCGTGGGTCGAGATGAGCACGACGTCGATGGCGTCCGCGCCTGTGGCGAGCCGGCTCGCGAGCTCGAGGCCGCTCTCGTCGGCGAGATCGATGTCCACCAGCACGACGTCCGGCCGCAGCTCAGCTGCGAGGCGCATCGCCTCGTCCACGCTGTCGGCAACCCCCACGACGTCGAGACCGTCGGCCTCCAGGACGGACTTTGCCGCGCGCAAGAACGACCGCTGGTCGTCCACGATCAGGCAGCTGGTGGGCACTGCTGATCAGCCTCCCAGAGGCCGAGCGTCTGCGCATCGCTGCTAGCGGGGTATTTGACGCAAACCCCCCGGCAGCAGGGGGTGGGAAATCCCCGCCAGCGGCCTATCGATTCGGCGGCTGCCGGTGCAGACAAAGACGTGCTCGCTCTGGATCATCCACACACCGCTATGGGGCGATTCCAAGAGCACGACATCGTGACCACCGAGGCCCATGCGTTTGGGGAGCCCGTCGGGAGTGCGGCACGGATGCTGCGCGACCTGCATCCAGTCGATCTGCGGGATGCCTGGCAATTCGCCGAGCTGCAGGCTGCCGTAGCCCTCCATGCGTGGTTCTCCGCCTCAGAGCAAGAGCGTTCGGAGACCTATGCGGCCTACGTCGCCGCAGTCGATCGCGAGGAGGCGGCTGCCAGCCTGCTCGAGTCGCGTCTCGCGATCGGCGCCGGCGAGGGGTTCTAGGCGTGGAACTTCGACGACTCCAACACGTAGCGCGACAGTCGGTTGGCGAGCGGTCCCAGCTCTCAAGGGGGATCTTGGAGCGGGCTGCTGGAATGCGGCCCAGGGGACCACGCTTTCCGACCTTGGGGCTGCGCTACACGAGGAGGCACGCCAGCTGCTGCGGCACGCCGATGGGCGATCGGCCGCGGCTCCCACAGCACCGCGACGCGCGACACCCTTCACAACTACACGCACGGGTGTCACGCGAGCCGCAGCAGCTGGCTGCCGCCTAGACCTCGAGAATCACCGTCACCGGGCCGGCGTTCACGAGGCTGAGCGCCATGCGCGCGCCGAAGCGTCCGCCCTGCGCGCCCACCCCCTCGCGCACGCGTTCGTACAGCGGCTCGGCCTCCTCGGGCGGTGCGGCGTCCACGAAGCTGGGGCGGTTGCCCTTGCGCGTGTCGCCGTAGAGCGTGAAGTTGCTGACGCAGAGGATCTCGCCGTTCGCCTCGGCGAGCGCCAGGTTCATGCGGCCGTCGCCATCCTCGAACACGCGCAGGGCGAGCAGCTTGCGAACGAGCTTGTCGGCGTCGTCGGTGGTGTCGCCCGTCCGCACGCCGAGCAGCACGAGCAGCCCGGGGCCGATGCGCGCGATCTCCTCGCCGTCGACCGCCACGGCGGCCTCGCTCACCCGCTGCACCACGGCTCGCACGCGCTGCACCCTCGCATACCCTCACGGGCCATGGCTGCCGTGGACGTCGTCGACGCGTACGTGAGCGCACTGCCGGGCGAGACCCGACGGCTCGCCCATGCCGAGTGGGGCATCACCGTCGCGCCCGAGCAGGCGCGCGGCTGGCCGCTCGAGGTCGGCGTGCGTGTGGCGGACGGGCTGCTGCGCGTGCAGGCGTTCGCGCTCGCCGCCTCCGACGAGATCAACCCGTGGAACTTCCTCCACTGGAACCGCCAGACACGGCAGGTGCGCTTCGCCTGCACCCGCTCGGGCGACATCTGGGTGCACGGGGACGTGCCCGTGGCGGGGCTCGACGAACAGGCCGTGGACCGACTGCTCGGCCTGGTCGTCGAGGGTGCGCTGGCGGCGCGTGACTCTGTGGCCGGCCTACCTCAGAAGTGACGTCTCCGATGATGCCTTCGGGCTGAGTGCGGGCGACTGCCCGGAGGCAGCACGAACGGGCGGAGGAAGTCCGGCGGCGTGAATTGCGTGAACGCCGGCGCCGCCGGGATCGTGGTCGGTCCGTTCGCGATGGTGTTGTACGACGGTCCGTACGCCGCCGCCTGCGCGTTCAGCGCAGCCGGGTCGAGGCTCGGCCACGAGTGCCCGTCGAGACGCGTGTTCAGCGCGTTGAGGGCGGTGAGCATCTCGGCGTCCGAGAACTCGCAGTGGCCCGCGCGGTGGACGAACAGCTGCCGCAGCAGCCGCGCGTTGCCCGCGTTTTGCACCGCCTGCGCGTACGACTGCTCGTGAGGCACGGGCACGAGCCAATCGGAGGTCGTGTGCATCGTCAGCACCGGCACGTCGATGCGGCCGTTGAAGACAACGTTCTTCACGAGGTACCGGAGCGCGTTCCGGTCGGCGCGGATCCTGGGCGCCCGGTTGATCGCGCGCAGGTCCTTGCGGAGGTTGAGACCGGCCGCTGAGTACAGCGCCTTCGCCTCCGCCTTGTCCGACGAGCGCCTGAACAGGCGCCGGTAGTCGACCCCGGTGTTCCAGGTCGGGTTGCCTCCGGCGCGTCCCTCGAGCTCGCTGCGGAAGCCGAACACGAACGCCACCTGCACCTGGAGGGCCTGGAACTGGTTCGTCTCCTGCGTGGCGTAGTCGGTTGGCGCCGGCTCGGGTCCGGCGGGATCGAACCACGTCGGCAGGTTGAAGAGCGCCGAGACGAGCGCGAGCCGCGCGCGTCCCTCGGGTGTGGCCTGCGCACCCGCGAGCGCCGCCTCAGCGGCGCCCGTGTTCGCGCCCGGATTCTGCACGTGAGTGAGCTGCAACGTGGAGGCCGGTCCCGACACCGCCGGGTTCGGGTCCTCCTGCATCAGCGTCTTGAACGACGTCTCGAGGTCGAGGTTCTGGTTCCAGAGCCCGACGCCGCCGCCGAGGATGCCGCACATGGGCAGCGCACCGTCGAACAGGTGCGGGTAGGTCTGGATCAGGTCGGCGGTGATCATCCCGCCCATCGAGTGACCCCAGGCGACGGTGCGCCTCGGCCTCTGGAAGTCGTGGCGGAACTCCCTGAGCAGCGCCACCTGGTCCGGCACCGCCTCCTTCACCGCCCAGCCCACGTTGGGATAGGACGATCCCGCGAGCGCGTAACCATGCGCCAACAGATAGTCGGCGGCCTGGCGGTCCTGGAAGTCGTCCGCCGGCGGGTTGGTCGCGGGCGAGCCGTCGGGCGCGGTCGGCGGGACATACCCGTGGCTGTACAGCAGCAGGGTGCCGTTCCAGTGGTCCGGCACTTCGATCTTCCACGTCGAGCCGTCGCTGGTTGAGCCGACCTTGCACGTCACGTTCGGGTTCGTACAGGTCGGCAGCGTCGGCGACGCGGCTCCGGCGGTGGCGGCGACCGTGGCTGCGAACGCAGCGGTCACCGCGAGTGTTGCGGCAAGAGCTCTTTGCATCTCTCTCCTCCCCAGGAGACGGTGTATCAGCCCGGCTTATACCACTTTTGCGCGGTTGCGGCTAGAGCTGCAGCTCGCCGTTCGCGACGATCACGGCCTCGCCGCCCACCTCGACGCTCTCGATCTGGTCGGGTGTGCCGGTCACGCGCACGTGCAGCTTGGACGGGCGCTTGATCTCAACGCCCTGGGTGACCTCGATCTCCTGGCCGGGCTCGATCAGGCCGTGGCGCAGCAGGTGGACGCCGAGCGGTCCGGCGGCGCTGCCCGTGGCGGGGTCTTCGGCCACGCCGAGCGCGGGTCCGAACATGCGCGTCTTCCAGCGTGCGCCCTCGCCGGCGAAGGTCATGAAGCCGAGCTCGCCGAGCTTGCGCAGGTCGCCGAGGTTCGGGTCGACCGCCGCTACCGCGTCCTCCGACTCGAGCGCAACGGCCACGAAGCGCGGGCCGTTCTCGTACTCCTCCACCGGCAGCTCCGAGCGCGCGATGCCGAGGGCTGCCAGCGCGTCGGCCTCCTGCTCGTACGGCTTCCAGGTGGGGACGTTCTGGGTCATCCAGCCGAAAGAGATGCGTGCACCTTCACGGTCCACGCGAACGGGGACGACGCCGACACCGGTCTCGAGCCGGATCTCGGTGAGCTGGAGCGGCCCGGCAAGGACGAAGGCCGAGCCGAGCGTCGGGTGCCCGGCGAACGGCAGCTCCTGGGCGGGCGTGAAGATGCGGATGTGGACGTGGGCGTCGCCGTCCGTCGGCGGGAAGACGAACACGGTCTCCGAGAAGTTCATCTCGCGGGCGATGTCCTGGAGGCGCTCCTCGGGGATGTCCCGGGCGTCCGTGTAGACGGCCAGCTGGTTGCCGGTGAGCGGTTCGCCGGTGAAGACGTCGGCGATCACGTAGCGGAAACGGGCCATGCCCGCACTCTAGTCAGCGGTGAACGGCGGCGAGGAGCGCAGCGTAGGAGCGCACGAGCAGGCTGCGCTCGGCCGCGAGCTGCGGGTCGTCCGGATCGCAGCCGGCCTGCACCCAACGGTCCGAGACCTCCATCGCCTCGGCGCGCAGATTGGCCGCGCGGAGCACGTCCCGCCTGTCCTGCCCGTACGTGTAGGCGTAGAGGTTGGCGAGCGCGTCGATCAGCTCCTCCTGGGAGCCGCCGCGCTCGGGGTGCTGGGCGTCGCGGTGCGCGCGCCACCATTCCACTTCGAGCTCGGCCGCCCGGGACGGATCGAAGCTTGCGGTCTCGTCCGACTCCTTGAGCAGCTCGTAGAAACGGGTCATCAGCCGGCGGGCGGCGTCGGGATCGTTGTCCGGGAACGGCGCCCACTTCTGGTTCGCGCGCAGAACGAGACAGGCGCCGTGGAGGGTGTTCCGCCAGTTCATCCGGAAGGCCGAGCGCACGAGCGTGATCGACGCAATCAGGAAGGCGCCCCACTTGCGTCGGTAGTAGGTCTCCCAGGCGCGGCACTCCCAGCGCCCGACCACGCGCGGGTCGAACCTCCGCATGCGGCTCTTGCTGCGGGCCCTCGGCATGCGCGTATTTACGCGCCCCGAGGGCGCGCAGATCAAGTGCCGCGCTTAGGCGGCTTCGAGTCGCGCGCGGTAGTGGCGGTAGTCCGCGCGGTCCGGCCTGAGACTCGTGGCGAGCGCCAGGTGGCGCTTGGCCTCGCGCAGGCGGCCGGTTTTCTCCAGCGAGCGGCCAAGGCAGAAGTGCGCGAAGTCGTTCACTGGGTAACGCTCCACGACCGCTGCGAACTCGTCGCGCGCCTTCGCGTAGCGGCCGCTGTGCCAGTAAGCACGACCGAGCGCCTCGCGGATCGAGCTCTTGTCGGGCTCGAGGTCACGTGCCTGCTCGAGCGGGATCTGCGCCGCGTTGAAGTCCTTCGCCTCGAGCAGTGCGGTGCCGCGCTGGAAGAGGTCGTAGACGTGCTCCGCCCGCTCCTCGGGGGTCCGCTCCGGCTCGGTCACGATGTCTTCACCTCCTGCGCTCGCAACTGCTCTACAACCTCGATGATCGCCCGTGCGACCTCCGCCTTTAGAGCTTTGGGTACCTCGTGGACACCTGCTCGGGTGACGATCGAGACCTCGTTTTCGGGCGTGTCGAAGCCGATTCCAGGCTGGGACACGTCGTTCAGGACGATAGCGTCGACGCCCTTGCGCTCAAGCTTGCTCCGAGCGCGGTCCGCGGCCCCCTCTCCGTGCTCTGCGGCGAAGCCGATGATGGTCTGGCCGGGACGGCGCTCGGTGGCCAGCGCGGTGAGGATGTCCGTAGTCGACTCCATCTCGACGATCAGGTCATCGCGGCCCGTCTTCGTGATCTTGGACCCGTGCGGCGCGACCGGCCGGAAGTCCGCCACCGCGGCCGCCATCAACAGGACGTCGGTGTCCGGGAAGGCCTCGCGCGCCGCCTGTTCGAGCTGCGCCGCCGTCTCCACGTCGACGTAGTCGATGCCCTTGGTGCGCGGGAGCGCGACGTTGGCGGCGATCACGGTCACGTCCGCGCCGCGGCGGGCCGCCTCGTCGGCGAGGGCGAAGCCCATGCGGCCCGACGAGCGGTTGCCCACGTAGCGCACCGCGTCGATCGGCTCGCGCGTGCCGCCGGCGGTGACGAGCACCCTGAGGCCGTCGAGCGAGCGCGGCGCGAAGCCGGCGCCGCCGATCGCGGTCTCGATCGCCTCGAGGATCTGCGGCGGCTCGGCGAGGCGGCCGATGCCGAACTCGCCTTTCGAGGCGAGCTCGCCGACCCCGGGCGGGACGATGGTGGCGCCGCGGCCCTGAAGCGTCTCGAGGTTCGCCTGCGTGGCGGCGTGCTCGTACATCTTGTCGTTCATGGCCGGGGCGATCACGAGCGGGGCCGTGCAGGCGAGCGCGGCGCTCGTCAGCAGGTTGTCGCCGATCCCATAGGCGAGCTTGGCGATCGTGTTCGCGGATGCCGGGACGATCGCGTAGACCTGGGCGCGGCGCACGAGCTCGAGGTGCGAGATGGCGGCGTGATCGGGCGCGGGATCGCCCGGGAAGGCGCCGCGCGCCGGGTCGGGCTCGAACTCGTCGACGAGCACGGGCGCGCCGGTGATCCCCTCGAATGTCGCCTTGCCGACGAAGTTCAGGCTCGCCGGCGTCTGCACGACGCGCACGGAATGGCCCGCCCTGATGGCGAGCCGCACGAGCTCGACGGCCTTGTACGCCGAGATCCCGCCGGTGACCCCAATCAGCACCCGTGCCATACAGACAGGATGACGCGAAAACGGACGAACGGCTGCAAGCGAGCTGTCGCCCTGCGGACGGCGGACTGCGGACGGCGGACGAGTCGCCTAGGTGCGGTAGCGGTACTTCAGCTTCCCGGCGGCGACTTCCTCAAGCGCGATCTTGAGGTAGTTCTTCGAGCCCGTCTCGACCATCGGCGGCGGGTACTCGTCGAAAGTTCCCTCACCGAGGTTGTGGTAGTACGAGTTGATCTGGCGCGCCCGCTTGGCGGACACCAGGACGCACGCGTAATGAGAGTCGACACGGTCGAGAAGCGTGTCGAGACGGGGCTTGATCACGAAGAGTCTCCTAGGGGTTGCTCGTCCCAAAGGGTAGCGACGAGGCGCGCGAGATCATCCACCGCGTCCTCGAGGCGGTCGTTGACGATCACGTGCTTCCACTCGGATTCGGCTGCCAGCTCCTGCTCGGCGACCTTCAGCCGGCGCGCGATCTGCTCGTCGTCCTCGGCCCCGCGGCCGATCAGCCGCGTGCGCAAGGCATCGAGGGAAGGCGGCTTGATGAAGACCTGAACCGCCTCCGGGAGCGCCTCGCGCACCTGCCGGGCGCCCTGGAGCTCGATCTCGAGGACGAGGCCTTCGCTGGGGCGATCGAGCTCTGAGCGAAGCGTGCCGTAGCGGTTGCCGGCGTACTCAGCGTGCTCCAGGAAGTCCCCGTTTTGCAGGCGTTTCTCGAACTCGTCCGGGGTCAGGAAGTGGTAGTCGACTCCCTGCGTCTCCCCCGGCCGCGGGTTGCGCGTGGTGGCGGACACCGACAGCGCGAACTGCGGAAAGCGCTCGAGCAGGGCACGGATGAGCGTGCCCTTCCCCACTCCGGAGGGACCCGTGATGACGAGAACGCGTGCCGGCTCGATGGCTACGCGGCGCCTAGCGGCGGAGGTACGAGACCAGCTCGTTGCGCTGGCGCTCTGAGAGCCCGCCGATGGTCTTGCTCGGCGAGATGCGGCACTGCGTGAGGATCCGATTGACCTTCACGCGGCCGTACTTTGGGACCGCCAGGAGCAGGTCGAAGACCTTCGCAGTTTGCAGGTATTCCGGTGGATCCAGGAGCAGTCCGTGGATCTGCTGGCGCCCGGCCTTGAGATCGCGCTTGAGGCGAGCTCGCCTGGTCCGGATCTCGTTCGCCCGCTTGAGGGCGTCCATCCGTTGGGTGAGCGAACGCTCGGGTGCGACCCCCGAGGGAGCTTTCGGGGGCGACTGCGCGGCGGGCGACATGGGCGGCGATGTTACACAGAAATGAAGTCGGCGCGAGGCCGAATCGGGCTTTTTTTGCCGAATTCAGCTCGACCTCTACTTGAGCTTCACTGGCCTTCGGGTTAGTTGAGCGTTTTGTCTCTTTTTGCAGGGGCTTTATGCGCACATGTGCGCCTAGCGAACAGCCCCCGAGGAAAACTCCCGCTCTTTGCGAGAAACGAGCTCCAACTCGGCGGCGATCCGGGCCCCAGCGGCGGGGTCCCGGAAGCTCTCCGTCCCCACCGCGATGCATGTGGCACCGGCGCTGAGGAAATCTGCGGCGTCGCGGCCGCTGGCGATCCCTCCCATCCCGATTACGGGGATTCGTACCCGTGCTGACACCGACGCAACCTGCTCGAGGGCGAGCGCGCGGACCGCAGGCCCCGACACTCCGCCGGTGGTGCCTCCGAGCCAGGGCTCGCGTGTCTGCGGATGGAGAGCCATGCCCTTGAGCGTGTTGATCAGGGAGAGCGCGTCGGCGCCAGCTTGCTCGGCCGCGGCGCCCACGGCGGCCGGGTCGGTGGCGTTGGGTGTGAGCTTGACGATCAGCGGCTTCGCGGTGAGGGGCCTCAGGATCTCGACCGCCGCTGCAGTCTCCGCCGGGTCCGCGCCCATGATCAGGCCGGTCTCGACGTTGGGGCAGGAGAAGTTGAGCTCGATCAGGGAGACCTCGTCGCGCGCGCCCACCGCAGTGACGAGCTGGGCCAGCTCCTCGTGGTCGAAGCCCATGACGGACACGCAGAGCGGCACCGGCAGTTCGGCGAGCTTCGGGAGATCCTCGGCGAGGAAGCCGTCGAGGCCCTTGTTCGGCAGGCCGATCGAGTTGATCAGGCCGGCTGGCGTCTCCCACAGGCGCGGCGGCGGGTTGCCCTGGCGCGGCGCGAGCGTGATCGTCTTCGACACGAAGCAGTCGAACGGGAAGCGCTCGAGCAGCTCATCGCCGAAGGCACGTCGAGCCGCGATGGCGTCGTAGGTGCCGGAGCCGTTGAGGACCGGGCCGCGCAGCTGGATTCCGCAGAGGTCGGTCATCAGTGCGGCGCCAGTGCGGTCGTGAGCTCTGCCGCGTCGAGGACGGGGCCGTCGACGCAGAGCCTGATGTAACCGTTCTTGGTCGGGACGACGCAACCGAAGCAGGCACCGAAGCCGCAGGCCATTCCCGACTCGAGAGCGAGCTGGGCGTGAACGGCACGCTCCTCGCAGAGCGCGCGCACCGCCTCGAGCATTGCCGGCGGCCCACAGGCATAGACCTGCGACCCGCGACCTGCGGCCTGCGACCTGTCCAGTTCCTCCCTCAGCAGCTCCGTGACGAACCCCTGGCGGCCGATCGAGCCGTCGTCGGTGGCTATCTGCGGGTCGCCGGCGAAGAGCTTGGCTGCCTCGGCGTGGGCGGCGCTGCGGAAGCCGAGCAGCACCCGGACGCCCGGGCCGAGCTGGTCCTGGAGGCAGAGCAGCGGCGCTGTGCCGATGCCGCCGCCCACCAGGATCGGGTTCGGAGCGCTCTCGAAGCCGATGCCCAACGGGCCGGTCAGCCAGAGGTTCTCTCCCGCGCGCAGCTCGGCGAGGCGGTGGGTGCCCGGGCCGATGTCCTCGAGCAGGAACGAGAGCTGTCCCTCGCGTGCGCGCGCGAAGGAGAAAGCACGCGGCAGGTAGGGGCGCTCGCTCTCCCCTCCTCCCCAGCGGTCCTCGGTGGCGAGCATGTAGAACTGGCCCGGCTGCGGATCAGGCGGACCGTCGGGATCGGCCGCGGTGATCAGCTTGTACGCGCCGACGGTCTCGTTGGCGGTGACGGCGGCGAGGCGCCGCCCGAACGGCGCGAGGGTCACGCCGTGGTCCTCCCGGCCTCCCGCCGGTCGGCGTGCAGCTCTTGCAGCGAGCGCACCTCCGGCTCCCCGCGGCGGAGCGCCCGGATCGCGCGCTGGGCGGCGGTGGCGCCGGTCATCGTCGTGATGCACGGGATGCCGCGGGCAACGGCCGCGCGGCGAATCTCGTAGCCGTCGCTGCGGGCGCCGGAGCCCGTGGGCGTGTTGAAAACGAGGTCGATGTCGCCGGACTCGATCCGGTCGACGACGTTGGGCGAGCCCTCCGAGATCTTCTTGAGCCGCTCGACGGGGACGCCCATGCGGCGAATCGCCTGGGCGGTGCCGCCGGTGGCGACGATGTTGAAGCCGAGGTCGTGTAGTGAGGCAGCGAGCTGGGTGGCGGCCGGCTTGTCGCTGTCGGTGACCGTGATGAAGACGGTGCCCTCGGTGGGCAGCCCTGCGCCGGCGGCGGCCTGGGCCTTGCCGAACGCGGTCGGGTAGTCGGCCGCGATGCCCATCACCTCGCCGGTGGACTTCATCTCGGGGCCGAGCAGGGCGTCGGCGCCGGGGAAGCGGTCGAACGGCAGCACCGCCTCCTTCACCGACACGTGGCCGGCGGAGGCGTCGCCGGGCGGCGGCAGCTGGAGGTCGAGGTCGCGCAGCTTCTCGCCGAGCATCAGCCGGCAGGCCATCTTGGCGAGCGGAACGCCGACGGCCTTCGACACGAACGGCACCGTGCGCGAGGCGCGCGGGTTGGCCTCGATCACGTACAGCTCCTCGTCGCCGTGGACTGCGTACTGGATGTTGATCAGGCCGACCACTCCGAGCGACAACGCCAGCTTCTTGGTGGCCTCCTCGATTTTGTCGAGCATCTCGGGGCCGAGCGAGAGGGCGGGGATCACGCAGGCAGAGTCGCCCGAGTGGATGCCCGCCTCCTCGACGTGCTGCATCACACCGCCGATCGCCACCTCCTCGCCGTCGCAGAGCGCATCGACGTCGATCTCGATCGCGTTCTCGAGGAAGCGGTCGAGGTAGATCGTGCCGTCGCCGTTGCGCTCGGTGCGCTCGAGGTAGTTGGCGAGCTGGTCGGGCGAGTAACAGATCTCCATCGCGCGGCCGCCGAGCACGTACGAGGGGCGGACGAGCAGCGGGTAGCCGACCTCCTCGGCCGCCTTGAGGGCGCCGTCCTCGTCGCGCGCCGTCGCGTACGGCGGGCTCTTCAGCCCCAGCTCGCGCATCAGGCCGCCGAAGCTCGGGCGGTCCTCGGCGAGATCGATCGAGTCGACCGGCGTGCCGAGCAGCGGCACGCCCGCGTCCACCAGGCCGCGCGCGAGCTTGAGCGGCGTCTGGCCGCCGAACTGCACGATCACGCCCTCGGGCTTCTCGATCTCGATCACGCCGAGCACGTCCTCGAGCGTGAGCGGCTCGAAGTAGAGGCGGTCGCTCGTGTCGTAGTCGGTGGAGACCGTCTCCGGGTTGCAGTTGATCATCACCGCGTCGCGTCCCAGCTCGCGAACGGTCATCGCCGCGTGGACGCAGCAGTAGTCGAACTCGATGCCCTGGCCGATGCGGTTGGGGCCGGCGCCGAGAATCACGACCGATGGGCGCTCGCCGCGACGCACCTCGTGGCGCGCGCTGCCATCAGGCGCCGGGCGCTCGTAGCCCGAGTAGTAGTAGGGCGTGGCGGCTGCGAACTCGGCGGCGCAGGTGTCGACCGACTTGAAGCTGCGCGCGAGCCCTGCCTCCGGGTCGTCGCCGCTCGCGAGCGCAGTGAGCTCGGCCACGAACCAGGGATCGATCATCGTGCGCTTCTCGATCTCCTCAGGGCTCACCTCACGGCGCACCGCCTCGAACAGCAGCTCGAAGCGGTCGTGCGACGGGATCTCGAGGCGCGCGAGCAGCTCGTCGGTGTCCTCAGGCGGGCGCACGCGGACGTCCGTCTCGCGCGAGCGCATCGCCTTCATGAACGCCTGCTTGAACGTGCGGCCGATGGCCATCGCCTCGCCGACCGACTGCATGTGGGTGGAGAGCCGGCCGCTTGTGCCGGGGAACTTCTCGAACGCGAAGCGCGGCCACTTGACCACGACGTAGTCGATCGTCGGCTCGAAGCTCGCGGGCGTGACGCGCGTGATGTCGTTGTCGATCTCCTCGAGCGCGTAGCCGACCGCGAGGCGCGCGGCGATCTTGGCGATGGGAAAACCCGTGGCCTTCGACGCAAGCGCCGAGCTGCGCGATACGCGCGGGTTCATCTCGATGACGACGATCTCGTCGGTCTGCGGGTTGACCGCGAACTGGATGTTCGAGCCGCCGGTCTCGACACCGACCGCGCGGATTACCTGGATCGCCTGGTCGCGCAGCGCCTGGAACTGCTTGTCGGTGAGGGTCTGCTGCGGCGCGACGGTGACCGAGTCGCCCGTGTGGACGCCCATCGGGTCGACGTTCTCGATCGAGCAGACGATCACCACGTTGTCGCGGTAGTCGCGCATCACCTCGAGCTCGAACTCGCCCCAGCCGATCACTGATTCCTCGACGAGCACCTGGCCGATCGGGCTCGCGGCGAGCCCCTCGCCCACGCGCTGGCGGAACTCGGACTCGCTGCGCGCGATGCCGCCGCCCTGGCCGCCCATCGTGAAGCCGGGGCGCAGGATCGCAGGGAGGCCGATTTCGGGCAGGGCGCGCTCGGCCTCTGCCATGTTCGACACGATCGCGCTGCGGGGCACCCGCAGGCCGGCACCTTCCATCGTCTCGCGGAAGAGCTCGCGGTCCTCGGCGCGCCGGATGGCGTCGTAGTTCGCGCCGATCAGCTCGACATCGAACCGGTCGAGCGTGCCGTCCTCACTCAGCGCCCGCGCGAGGTTCAGCGCCGTGCCGCCGCCCAGCGTGGGCAGCAGCGCGTCCGGGCGCTCGCGCTCGATCACCCGCGCCACCGACGCCGGCGTGAGCGGCTCGATGTAGGTGGCCGTGGCGAACTCCGGGTCGGTCATGATCGTCGCCGGGTTGGAGTTGACGAGGACGACCTCGTAGCCCTCCTCCAGCAGCACCTTGCAGGCCTGCGCGCCGGAGTAGTCGAACTCGGCGGCTTGGCCGATGACGATGGGGCCCGAGCCCAAGACCAGGATGCGGTCTATGTCGTTGCGACGTGGCATCAGGTCGCAGGTCGCAGGTCGCAGGTCGCAGGCTTCATCCCACTCGCTCCAGAAACCGGTCGAAGAGGTACAGGCTGTCGTGGGGTCCTGGGCCCGCCTCTGGGTGGTACTGGACCGTCGATCCCGGAACGTCCAGGAGATTCAGGCCCTCGACCGTGCGGTCGTAGAGGTTCAGCAGGCTCAGCTCGGCGGCGCCGAAGTCGGTGTCCCAGCGGATCGCCTCGTCGGTATCAATCGTCTGCTCGCCCTCTGGACCGAGCACCGCGAAGCCGTGGTTCTGGCTCGTGATGTCGATGCGGCCGGTCTCGAGATCCTTGACCGGGTGGTTGGCGCCGCGGTGGCCGAACGGCAGCTTGAAGGTCTCTAGCCCGACGGCGCGGCAGAGCAGCTGGTGCCCGAGGCAGATCCCCCAGACCGGCGTCTTGCCGACGAGCAGGCGGACGGTGTCGACGATGTGGTCGAGCGCCGCAGGGTCGCCCGGACCGTTGGCGAGGAAGACCGCGTCGGGCTCGCGCGCGAGCAGCTCGTCGGCGCTGGCCGTGCAGGGGTGCAGCTCCACTCGCGCGCCGCGCTCGCGCAGGTTGCGCACGATCGAGCTCTTGATGCCGGTGTCGATCGCGACGATGCGCGGGCC
>DATBKS010000072.1:0-31066 GCA_036555755.1 Thermoleophilaceae bacterium
GCCCATCTCGAAGTTGGTGCGGTGGTCCTTGACCATCGTGTAGGGCTGGAGGACGTAGGAGCGGATCTGCGATCCCCAGCTCACGTCCTGCGCCTCGCCCTTCTCGCGCGCGATCTCCTCGCGCCGCTTCTGCTCCTCGAGCTCGATCAGGCGGGACCTGAGCATCGCCATCGCGGTTGCCTTGTTCGACGACTGCGAGCGCTCGTTCTGGCACTGCACCACGATGCCCGTGGGCTTGTGTGTGATGCGCCCCGCGGAGTCGGTCTTGTTGACGTGCTGGCCGCCGGCGCCGGACGCCCGGTAGGTGTCGATCTGGAGGTCGTCGTCGTTGATCTCGACGTCAACGTCCTCGTCCACCAGCGGCGACACCTCGACGAGCGCGAACGACGTGTGCCTGCGCGACTGCGAGTCGAACGGCGAGATGCGCACCAGCCGGTGCACGCCCTTCTCGGCGGAGAAGAGCCCGTAGGCCTTCTCGCCGTGAGCGATGAAGGTGGCCGACTTGATGCCGGTCTCCTCCCCCGGGCTCGCCTCGACCATCTCGACCTTGAAGCCGCGCGACTCCGCCCAGCGCATCTCCATGCGCAGCAGCATCTCCGCCCAGTCCTGCGAGTCGGTGCCGCCCGCGCCGGCGTGGACGGACACGACTGCATCGCCCGAGTCGTACTCACCCGAGAACAGCCGCTCCTCCTCGAGCTCCGCGAGCTTGGAGGCGAACTTCTCGCGCTGCTCGTCGAGCTCGCCGGCGATCGAGTCGTCCTCTTGCGCGAGCTCCTCGAGCGCTTCGATGTCGTCGAGCTCGGACTCGAGGTCGCGGAAGCCGTTCAGCTTGCGGCTGACGCTGGCGTGCTCCGCCGAGACCTTGGCGGCCCGCTCCTGGTCGTCCCAGAAGCCGGGCGCCTGCATCTCCTGCTCGAGCGCCTCGATGCGCTCGGCTAGCGCAGGCGGGTCAAAGGTAGTCCGCAAGCAGCTTCAGCTGGTCGCGGAGGGGCGCGCCGCTAACCGGCCCCATGGCATTTCTTGAATTTCTTGCCCGACCCGCACCAGCAGGGGTCGTTGCGGCCGATGCGGTCGTGTTCGTCGACGTGGCGGGTCTCGACGTGTGGGAGCAGCTCGGTCTCCTCCTCGGCGTACTCCGCGCCCGCTCCGGCCGCGCCGGCCGCGGCGGCTGCCGCGAACGCGCTCGGCTGGTCGGCGGCGGTGCCGCCCGCGTAGGAGAAGTTCTGCGTCGAGCTCGCGTTGCTCGACTGAGCCCACGGCTGCGCCTGCTGCTGCTGACCGTGGCCGTTCTCCCCCTCGATCTGCACCTCGACGCGGAAGATGTAGCGCGCGAACTCCTCCCAGATCGAGTTCATGAGCGCGGTGAACATCTCGAAGCCCTCGTTCTTGTAGGCCACGAGCGGATCGATCTGGGCGAACCCACGCAGGTTGATGCCCTCGCGCAGGTAGTCCATGTCGTGCAGGTGCTCGCGCCAGCGCTCGTCGATGATCTGAAGCAGGATCCAGCGCTCGAGGTAACGCATCAGCTCGTCGCCGAGTTCCTCCTCGCGCTCGTCGTACGCCTTGACGATGTCCTCGCGCAGGTCCTCGACGAGGCCCGCGCGGTCGAGCGTCTGCGGGTCGACGTCCTCGGGCGCGATCGCCACCGGGTAGATCTGCTCGAGCTGCGTGAACAGGCCGTCGATGTCCCAGTCCTCCGAGTAGTCGCCCGTCAGGTACTGGTCGACGAGCCGCTCCACCGCTTCAGCCACCTGCTCGCGCGCGGTGTCGGACATGTCCTCGCCCTCGAGGATGCGGTCGCGGTACTCGTAGACGACCTCGCGCTGCTGGTTCATCACGTCGTCGTACTCGAGGATGTGCTTGCGCTGGAGGAAGTTCTGCTCCTCCACCTTCTTCTGCGCGTTCTCGATCTGCTTCGAGAGCATTCCTGCTTCGATCGGCTCCTCCTCGCCCTCCTCGGACGTCGGTCCGAGGCGGTCGAGGATGCGGTAGATCCGGTCGCCCGCGAAGAGGCGCACGAGATCGTCCTCGGCCGAGAGGAAGAAGCGCGACTCGCCGGGGTCGCCCTGGCGGCCGGAGCGGCCGCGCAGCTGGTTGTCGATCCGGCGCGACTCGTGGCGCTCGGTGCCGAGGATGTAGAGGCCGCCCGACTCCATCACCTTGTGGCGGCTCTCCTCGACGTGGTTCTCGATGCCCGGGAAGACCTCGTCCCAGGCCTTGTCCCAGCCGTCGCCGTCGGGCTCAACGCCGCGCTTGATCAGCTCCTGGTGTGTGAGGTGCTCGGCGTTGCCGCCCAGCTTGATGTCCACGCCGCGGCCGGCCATGTTGGTGGCGATCGTGACCGCGCCAGGCTGCCCGGCCTCCGCCACGATCTCGGCCTCGCGCGCCGCGTGCTCCGGCTTCGCGTTCAGCACCGTGTGCGGGACGCCGCGGTTCTTGAGCCGCTGCGACAGGAGCTCGGACACCTCGACCGAGATCGTTCCGACGAGCACGGGCTGCTCGGCCGCGTGACGACCCTCGATCTCCTTGAGGACGGCGTTCCACTTGCCTTCCTTGGTCTTGTAGATCTGGTCGTTCTTGTCGGCGCGGATCATCGGCTCGTTGGTGGGGATCTCGACCACCTGGAGCTCGTAGATCTTCATGAACTCGGTGGCCTCGGTGATGGCCGTGCCGGTCATGCCCGCGAGCTTGTCGTAGCGGCGGAAATAGTTCTGGTAGGTGATCGTGGCGACCGTCTGGTTCTCCTCCTGGATCGCCACGCCCTCCTTGGCCTCGACCGCCTGGTGTAGACCCTCGGACCAGCGCCGGCCCTCGAGGATGCGGCCGGTGAACTCGTCGATGATGCGGACCTCGCCGTCGATCACCGCGTAGTCGACGTCGCGCTTGTAGAGCGACTCGGCCTTGAGCGCCTGGATCAGGTGGTTGACCAGGTTGCCGTGCTCGGCGAGGTACATGTTCTCGATGCCGAGGAACTTCTCCGCCTTCTCGACGCCGCGCTCGGTGACCGCCACGGTGTGGTGCTTCTCGTCCGGCTCGTAGTCGTAGGGCGCTTCCCAGTCCTTCGACTTGGCCTCGTAGCCCTCGGGCTTCTTGCCGGGCTCGAGCATGGGCGCGAGCTTGGCGAACTTGTAATAGAGGTCGGCGGCCTGCTCGGGCTGGCCCGAGATGATCAGCGGCGTGCGCGCCTCGTCGACGAGGATGTTGTCGACCTCGTCCACGATCGCGTAGTTCCACTTGCGCTGGACCTTGTCGTTGAGGTCGATCGCAAGGTTGTCGCGCAGGTAGTCGAAGCCGAACTCGGAGTTCGTGCCGTAAGTGACGTCGCAGGCGTAGGCGGCGCGCTTGACGGCCGGGTCGTTCTCCTCGGAGGAGAGGATGCCGACGCTCACGCCGAGCATGTCGTAGATCGGCTTCATCCATTCGGCGTCGCGGCGGGCGAGGTAGTCGTTGACCGTCACGAGGTGGACGCCCTTGCCGGACAGCGCGTTGAGCGCGACGGCGAGCGTGGCCGTGAGGGTCTTGCCCTCGCCGGTCTTCATCTCGGCGATCGAGCCGTCGTGCAGCACCATGCCGCCGATCAGCTGGACGTCGAAGTGGCGCATGCCGAGCGCGCGCTTGCCGGCCTCGCGTGTGAGCGCAAAGGCTTCGTAGAGCAGCTTGTCGAGCGACTCGCCGTTCTCGGCGCGCTCCCTCAGCTCCGCGAACTCGCTGGCGATCTCCTCGTCCTCGAGCAGCTCCATTTCCGCCTCGAGGTCGTTGATGCGCGCGACCTGCTGCTGGAATTCCTTGAACTTCTTGCCTTCGCCGATGCGAAGAGCGCGGTCGAGAATGGACATAGGGGCAAGGGTAGCGAGGGCGGGCCTGCCGCCACAGGCGTGGAATTCAGCTTTTTAAGGAGTGGTCCTTCCTAGTTGGCAGTAGGCGGTTGGCAGTAGGCAGGGCAGCGGAACTTCAGCGCTGCCAACTGCCAACTGCGAACTGCCTACTGACCGCCGTCAGGCGGTCCTGGGTTCCGCCGCGGCCTTCGCCTGCTCGCGGCGGCGGCGGCGCTTGTCGCGGTGGCGCTTGACCTGGCGGGCCAGGTCGTCGGTGGCCTCGTTGATCGAGCGGACCATGTTGTCCGTGGCCTCGCGCGCCCGGAGCGTTACGCCTTTGAGGTGGAGGGTGATCTCAGCGACCTGAGACTGGGTCGCGTTGCGAGGGTTGCGCTCCTCGGTGAGCTCTACCTCCGCCATGGCAAGCTCGGAAACCTGCCTGGAAATCTTCTGGAAACGCTTCTCGATGCGTTCCCTGAGCTCATCACCGACCGACACGTTGCGCCCTTTGACCTCGATGCGCATGCGCCCTCCTTAGATCGGATTACCCGCTCCTTTGATGGTACCTGGAGGCGCAACTCGGCTTTGGGGCATTTTGTCCCGCCTTTGAGGCAAATTCCGCCCGGAAGATGGACAGTGGATGCCCCGCCCGGGTCAGCCGCCCAGGCCGCTCGACTGGATCGCGTTCGAGGTGACCTTCGTCGCGTCGTAGACGTCCCTACTCGCGGGCGGCGTGACGTCGACGGGCGTGCCGAAATTGGACAGGTCCTCCTGGATGCCCATCGTGATCGACTGGCCGGTCTGCCCCACGTCCATGTTCATCGTGAACTTCATCCGCCGCAGCAGGCCGTCCTTCCCCACCCACGCGTCGACCGGGTACGAGTTGCTGCCGATCAGCTTCTCGAGCCGCTGGATGGCCGCGCGTGCTCCGGCGCGCTCGTTCTCGGGCAGGAGCTCGGGGTAGTCGTCCAGCTTGGCGACGCCGTGGTAGTGCGTCGTTTGGACGCCGCGGATCGTCTCGGTCCCGACCTTCTTCGCACCCGAGACCGTCCGCAGGTAGGCCAGCTGCTGCGATGGGTCCTGTCCGGGCTGCGACAGCGACCCGAGGTTGAGACCGAGCGCCTTGCCGGTCTTCGCGATGTCGATCTTCATCCACTTCTTGTCGCCCGGCAGCTTCCCGTCGAACAGCGGCATGCGCATGTAGAAGACTGTGCCGTCGAGGATCTCCGTGGCCTGGAGCTGCGAGGGCTTGATCGAGGATCCGAGGCCCGCGCTCGCGAGCTGTGACATGTCGAGGTTGATCCTGGCCTTTCGCGCGACGGGATCCATCACACCGTTGGCCGTCATCCGGATCGTCTGCGGCAGCGCCGCCGAGCTCATCGTGATCGTCATCTGGATGTCCGAGCCGTGCTTGCTCGTCGTGGCGGTGGCGGCCTTCGCAACGGCGTCGTCCGTGACGCTGCTTGCGCCGCAGCCGGAGACGGCTACGGCAACGCCGGCGGCGATCGTTGCCAGCGGGAAGAAGAAGCGCTTCATGTGGGGTCGTCCTTCCGTGGTTGGTCAGCCCATTCTGACCGAGTGGTACCCCGGCGAACTGTGAGGTAGGCACACCCCCGGTGTCGCAAAGCCGCGCCAAAGCAATCCCATCTAGGTGTTGTCCAGCAACACCCAGATGGGACGGTGGCGACCCCGCGACCGTTTATCGCTGCTGTAGACACCGGCGCCCGGGCGCGCCCCACAGACGCCTGATCGGCCCGGTAAGCGACACCGAGGGCACGCTCACCGCCCGGGCGTCCGCGCGTAGACCACGGCACCAACCTCGTGCACGCCGGCGCGCGACAGCGCCGCCGCGCACGCGGCCAGCGTCGAGCCCGTCGTGACCACGTCGTCCACCAGCAGCACGCGCAGCGGCACGGGCGCGCCCGCGCGCATGCGGACGCTGCCCTGCAGCGCACCGAGCCGCTCCTGGCGGCCGCGTCCCACCTGGCTCGTTCGCGCGCCTCCGCCCGTCCGCTCGAGGCAGTCGGCCACGAGCAGGCCGGCGCGCCGCGCGAGCGCGCGGGCGAGCTGCTCCGCCTGGTTGAAGCCACGCCGTCGCCGCCGCGCCGGATGCAGCGGCACCGGGACGAGCGAGCGGCCCTCGAGCAGCCCCGGCGGGGCGTTGGCCGCCATCTGCGCCGCCATCGCGTCCACGAGCGCGACAGCGCCGCGGAACTTCAACGCGCGCACGAGCGCACGTGCGGGACCCTCGTACCCGACCGCCGCCCACACCGGCACGCCCGCCCCCGGCGGCTGCTCGAACGACAGCCAGCGCAGATCGCCCAGACATTCGCGACACAGCGGCTGGTGCAGCGGCGCCGCCCCGCCGCACGAGAGGCAGAGAGGAGGTGCGACGAGCGATAACAGGCGCGCGAGAGACATGAGAGAACCCTCGCGGGTGGCGTGTTACGCGTCAGCACCGGACTGCGACAATTTCGCGCGTGCTCTGCACCAAAGCCGTTACAGAGGGCCGGCAGGGCGGCGCCCGGTGACTCATCCGCATTACCGCTGGACGTTCGACCCGGCGCAGCTGATCGTCGTGGTGGTGTACGTCGTGGTCTACCTGCGCCGTTTCTTCCAGGCGCGCAGGGAGGCCGGTGGACGCGGCGCCGGCCCGCTCCAGTTCGCCGCCTTCGTCGGCGCGGTGACCGTGATGCTGATCGCGCTGGTCTCCCCCATCGACGCGCTCGGCGAGGACTACCTGTTCTCGATGCACATGGTCCAGCACATCCTGCTGGGCGACCTCGCTCCGCTGCTCGTGCTGCTCTCCCTCTCGCGCGTGATCATGCGGCCGCTCACGCGCAGGCTGATGTCCGTCGAACGCGCGCTCGGCCCGTTCGCCCACCCGATCACGGGGATCGTGATCTGGCTGACGATGATCTACGTCTGGCACATCCCCGCGATGTACGACGCTGCGCTCAACCACGACGGCATCCACGCGCTCGAGCACACGTGCTTCTTCTTGGGCGGGATCGCCCTCTGGTGGCCGCTGATCCAGCCCGTGCCGATGCGGCGGCGGCTCACCGGCCTGGCGGTGTTCGGCTACCTGATCGCGGCCAAGATCAGCGTCGGGCTGCTCGGCATCTTCCTCACCTGGTCGCACGGCGTCGCCTACCCGTACTACGAGCACGTGCCGCGGATCTGGGGCCTCAGCGCGGTCGAAGATCAGAACCTCGGCGGCGCGATCATGATGGTCGAGCAGTCGATCGTGCTCGTTATCGCGTTCGCGGTGCTGTTCATCCGCATGCTGCTCCACTCCGAGGAGGAGGAGCGGCGCCGCGAGCGCTTCGAGGACCGCGAGCGCTTCGAGGATCCCGCCGCGGTGGCGTAGATGCCGACGCTGCTCGAGCGCCTCGGAGTCGAGGCTCCCGTCGTGCAGGCCGGAATGGGCGGCGGCATCGCGCAGGGCGCCCTCGCTGCCGCGGTGTCCGAGGCCGGCGGGCTCGGGACGCTAGGGATCATGCCGCCGCCGGCGTTCGCCGCCGAGCTGGCGAAGGCGCGCCAGGCGACCAAGCGCCCGATCGCGGTGAACATCCTGCTCAACCTCGCGCGCGCCGATCACTGGAAGGCAGCGCGGACCGCCGACGCCGTGGTCACCTACTGGGGCCGCCCGCGGCGGCGCACGCCGGGCGTGTGGCTGCACCAGGTCGGCTCGGTGGGAGAAGCGAGCGCTGCACGGATCGCCGGCGCCGACGGCGTGATCGTCCAGGGCGTCGAGGCCGGCGGCCACGTGCGCGGCACGACGCCCGCGCTCGAGCTGCTGGCCCAGGTGCGCGACGCGCTCCCCGACGGCTACCCGCTGTGGCTGGCCGGCGGGATCGCGGAAGCCGCGGACGTCCGGCGCGCGCTCGACGCCGGCGCCGAGGCCGCCGTGCTCGGCACACGCTTCCTGATGAGCGAGGAGAGCAGCGCGCGCAAGGCCTACAAGCAGCGGCTGATGGAGTCGCGCGAGACGGTGCTCACAGAGCTGTTCGGGCTCGGCTGGCCGGACGCGCCGCACCGGGTGCTGTGGAACGAGGCGACGGAGCGCTGGCTGCGCGATGACCGCCGCGGCCCCGGCTGGGTGCGGACGATCAACCGCGTCACCGGTCCACTCGCCTCGCGACTGCCGCCGTCGTTCCAGGCCTCCGCGCTCAGGCGCCAGAGCGCGAGCGTCCCCTTCCTCTCGCCGCAGCCCGCCGCCGAGGGGACGCCGAGCAACCTGCTCGACGCGGGCGCTCTCTACGCGGGCGAGTGCGTCGCGCGCATCCACGACATCCGCCCGGCGGGCGAACTGGTGCGCGAGCTGGCCGCGGTCGGTTAGGGTCGCGCCGTGGGAGCCACGCTCTATGTGATCCCGGGCTCGCACCCGTGCGAGTGCGTCGAGGCTGCGCTCAAGCTGAAGGGCGTCGACTACAAGCGCGTCGATCTCGTGCCCGCCATCCACGCGGCGGTGGTTCGCGTGAGCGGCTTCCCCGGCCGCACGGTCCCGGCGATCAAGGTGAACGGCGAGAAGGTGCAGGGCTCGCGCAAGATCCTGCGGAAGCTCGACGAGCTCGCGCCCGAGCCGCGGCTGGTGCCCGAGGACCCCGCCCTGCGCGCGAAGGTCGAGGAGGCCGAGGCGTGGGGCGATGACGTGTTCCAGCCGCTCGCCCGCCGAGTGGCCTGGGGAGGCTTCATCCGGGACCGCCCTTCGATGCTGACCTACTCGGCGGAGGGGAACCTGCACATGCCCGCGCCGTTCCTCAAGCTCGGGAGCGCGCCGGTATCGAAGATCGCCCAGCGCATTAACGGCGCAAGCGACGAGCAGGTGGAGGCGGACCTCGCAGCGCTGCCCGGGTACCTCGACAAGATCGACGCCTGGATCGCGGAGGGCGTGCTGGGCGGCGAGACGCCCAACGTGGCCGATCTCCAGATCGGCTCGTCGATCCGGATCCTCACCACATTCGGCGACATCAAGCCGCTGATCGCCGGTCGTCCGGCCGAGAAGCTTGCGACAAACGGCTTTGCCCCTGCCGTGGGCGCTATCCCGGCGGGCACCTATCCGCCTGCGTGGCTAGCTCAAACGCGGTAGTCAGAACTCTTCCGTGAGGTTTTGGCCTCCCGTCCTGTTCTAACTACGAACGCAATCGAGACTTCTCGACTAGGCCCGGGCCGCCCTAACGCTTGACGATCCTGAAGCTGAGGTGCCTCGTCCTGGACCGGTTGCCGGCGGCGTCGGTCTCGGTCAGCGAGGCGCGGTAGTGGCCGGGCTTCAGCGCCTTCTTCTTCACGCGACCCGTGAACTTCAGCGCGTTGAGGCCCGTCTTCGCGTGGCGCGTGAGCGTGACACCCCGGGAGAAGCGAGTGCACTTCTTGTGTTTGCGAAGCGAGCGCCGCGGCTTGGCACAGACCGTCTTCCCCTTGCGTTTGACCTTGCGGCCGGGCAGCGCGCGCTGGATCCGCAGTTTGGCCGTGCCCGGCTCGGACGAGATCCAGGTGAAGCGCGTGCCCTTGGGTGTCGGGCGGACGGACATCCGCGCGGAAACGGGTGTGCTCTTCACACCGACCCGGAAGCGCCGGAAGCTCATACCGAAGCCGGTTATGGACGGAGCGGTGGTGTCGCCCGCCGCCGCGGGAGCGGGGAACTCCGCGGCGCCGATGTCGACCGCCGAGCCCTGGATCCTGGGCGCGCCGAAGACGTCGGTGGTGAGGTCGGCCGGCACGAGCACAGTCGAGCCGTGGTCGCGCGTGGGGCTGCCCGGCGTCTCCGTGATGTCGCCCGCGGCGGCGTTCGCCAGGAGCGGGTCCGCGCAGAGGTTGCCTGCGCCCGGTAGCGCCGCGCCGGTCTCGCCGCATGCATCCGAGAACTGCGCGTCGCTGGCGCCGAAACCGTCGACGTTCGGGCCGCCGGTGTTGCCGGCCACGATGGTGTTGCGCAGGACGAGCGTGTCGCCGGTATCGCCTGCCACACCGGAGCTGCCGCCGGAGCCAACGCTGTTGCCCGACACCGTCGAGTCGAACAGCTGCAGCGTGCGCGGTGCCATGTCCCCGCAGCCGACATAGATCCCCGCGCCCTCGCCGCCGGTGGTGATGGAATTGCCGGCCACCACGACGTCGTAGGCCTGGATCTGCTTCGAGAGCGTGGCGCACTCGTCGTCGAAGAAGCCCCCGCCCGCGTTCTCGGCTGCGGACGTCGGGCCGTCAACCTTGTTGCCGATGAAACGGTCGCCCCGCAGGGTGATATCCGCCTGTCTCGCCAACTCCGCGCCGCCCTCGAACCTGCCTGGGTCTCCGGCCACGCCTTGGGTCGAGTTGCCCTGGAACAGGTTGCCGCTCTGCTGGATCACACCGAACGCCGTGCGCCCGGACACCATCAGCGCTCCACCTTGGTCGAGCCCGATGGTTGCGCTCGGATCGACGATGGAGTTGCCAGTGAAGCGATTGCCGGAGAGGGTCATGTGGTCCGCGGCGAGGAACGCGGCTCCGGCGCTGTCCGTCGACGTGTTCGAGTCGAAGGTGCTGCCTGTGACCGTGATGCTTCCGCCCACCACTCCGGACAGAGCGGCGCTGGTCCGCGCGCTATTGCCCGCGAAGCTGCTGTCCGCGACCGTCAGCGCCGACGTGGTACCGCTGCTGCTGTCGAGATCGGACGAGAAGCCGGCGGTCTGGGCGTTGGTTGTGTTGCCTTCGCTCAAGACGGTGGTGCCGAACACGGAGTCGCGCACCACGACGGTCGCCGGGCTGCCTGTATCGCTGTCCACCTCCAGGCCCGCGGGAGCCTCTTCGGCGCCTCCAGTGCGGGTGTCGCCGAGGAACTGGACCCGCTCGAACGTCGTCGCCGGACCCGAGTTGATGAAGACGGCGGGCCGGCCCATGTTCACGGTGGCGTCGCGGAAGGTGAGGTCGCTGAACGTGGTGGTGCCGAGCGCGGCCTCGGCATCGATCACCGGATGGCCGGTCACGTTGCCGGTGAAGGTGGTGGGAGCGCCGGTGAGCGTCACCGAGCGCCCCGCCGGGATCGTGAGCTGCATCGCCGGGCAACTGGCCTCCGTGATGTGAATCGTGCTGATCCCCGCGTTGTTGAGTGCGGTCTGGAGGGTGGCGCAGGTGACGTCATCAGCGTCGGCCGAGCCGGGGAGTCCCAGCGCGATGGCCGCCGCCGCTACAGCGGCTCCGCGCGCGAGCCGCAAGTCCATGAGGCGACTCTAACTGAGCACTGCGCCGTCGTCGATGCGCTGGTCGCCCTCGAGGTCGACCGAGCCGCGCACGACCACGTTCGCGCCGAACACCACGTCGCCTTTCACCGTGAGGCGGTCGCATTCCTTCAAAGACGGGGCGCCTGAGGGGAAGTGGGCGTCGAAGTCGCGGACCAGCTTGTAGTGCTCGGAGTCGAGGCTGACGAGCGGCGGCTCGTCGCGCACGAGGCGCATCTCGGCGTGCTCGGTGAGCTCGTATGCGTCCGAGCGGACCACGAGCAGGTCGTTCGTCGTCTTCACAGGAGCGAAGCGCTCGCGCCCGACGACGATCGCCTCGGCGCCGTCGAAAACGTCGATCGCGGCGCCCATCGCGGTCTCGAGCTGGTAGACGGCGGGCGAGGTCGAGTCGCTCGGGTCGACGGTCTTCTTGTTGACGATCATGGGCAGCCCGAGCACGCCGTCGCGCTCGTCCAGCACCCGCTTCAGCGTCTTCAGGTTGAGCCACAGGTTGTTGCAGTTGAAGTAGCGATGGCGGTCGATGTCCTCGTAGGCGGCCTGGTCCTCGTCGCGGACCTGAGCTGTCTCGCGCAGCACGAGGCCGCCGCCCTTTCGGCGCGCGATGTGGCCGCCTTTGCGGTCCGCGGGCGCGCGGCGCAGCACCTCCATCGTGAACGGCAGCTCTTCGCGCGCGAACCACGCGAGGATGCGCGGCTCGAGCACCGCGCCGAGGTTGTCCGAGTTGGCGACGAAGACGTACTCGTAGCCGCGCTCGAGCAGCTTGTCGAGCATGCCGCTCGTGACGAGCGACGTGTATAGGTCGCCGTGGCCGGGAGGCGCCCATTCGAGCTCCGGGTCCTGCGGCCAGTCGGCGGGCGACAGGTCGCTCGCAAGGATCTTCGGCACGCGGCCTTGGACGAAATCGAGCGGCACGTCGGCCTCGAGGTCGGGATAGCGCTCGAGCGCCTTCAGCGACTCCTCGCGCGTGCGGAAGCTGTGCATCAGGACGAGCGGTAGGCGGATCCCGTACCGCTTGCGCAGCTCGAGGATCTGGCGCGCGATCACGTCGAGGAAGGTGATGCCGTCCTTCACCTCGAGGAGCGTCTTGGCGCCGGTCATCCCCATGCCCGTGCCCAGCCCGCCGTTGAGGCGGATCACGGCGGCCCGCTCGAGCGCCGCGTGGCCGTCCTCCCCCGGCTCCGGCAGCTCGGCGGCCGACGGCAGGTCGCGCGCCGGCTCGATCTCGCTTTCCGCGATCGTTCCCGTCTCGCCTTCCGCCAGCCGCTCGTAGTAGTGGCGGAAGTTCTCGATCGCGACGTCGGGCGCGCCGTCGGCGCGCATCTTCTCCGTCGCTTGCTCCAACCCGCCCGTCATGGAGCCCGCGATGCTATGCGTATCCTGCCCGCCATGAGCCTGCGGCCTGAGGACTCGCGGTTGCCGCTGCGCGTGGCGGGAGCCGTTGGCCTCGTGGCCGGCTGCGTGCTCGCGCTGCAGGTGCTGCTCACGCGCATCTTCGGGGCGGTGCTCTTCTACCACTTCGGTTTCCTGGCGATCTCGCTGGCGCTGCTGGGCGCCGGCGGCGGGGCGATCGCCGTCTACGTGCGGCCGCAGTGGTTCCCCGCCGAGCGGCTCGAGTGGCTGCTCGCGCGCTGGTGCGCGGTCTTCTCGCTACTGCTCGTGGCCGTGCCGCTCGCGCTCGTCCGGCTCGACTACACGTTCCACTCCACGGTCACCGTCGGCTTCGTGGCGGTGCTCGCGCTCGCCTGCCTGCTCGCCGCGCTGCCGTTCACCGCCGGCGGAATCGTGATCGCGCTCGCGGTGCGCGGCTACACGAGCTCGATCGGGAAGCTGTACGCGTTCGACCTCGCGGGCGCGGGCATCGGCGCTCTCGCGGTGGTGCCGGTGCTGTGGCTGGTGGACGCGCCCACGCTGGTGGTCGCGCTCGGGGTGATCGCGGCCGTTGCGGCGGTGCTGTTCAACGGCGCGGGAAGCCTGCGGGCGGTGACGCTGGGAGTGCTCGGCGTCGCGGCCGTGGCGGTCGCGTTGTCGGCAGCGACCAACCTCTACTACCTCCCGCCGCACGTCTCGGTGCTGCCGGGTTCCAAGCCGGTGGCCGACCGCTGGACTCCGCTCAACCGCGTGCTCGGCTACCCGCCGCCCAAGGGATCCCGTTTCGCGCCGCTCTTCTACGACCGCGTGTACGCGCCCGTGCCCGTGTGGCATCCGGGCACGCCGCTGCCGAACTGGCGGGCGCTGAAGCTCGGGCCGCAGAGCGTCGGCTACGCGCTCAGCCACCATGGCCGGGCGCTCGTGATCGGCGGCGGCGGCGGGCGCGACATCGAGAACGCGCTCACCTCGGGCATGCACCAGGTCGACGTCATCGAGCTGAACCGCGCGATGCGCGACGTGGCCGACGGCCCGCTGCGCCAGTACTCCGGCTCGCCCTACACGCTGCCCGGCGTGAGCGTGAAGTTCGGCGACGGCCGCACGACACTCGCGGCGCGGAAGACGAAGTACGACGAGATCCACATCGGGTTCACGGACACGCTCAGCGCCAACTCGGCCGCCGCGTTCGCGCTCAGCGAGGCGAACCTCTACACGGTCCAGGCGTTCGAGGACTACTTCGACCACCTCAATCCCGGCGGGATCCTCAACGTCACGCGCCTGCGCCACCTCGTAGGCGACGAGGCGCTGCGCACGACGATCCTCACGCTGGACGCGCTCGAGAAGCGCGGGGTCGATCACCCCGAGCGGAACGTCGTGGTCCTGCTCGGAAAGGACATCTTCGGGGAGGTCTACGGGACGGTGCTCGCGCGCGAGACGCCGTGGACGCCGGCCGAGCTCGCCCGCATCCGGACGCTCGCTGCCCAGCGCGGCGACGGCGTGGCGTACGCGCCGGGCGGCCCATACAAGCTCGAGTGGGCGCAGCTCGCCCGGGCTCCGAGCTGGCAGGAGTTCTGCTCGCACTACCGGCTCGACGTCTGCCCGCCGACCGACGACAAGCCGTTCTTCTTCCAGATGACGCGCCTCTCGCACGTGGGCCAAGCGACCCCGCCGGGCTATTTCTTCTCGGTCGACCCGTTCTACATCCTGCTCATCACGCTGGGCATCCTGCTGGTGCTGTGCGCCTTCGCGTTCGCGCTGCCGCTGTTCGTCGTGCGGCGCGAGGCGCGGCCGCCGCTCAGCTCGCTCGTCTTCTTCGCAGCGATCGGCCTCGGCTTCCTGCTGATGGAGATCGCGCTGATCCAGCGCTTCGTGCTGTTCCTCGGCTTCCCGACCTATGCCCTGTCGGTGGTGCTCTTCTCGCTGCTCGTCTTCACCGGCATCGGCTCGCTGATATCGACGAGGCTGGGGAATCCGCGGCGCACGCTGCTCGCTGCTCTCGGGCTGGCAACCGTGCTGATCGCCGCGAGCGCCTACGGGCTACAGCCGCTACTGCGCCAGTGGATCTCGATCGCTTTCGCCGGGCGGGTGGCGATCACCGTGGCGCTGCTCGCGCCACTCGGGATCTCACTCGGCATGGCGATGCCGATCGGGCTCACGCGCATCTCGCGCCTCTACCCGGGCTCGGTCGTCTGGGCGTGGGGAATCAACGGCGTGGCGTCGGTGCTCGCCTCGGTGCTGGCCGTGGCGGTGGCGATCACCTGGGGCTTCCCGCTGACCACGCTGCTCGCCTGCGCGTGTTACCTCGTCGCGCTCGGGCACGCCGCCCTGGGCCGCTGGCCGGCAGGCGACGTGCGCCAGCAGGTCAGGTTCCCTGCTCCCAGGAGCTCAGGTACTCCAGCTGCTTCTTCGTCAGCTCGTCGATAGTCACGCCAAGCGCCTCCAGCTTGAGGCGGGCAATCTCGCGGTCGATCTGGTCCGGCACCGCGTGGACGCGCTTGTCGAGCGATTCGCCATCGCGGGCCAGGTGCTCCACCGACAGCGCGTGAGCTGAGAAGTGCATGTCCATCACCGCGCCGGGGTGGCCCTCGGCGCCCGCGAGGTTGACCACGCGGCCCTCGGCCAGCAGGTGCAGGCGGCGGCCGCCCGTGAGCACGTGCTCCTCCACCAGCGGTCGCACCACGCGATTCGACTTGGTGAGCTTGTCGAGCGCGGGCTTGTCGATCTCCACGTCGAAGTGACCGGCGTTGCAGAGCAGCGCACCGTCCTTCATCTGCTTGAAGTGGGCGGTGGTGAGCACGGCGCGGTTGCCGGTGACGGTCACGAACACGTCGCCGAGCGGCGCCGCCTCGAGCGCGGGCATCACCTCGTAGCCCTCCATCGCCGCCTCGAGCGCGCGCAGCGGATCGACCTCGCAGACGATCACCTTGGCGCCGGCGCCACGTGCCCGCAGTGCCACGCCACGCCCGCTCGACCCGAAGCCGAGCACCACCACGCGGCTGCCCGCCAGCAGCACGTTGGTCGCCCGCACGATCCCGTCGAGCGTCGACTGGCCGGTGCCGTAGCGGTTCTCGATCAGGCTGGCCGCGGCGGCGTCGCTGACGGCGAGCACGGGAAACGCGAGCCGCCCGGCGGCCTCAAGCGCGCGGACCCTCAGGGCGCCCGTGCCGGTGCTCTCGGTGCCGCCGAGGATCTCCGGCAGCTGCTCCTCGCGCTGGGCGTGGAGGACGGAGATCAGGTCCGCCCCGTCGTCGAGCGTCACGCGCGGGTGCTTGTCGCAGACCGCCTCGATGTGGCTGTAGTAGGTGGCCGGGCTCTCGCCGTGGATGGCGAAGACCTCGGTCCCGTGCCGCTCAACGAGCGCGGCGGCGACGTCGTCCTGCGTGGACAGCGGGTTGGAGGCGCAGATCGCCACGCTGGCGCCGCCCTCCTGCAGGGCGCGGACGAGGCCCGCGGTCTCAGCCGTCACATGGAGACAGGCCGAGACCGCAAGCCCCTCGAGCGGCCGCTCCTCGGCGAACCGCTCGCGGATCTGCGCGAGCACGGGCATCTGCGAATCAGCCCATTCAATCCGCCGCTCACCATCAGGAGCGAGCGACGGATCAGCGATGTCGTGACTAGCCGTCCGAGCCCTTCCTCTGCCTACTGCCAACTGCCTACTAGTAACGGTAGTGCTCCGGCTTGTAAGGGCCGTCCACCGGCACGCCGATGTACGCCGCCTGATCCTCGCTGAGCTCGGTGAGGTGAACGCCGAGCGCGTCGAGGTGCAGCCGCGCGACCTTCTCGTCGAGCTTCTTCGACAGCACGTAGACCTGGTTCTCGTACTCGTCGGTCTTCGTGAACAGCTCGATCTGGGCGATCGTCTGGTTCGTGAAGGAGTTCGACATCACGAAGCTCGGGTGGCCCGTGGCGTTGCCGAGGTTGAGCAGCCGGCCCTCGGACAGCAGGATCACCGAGTGGCCGTCGGCGAAGCGCCACTCGTCGACCTGCGGCTTGATGTTGATCCGCTCGATGCCCTCGGTCTTCGCGAGCCCGGCCATGTCGATCTCGTTGTCGAAGTGGCCGATGTTGCCCACGATCGCCTGGTGCTTCATGCGGCTCATGTGGTCGGCGGTGATGATGTCCTTGTTGCCCGTGGTGGTGACGAAGATGTCGCCCTCTTCGAGAACGTCCTCGAGCGTCTTCACCTCGTAGCCCTCCATCGCGGCCTGCAGCGCGCAGATGGGGTCGATCTCGGTGACGATCACGCGGGCGCCCTGGCCGCGCAGCGACTGCGCGCAGCCCTTGCCCACATCGCCGAAGCCGCAGACCACGGCCACCTTGCCGCCGATCATCACGTCGGTGGCCCGGTTGATGCCGTCCACCAGCGAGTGGCGGCAGCCGTAGATGTTGTCGAACTTCGACTTGGTGACTGAGTTGTTGACGTTGATCGCCGGGAACAGCAGCTGGCCGGTCTGCTGCATCTGGTAGAGCCGGTTGACGCCGGTGGTCGTCTCCTCGGTGACGCCCTTGATGTCGGCGGCGATGCCAGTCCAGCGCTGGTTGTCCTCGTCGAGCGAGCGCTGCAGCACGCCGAGGATCACCTTCATCTCCTCGTTGTCGGTCGAGTCAGGCGACGGGACCGCGGCCGCCTTCTCGTACTCGACGCCCTTGTGGACGAGCAGCGTGGCGTCGCCGCCGTCGTCGAGGATCATGTTCGGGCCGTCGCCGTCGGGCCAGCGCAGCACCTGCTCGGTGCACCACCAGTACTCCTCGAGCGTCTCGCCCTTCCACGCGTACACCGGCACGCCCTGCGGGTCGTCCGGGGTGCCGTTCGGGCCGACCACCACGGCGGCCGCGGCGTGATCCTGGGTGGAGAAGATGTTGCAGCTGCACCAGCGGATCTCGGCGCCGAGCTCGACGAGCGTCTCGATAAGGACGGCGGTCTGGATCGTCATGTGCAGCGAGCCGGTGATGCGCGCGCCCTTGAGCGGCTTGCTGGCGCCGTACTCCTCGCGACAGGACATGAGTCCCGGCATCTCGTGCTCGGCAAGGACGATCTCCTTGCGGCCGAAGTCAGCGAGGGAGAGGTCGGCGACCTTGAAGTCGGTGGCCTTCTCGGTGGTCGGAGTGGTGGTCATCAAGCCTCCATAGGCGTGTCGGAAAACGTGGGGTTCCTCATGCGGCGATGCCGAGCAGGCGCTGGTGCTTCTCCTGCTCCCAGCTCAGCCAGTCATCTGAGGCGACCCCCTCCGGGAGCCGCGGCGCAGACTCGAACCACGTGTCGACGGCGGAGCGCAGCTCCTCGTCCTCGCGCATGCGCTTGGCGAAGGCCACGTCGGATAGGCCGCAGTCGAAGCGGTTCAGCAGCTCCCGCAGCGTGCGCAGCCGCTGGAGCTCCTCCGGACCGAACTTGCGATAGCCCGACCCGGTGCGGGGAGGCTGGATCAGCCCGACGCTTTCGAGGTAACGCAGCATTCGCGGTGACCAGCCCGTGGTCTCCGCAGCCTCGTTGATCGTCAGCCCATCCATGCCGTCGGCAACCTTAGCACGGATGTGTCAAGGTTCAGTTGGCAGTTGGCAGTAGGCAGTAGGCACCCGTGTGACCCCCACGCTTTCCACCAAAGCCGCTTTCTTCTGCATTGCCTACGCCTTCTTGGTTGCAATGGCCGGCACTACCCTGCCGACGCCGCTGTATCCGATCTACCAGGCGCGCTTCGGGTTCGGGGAGCTGCTGATCACGGTGATCTTCGCCACCTACGCCGTCGGGGTGATCATCGGGTTGATCCTCACCGGGCGGCTTTCCGACGAGATCGGGCGGCGGAAGGTGCTGATGTTCGGCCTGGCGTGCGCCATCGGGAGCACGATCCTGTTCCTCGTTGCCGAGGGCGTCGCGCCGATGCTGGTGGCGCGCCTTTTGTCCGGCTTCACCGCGGGCGCTTTCGCGGGCACGGCGACGGCGATGATGCTCGACCTCGCGCCCGGCGGCCGGAGGGAGCTCGCCGCGGGCATCGCCGTGGCAGTGAACCTCGGCGGGCTCGGCTGCGGCACGCTGCTCTCCGGCGCGCTCGCGCAGACCGGCACCGACCCGCTGCGGCTCTCGTACTGGGTCTACCTCGCGCTGCTCGTGCCGGCAGTGCTGGCGGTGCTGTTTGCCCCGGAAACGGTGCAGCCGCGCGAGCACCCGCGCTTCGCGCCGCAGCAGCTCGCGGTGCCGCCCGAGGTCCGCGGCACGTTCACGCGCGCGGCGCTCGGCGGCTTCTCGGCGTTCACGATCTCGGGACTGTTCGGCGCGGTCGGGCCGCTCTTCCTCGGCAAGTACCTCGGCTACCACAGCCACCTGCTCGCCGGGTTCATCGTCTTCATCCTGTTCCTCGCTTCCGCCACGAGCTCGCTCGTGCTGCCGAGAATCGGAAACCGCACGGCGCTCGTGGGCGGCGCGGTGGCTGTGGTGCTGTCCTCGTGCCTCCTGATCCTCGCGCTCGAGACCGAGTCGCTCGCCGTGATGTTCGTCTGCGGCATCTCCTGCGGTATCGGCCAGGGACTCGCCGTGGGCGCCGGGTTGGCGGCGCTCGGCGCCGAGACTCCCGCCGACCGGCGCGGCGAGGTGTCGGCCACCTTCTTCGTGGTGCTCTATGTGGCGCTCGCCGTGCCGATCGTCGCCGTGGGGCTTCTGTCGCAGGCGATCGAGCTGCGCCCGGCCGGCGTGGTGATCAGCGCGCTCGCGATCGCGCTCGGAAGCGCGGGCGCGATCAGCCTCATTGCCCGCGAGCGCGAGCCGGTTAGCGGCGCTTCTTGACGACCCTGAAGGAGAGCGTCTTCGGCTTCGACTTGTTGCCCGCGGCGTCGTTGGCCGTGATCGTGACGCGGTAGCTGCCGGGCTTGAGAGCGCGGCGGCCGATGCGGCCCGTGAAGTGCAGCGAGTTCGCCCCGCTCTTGTCGGTGCGCGTGAGCGTCCCCTTCTTCACAAAGCGCGAGCAGCGCTTGTGCTTGCTGTTCTTGCGCGACGGCTTCCGGCACGCCTTGCCCACCCGCCTGCCCGGCTGCCTCTGCGCGATCGCGAGCTTGACGCTCGCGCCCTCGGACAGCGTGAAGCGGAACGTGGTCCCGACCTTCACGCGCTTGCGCTTGGCGCTCACCGGGGTCCTGCCCTTGCCCACCGCGAACACCTTGTTCGTCTCGGACACCCTGCTGAACACCGGCGCGGTCGTGTCCTTGGTCGCTGGCGGCGGTGGGATCGGTTGCAACTCGTAGGCACCGACATCGAGGCGGCCGAACTGGACTCGCGGGTTGCCGGCAAGGTCCGTGAGAGAAGCGCCCACCGAAGGGCCGGCCGGATCGCCCGCGTTGATCAGCGGCGAGCCCGTCGCCAGCCGATAGTTGCCCGACGCCGCGTTCACGAAGCCCGGATCCACGTTCAGCTGGTGCGCCTCGGTGATCGTGCCCGTGCCGTTGCGCGTGCCGGCGTAATCGGAATAGTCGGTGGAGATGCTCGAGCTGGCGTCGGTGTCGAAGGTGTGGCCGTAGCCGACGGCTATCGAGTTGCGGAAGCTGATGCTCCCGGTGTCCCCGGGGGCGATCGCGATCGAGCCCGGAGTGCCGGGACCGACCAATGTCACGTTCTCCGCGGCGATCTGGGCCGAGCTATGAATGGCGTCGAGACCCACGGAGCTCCCAGAGTTGAGAATGAGGGCGTCCTGCACGGACATGTTCGCGCCCCCGTCGGCCTCGACCCCGTCGAAGTCTGCGCTAATCGTCAGCCGACGCAACGTGACGGCCGCCCCCGTGCCCTCGTCCACGACGGCCTCGCGTCCTTGGATCGTCGAGTCCTGCACGACGGTCCCGGGAGACGTCAGGACGCCTTCGTTTGTTGCTGATCCACCACCAAGCGGAACCGAAACGGTTACGTGGCTCAGCACGGTCGCGGGCCCCGCCGTGATGCCCGTGACGTTGCCGATCGTCGGCGATGTGGCCGAGATGTCGCTCGCCGAGCCGACGGTGTCGAGCGCGCTCCCGTAGCCGCCTGCATAGCCGACGAGCGTCAGTCCAGAAACAGTGGACGCGGTGCTCCCCGTGATATGGAGAGCATCCGTGCCGTCCGCGGCCCCAGAGTCGCTGACGGTCGTGACGCCTGTCCCCGCTCCGAAAATCTCAACGGGGTCGCTCCCCGAGTAGCTGAAGCCGAAGGAGCTGTCGAATGTGCCGGGGCCGACCTGGACGCTGTCAGAGCCGGCGTGGACCTGGGCGTCGTTCAGTGCCTGCTGAAAATCGGTTTCCACCATCCCGCCCACGCAGCTCGCCGTGTTGACGCAGTACAGATTCGCCTTCGCGGCGGGAGCGAAGATCGCGAGCGCTATGAGCCCGATGGCCGCGCGAGTCAGGGCCACATGTCGAACCTAACGTGCTGGCCTCGTCGGCGCCAGTCAGTTTTAGCGGCGTCGGTGGCCGGGACCCCGCTAGCCGAGCTCGACCTTGAAGCGCTCCAGGACTTCGATCGGCGTCGGGTCGGTGCCGTCGAGCGCGGCGAGGTAGACCGACACGAGGTCCCCGAGGAAGACGAGCGACATCACGCGCTCGAACGCGCTCTCGCCAACCGCCTCCACGGTCGCGACCGCCTTGGCGCCATCGCGCGCGATCTCGGCGGTGAGCTCGATGCGGCGGCGCAGGCGCGGATGGAGGGTCGAGTCGTCGAGGAAGACCACCGACAGCGGCTCGCCGCTCGCCCAGCCGCAGATCTCGTTGTGGTCCGCCTCCGGCAGCTCCGCGAAGAACGCGTGCAGCTTGGCGTTCTCGTTGATCTGGCACTTCCAGCGCCGGGCGACCGGTGCGGTGTGGCCCGCCCCGTAGGTGACCGAAATCGAGCCCCGGAGGGTGCGCGCGAGCACCTTGGCAAGCGAGTCCTCGGGCGCGTCCGGACCCCAGTCGTCCGTGAGCTTGCGTTGCAGATCGGAGGCTGCATCGATCTCCGAGCGCAGCGACGGCGCGGCGCCGCAGAGAGCGGCCACCTCGGCCGAGCACACCGCCATGTAGCCCACCGCGGCGCGCGGCAGCATCCCGGATGGCACGCCAATCACGGGCACGCCGTCGGCGCGCGCGGCCTCGGCGAGCTTGCCGCCGGTGGTGACCGCGATGCGCTGGGCGCCCGCCTTGCCGGCGGCCTCGTAGCAGGAGAGCGTCTCCTCCGTGTTGCCCGAGTGGCTCGAACACAGCACGGCGGTGCCCTCCCCCACCCAGGACGGGAGGTCGTAGCCGCGGACCGTGACGATCGGATGCTTCGCGCGAGCGCCGATCGCAGCCGCCGCCAGGTCGGCGCCGATGCCCGAGCCGCCCATGCCGCAGATCGCGAGCCCGCCAGGGGCCTCGAACCTCTTGATGTTCGCCGACTCGACGCGCCAGAGCGCGTCCTTCAGATGCGACGGCTGCTCGAGCACGTCGCCGAGCATGTCCTGGGGGTCAATGGCGGCGATGTCCTCGCGCGACAGGCTCATCCGACTCTCGCGCCGGGCTCGAGCCGGGCGTTCGACTCGACGACCTCGCCTGCCTGCACCACCACGCCGCTGCCAAGCATCGCGCCCGGCTCGATCTCGGCGTTGTCGCCCACCTGCACCCCGTCGCCGAGCACGGCCTCGCGAATCGTGCAGCCGCTGCCGACGATCACACGCTCGTGCAGCACCGAGCGCTCCACGGCGGACTCGGCGCCCACGCTGCAGTGCCGGCCGAGCACGCTCTGTGGCCCGATGTGCGCGCCAGCCACGAGCGCGGGCTCGTAGATGAGCGAACCGGTCTCGTCGCGCTCGGGGAGCGTGCTCTGCACGCGTCCGGAGAGCAGGTCGTAGGTGGCCTCGAGGTAGCGCTCAGGGGTCCCGATGTCGATCCAGTAGCCCTCGGACATGAAGCCGTAGAGGCCGTTGCCCACAAGGGCGGGGAAGATCTCGCGCTCGAACGAAACGGCGCGGCCGGCGGCGATGCGCTCCACCACCTCGCGCTCGATGACGTAGGCGCCGGCGTTGATCCGGTTCGTAGGCGCCGGGCCGGGCGACTTCTCGAGGAACTCCTCCACCGCGCCGTCCTCGGCCGTGGGCACGACGCCGTAGCTCGCCGTGTCCTCCACCGCGATCAGCGCCAGCGTGGCCGCCGCGTTCTTCTCCTCGTGGAAGGCGAGCTGGGCGGTGAGATCCATGTCGGTGAGGACGTCGCCGTTGAGGATGAAGAGGCGGTCGTCCAGCAGGCCCTCGTCGGCCGCGAGGCGCACCGGGCCGGCGGTGCCGAGGGGCTCGTCCTCGTGCACGTAGCGGAGCCGCATGCCCTCATACGCGTCGCCGAGCACCTCCTCCACCGCGTGCGCGAGGAAGCCGCAGGACAGCAGCACGTCGTCCACCCCGTGACCGCGCAGCCAGTCGAGCATGAAGGTGAGGAAGGGACGCCCGGCCAGCGGCATCACCGGCTTGGGAACCGTATGCGTCAGCGGGCGTAGACGAGTGCCCTCGCCGCCGGCGAGTACCAGTGCCTGCATCGGCTTACCTGCCGACGCCCTCGTACGTGAAGCCGGCGGCGACGAGCTCGTCGCGCTCGAGGAAGTTCCGGCCGTCCACCACGAGAGGTGTCTTCATGAGCTTCTTCACGTCGTTTACCCAGTCGAGTTCCGCGAACTCGGGCCACTCCGTGACGAGCACGGCGCCGTCCGCCCCATCCAGCGCCTCCTGCGGCGACTTGCAGATCTTGACGCCCGCGCCGAGCACGTCGGCGGCCCTGTCCCCAGCCACGGGATCGTACGCCCTCACGTTCGCGCCCTCGCCCTGGAGCCGCCCCGCGAGCACGAGACTCGTGGCCTCGCGGATGTCGTCGGTGTTGGGCTTGAAGGCCACGCCGAGCAGCGCGATCTCCTTGCCGACGAGCGTGCCCAGGTGCTTCTTGAGCTTGCTCACAGTGCGCCGCTTCTGCAGCTCGTTGACCTCGATGACGGCTGTGAGGAGCTGGAAGTGATAGCCGGTGTTGCCGGCGAGCTGCTTGAGGGCGGAGACATCCTTGGGAAAACAGGAGCCCCCATAGCCAATCCCCGCCCGCAGGAACTGTGGGCCGATGCGCTCGTCTAGGCCCATCCCCCGCGCCACCTCGCTCACGTCCGCGCCGAGCTCCTCGGACACGTTCGCGATCTCGTTGATGAAAGAGATCTTGGTGGCCAGGAAAGCGTTCGAGGCGAGCTTGATCATCTCGGCGCTCGCGACGTCGGTGCGCACGATCGGCCCGCCGAGCGGCTCGTACAAGGCGCTCACGCGTTCGGCGAACTCCTCGGAGCCCTCGTCGGCGCCGACCACCACGCGGTCGGGCTTCATGAAGTCGTCGACGGCGGAGCCCTCCTTCAGGAACTCCGGGTTCGAGACGTATGCGAGGCCGTCGGAGCGCCGTCGGATCGAGCGGCCGGTGCCCACCGGCACGGTGCTCTTCATCACGAGCGCGTGCTTCGACGGATCGCCGATCTCGGACAGCACCTTCTCGACGCGCGAGAGGTCCGCGTCGCCGGAGTAGGTGGGCGGAGTGTCGACGCAGCAGAACAGGAGCTCGGCCGCATCCAGCACCTGGCCCATGTCCGTCGTGAAGTGGAGCCGGTCGCGGTTGCGCTCCACGAGCTCGGGAAGGCCGGGCTCGTAGATCGGCAGGTCGCCGCGCTCGAGCGAGTCGATCTTCGCCTGCACGATGTCGCGGCAGTGGACCTCGTGTCCGAGCTCGGCAAAGCAGGCGGCCGTAACCAGGCCGACCCAGCCAACACCGATGACGCCTATCGGCTCCTGATCAGGCATGAGGAAGGGCGAGAGCCTATAGACGGCGCGCCGTGCGGGCGATCGTGATCATCTGATCCTCCGTCAGCGTGCCCGACAGCGTGTTCTGGACCCAGTAGACGGCCTTCTTGGTCTTCCACGACACGGTGCGGGTCACGTTGCCCTCGAAGTACACGTCGTACTCCTGCCCGTGGTAGTGGCGCACCTCGTGCTCGCCCTTGAGGATCGGCGGGTTCTGCAGCGCCAAGCCCTGGATTCCCCAGTACTGGCCGAGCGCCGGCGACTTGATGACCATCCGGTAGGCGGGGAAGTGCTTGTGGTTCTTCGAGATGAAGTCGTACGCGCGCGGCGGGGCGAGCGGAATGTTGCCGCTCGGGATGAGGCGCGGGTAGTAGACCGGGATCTTGGCGCCGGCCGAAACCGTTTGAAGTGCCACGTTCTTGCCGATGCTGCTCGAGTCGATCAGGCCGAGCGAGGCGGGGTCGGTGCCGTGCTTCTTGCGCTTGCGGTGGCTCTTCTTCTTGGCGGCCTTCTTCGCCGCCTGTGTCGTGGTCTCGACTCCGATGAACTCGCGCGCCATCTTCTGCACCTGGAGATCGCTCGCGGTCACGTAGCTCGGCCCGAGGGTGCCGTCGAACGGGATCTGCTGGATCGGGTGCCCGGCCGAGGCGAGCGCGAGCTTGAGAAGGCGCAGGACGGCGGAGGTGGAGTGGATGTCCGAGCGCGTGTACTTGCCGAAGATCTTGAGCAGCCGGTGGCGCTCGCCGAACAGCGTGCCGACCGAGATCTGCTGCTTCATCTGCCCGAGGAACTGCTGCTGGCGGGACCCGCGCACGATGTCCGTGTCGGTGTGGCGGAAGCGCACGAACGACAGCGCGTCGCGGCCGCACATGCGCTGGTAGCCGGGCTGGAGGTCGATCGCCGCGTAGGAGCCGCCCGGGTTGTAGTAGCGGTGATCGATGTCCATGTAGACGCAGCCGAGCTCATTGACCGCGTCGACGAACCCGAGGAAGTTGACGCTGATCACGTGGTTGATGCGCAGGCCCGTGATCTCCTTGACCGTCTCGAGCGTGAGCTTGGCGCCACCGTCCTCGTACGCCTCGTTGATCTTGCCGATCCCGTGGCCGGGGATGCTCACCTTGAGGTCACGCGGGATGGAGAGCAGCGCGGTTGCCTTCTTCGACGGGTCGAGGCGAATCAGGATGATCGTGTCGGAGCGCTGGCCGCCGCCGTAGCCGGACGCGCCCTTCACGCGCACGTCGGAGCCGATCAGCATGATCGTCTGCGGCTTGCCGGGCGCGGGGATCGCGAGGTCGTTGCCGAGCTGGAGCTGCGGCGACTCGCGGAAGGCGTTCACCACCTGCTTGACCTCGTGGAAGGCGGCCACGGACGTCCCGGCCGCCGTGGCGACCACGATCAAAGTCGCACCCAGAAGGATGCGCTTCCAGAGACCTCCACCCTTTTCGTACTGGTCAGGCAATGCGTAAGTGCTGGTTGGGGAGCTGTTGTTCGCCTATGCGATGTACGAACTCGACAAGTGCCGCGCGGTAGCGGGAAAGCGAGTCGATCGAGACCCACTCGTCGGGCCCGTGGTGGCCGGCGCCCTCGGGTCCGAACTCAACGGCTGGAACGCCAGCCTCGATGAAACTGATCGCGTCGGACGCCCCGTCGCGACCCACCGAAATCCGCTCCGCGGGCGTCCCTTCCGCGACAGCAGAGGCTAGAAGCTGCACGTAGGGATTGCTGCGCTCGATGATCACGGGGTCGCGGATGAAGACCTTGGCCACGTGCACATCCGGAATCGCGCGCACGTCCGAGAGGATCTGCTCGGGATCCTGGCCGGGCAGGAAGCGCACGTCCACGTCCATGCCGCAGAGGTCCGGCACCTTGTTGATCGCGTCGCCGCCGATGATGCGGCCGAGGCTGATCGAGGGCCGGTCGAACATCTCGGAGGACTCGCGCGAGAACGGCATCGACTCGATCTGGCGGAAGACATCGATCGCCTTCAACACGGCGTTGTCGCCGAGCCACGGGGTCGAGCCGTGGGCGGACCTGCCGGTCACCTCGAGTCGCATGGCGAGCACGCCCTTGGCCTGGACGCCGATGTGCAGGTCGGTGGGCTCTCCGGTGATGGCGAAATCCCCCGTGTAGCCTTGTTCGACCAGGTAGTCGGAACCCCTCTGGGTGGCCTCGTCGGACTCCTCGTCGGAGACGACCACGAGGTGCACGCGCACGGCTTCCTGGTTGGCGAGATCGCGCGTCGCGACCATCATCGACGCGAGGCCGCCCTTCATGTCGTAGGCGCCGCGGCCGAACAGCCGGTCGCCGTCGGTGCGGGGAACGAACTGCTCGGGACGTCCCGGAACCACGTCCACATGGCCGTGGAACACCACAGTTGGCGCGTCCGAGCCAGCCTGGGCGCCGACGGTCGCCGCGATCACCGGCAGTCCGTTGTGGCTGCCCACCAAAACGTCGACGTCGCGGGACTCGAGCCAGCCCTTTATGAAGCCGGCTGCGCTCTGGATCCCCTCGAGGCTGCAGGTGTCGTAGGTGATCAGGCGCTCGGCGAGAGCGTGTTCCTGCATCCTCCGTGAGGATAACGGGGGTGTTGGCGAGCCAGATCACCCCAAAGTAGGGTTGCTGTTCGCCGGAGCCCCTTTCCTGCTGCGTTCTTGCACATCCTCGTACTGACCGACCGCGACTGGACCCACCCTCAGGGTGGGGGCACTGGCACGCACCTTTATGGGCAGGTGTCGCGCTGGGTGGCCTGGGGCCACCGGGTGTCCGTCGTGGCCTGCGGCTACCCCGACGGGGCGGCTCACGAGCAGGTGCACGAGCGGCTCGAGATCCACCGCGTGGGCGGGCGCTCGACGGTCTTCCCGCATGCGATTTGGCAGCTCCGGCGCGGGAAGCTCGTGCCCGATGCCGACGTGGCGCTGGAGCTCGTCAACGGCATCACCTTCCTCACACCGCTCTGGATGAGCACACCGCGGGTAACACTCATTCAACATGTGCACCGCGACCACTATTCGCAGGAGCTGGGAGCGAAGGGCCGCGTGGCCGCGTTCCTCCTCGAGACGGCGCCGCTGCGCTGGCTCTACCACGACTCCCAGTTCGTGACGATCTCGGAGGCGAGCGCGAGGGACATGGCCAAGCTTGGAATCGATCCGGACCGGATCGAGGTCAACCGGATGGGTGTCGAGCTCGATGCCTTCGAGCCGGGCGAGCGCGCCGCCGAGCCGACTCTGTTGTACCTCGGCAGGCTCAAGCGCTACAAGCGGATCGAGTACGTGCTCGACGCTCTCGAGGCGGTGCCTGAGGCGGTGCTCGAACTGGCCGGCGACGGTGACCACCGCGAGGTGCTCGAGAAGGAGATCGCGGAGCGCGGGCTGACCGACCGCGTGCACGTGCACGGGCACGTCGACGAGGCCACCAAGCTGCGCCTCCTGCAGAGCGCCTGGGTGAACCTCACGGCGTCGTCGGCCGAGGGTTGGTCGCTGAGCGTGATGGAGGCCGCCGCCTGCGGCACGCCGAGCGTCGCGCTGGCGGTCGGCGGGCTGCCCGAGTCGATCGAGGACGGCCGCACCGGCCTTCTCGCCGAGGACAGCGCCGGGCTCGCGGCGCAGACCAAGCGCGTGATCGAGGACCCGGAGCTGCGCGAGCGGCTCGGCGCCGCGGCGCTCGAACGGGTCCGGGGCTTCACCTGGGAGCGCACCGCCAAGCAGACGCTCGACATGCTCCAGGAGCAGCAGGCCGCGGCCGCCGAGAAGGGTGGCTCGAGCGGCGGCTTGCGGAAGGTCATCAGCGACCTCGCGGGGTCGGACACCGGCCGTGCCGCGGGCCTCGGCGCCGCGGTGATGGGCAGCAACGTGATCGCGCTGATCTTCACCGTCGTCTTCGGCCGGCTGCTGCACTCGTCGGGCTACGGCTCGCTGGCGGCGCTCGTGGCGGCGTTCGTGATCCTTCAGGTGCCGGGGTCGGCCCTCCAGGCCACCGTCGCGCGCCAGGTGAGCACCGAGGCGGCCGACGGCGGCGGCTCGCCGGGCGCGGGCGTGCGCGGATGGATCGTGCGGCTCTTAGTTCTGCTTGTCGTCTTGACCGTCGTCTCGATCGGGTTACGCCACGTGATCGCCGCGATCATTGGCGTGAGAAGCGATCCATGGGCCGCCGCGGCAACCGTGCCCACGGCCTGCCTGTGGCTCGTCCTCTCGGTGGAACGCGGTGCGCTCCAGGGCTTCCAGCGCTACAAGCTCGTCGGCGCCAGCGTGGCGGGCGAGGCCACCACGCGCCTCCTCTGGGGCCTCTTGATGTTCGCCGCCGGGCTGTCGGTGACGGGCGTGTTCCTAGCCACGCCGCTGTCCTTGGCGAGCATGGCGGTCGCGCTCGCGCTGCCGCTGCGCAGGGAAGTGCTGCATGCGTCGGGCAGGGAGGTCGGACCGGAGCCGTCACTGCGCGACCTGCTGCTCAGCGCCGGCGCTCCGGTGGTTGCACTGGCGCTGATCGCCTTCCTCCAGAACGTCGACCTGATCGTGGTCAAGCACCGCGTCGGCGGCGACCTGGCGGGCTCCTACGCGGCCGCGTCGGTGGCGGCCAAGATGATCATCTGGGTCGCGATCGGGCTCGGCTTCTACCTGCTGCCCGAGGCCACCAGGCGCACGCGGCTGGGCGAAGACGCGCGCCCGATCCTCGTGCGCACGCTCGGCTTGATCGGCATCGTCGGGATCCCGATGGTGCTCTTTTACGCGGTGGCCGGCAAGCCGCTGCTCAAGGCGGTCTTCGGCTACCACAACCTCGATCAGGCGGCCGCGGCGCTGCCGTGGCTCGGCCTGGCGATGACGCTGCTCTCGTGCGTCTACCTATCGGTGCAGTACCTGCTCGCGCTGCACCGCTCCAACTTCATCTGGATCCTCGCCGCGGGCTCGTGCGTCGAGTTAGTGGTCCTGCTCGGCATCTCCGTCGACCTCGTCAACTTCGCGCTCGTGGTGCTCGCGGTTCAGGCCGCGCTCGCCACCGCGATCGTTGCGGTGAGCTACCGCAGCCGAGTAGCGGTGCCGCGTCTGACGGTGCCTTCGCCGGCCGGCGAGGCCGGTCGTCGTGGCTGACACCCAACCGGCGCCAGCGAGCTTCGAGCAGGCGCTCGGCGCGGTGGAGGGCGTCGAGGGCTGGATGACGGACGACCAGGCGCGGCGGCTGTTCGAGCGGGCGCGCTCGCTCGCCGCGCCGGCCACGATCGTCGAGATCGGCAGCTACCGCGGGCGCTCGGCGATCGTGCTCGCTCAGGGCGCGCCGGACGGGGTGGCGGTGGTGGCGATCGACCCGCACGCGGGCAACGACCGGGGGCCGCAGCAGCTGGTCGGCAGCTCGGACCAGGGTCAGGCCGACAACGACGCCTTCCGCGGCAACCTCGAGCGGGCTGGCGTGGCCGGGCGGGTTCGCCACGTGCGGCTGCCGTCGCAGGACGCCCTCGGTGCGGTCGAGGGCGAGGTCGACCTGCTGTATGTGGACGGCGCCCACCGCTACGCGCCGGCGCGCGACGACATCGCCCGCTGGGGCGAGCGCGTTCGGCCGGGCGGCGCGCTGCTGATCCACGACTCGTTCTCCTCGGTGGGCGTCACGCTCGCGATCATGCGGCTGCTCTCTGCGAGCGGCGATTGGAGCTACGTCGGCCGCAGCGGCTCGCTGGCCGAGTACCGGCGCGAGCGGCCCGCCTCGCGGGCGCGCAACTGCGGGCGACAGCTCGCGCAGCTGCCGTGGTTCGCCCGCAACCTGGCGATCAAGGTTCTGCTGACGCTTCGCCTGAAGCCGCTGGCCCGCGCGCTCGGCTCCGACCACTGGCCCTACTGACCGCCAGCGTCCGCCCCAGCGCGAGGGCGAGCAGCACGAACGCCGCGACGCCGACCCAGTGGGCGCCCAGGTGATCGTCCGCGAAGTTGTTGTTGAAGCCGCCGTGGTTCGCGTCCGGCCAGATCAGATAGACGAGCGGCACCACGACCACCAGCAGCCCGGCGGAGGCGAGCGTGAGCTCCTTCGTCCTCACGCCGCGCCACAGCAGCAGCGCGACGAGCGGGCCAGCCACCACGCCCGCCCGTAGCGCGAACGCGAAGCCGACCACTACCGCCACTCCCACGCCCGCGGCGAGCGCCCTGCCGAGTGGCCAGCGGTGGGCATCGGCGTCCACGGGCAGCTCGCCGTCCGCGGGCAGGCCCCGCCGCGGGCGGCGGAAGATGAGCAGGCCGAGCAGTACGAGACACACGAGCGCGGAGATCGCGTAGCCGACGTCGAGCGTCCGGTTGGGCGCGAAGGCGAAGCTCACGTCCTTGCAGCCCGGTCCGGCGTTCCAGCCGTTCGAGTAGCCGTCGACCACGAACGGCGCGCCCAGCGAGTGGCCGTTGCACTTCGCGCGCCAGCCGCGGTTGTAGCTCTCGCCGAGCACCAGCAGCCCCGGGCGCGTGAACGACACGCGCACGTGGTCGTGCTTGCCGAAGCCCTCAGTTCCCGTGTCGAGCACCTGGCCGGCCGGCGGCGCGGCGGCGTGGGCCACCGGGGAGCTGAGCCGCAGCACGTACGGGGCGAAGACGCCCGCCCTCGCGTGCAGCTCGGTCGGCCCCGCGGGCAGCTCGAGCGCGGGCCCGCACGGCTGTGCGCGCAGCGGCTGGCCGGCGTCGAGCGCCTGGAGGCTGCCGGTGGGGCGCAGCTGGAGCGCCCCACCGCCGACGTTCGCGCTGAGTGCGCCACAGGCCGCGTCGAGCGCGCCGCTGGTGCGCATCGGTGCGGTCGGCACGCCGGAGCCCGACAGCTCGCCGATGCCCACCGCCAGCACGGCGGGCGAAGCGCCGCGCGGCAGCGCGCTTCGCAGCACGTCGAGCCTGAAGCTGGCGGCGTGCGCGGGCTGCGGGAGCGAAACGTCGCCCGTGGGACC
>DATBKS010000073.1:0-10850 GCA_036555755.1 Thermoleophilaceae bacterium
TTCCAGCCCGAGAAGGGGAAGAAGGCGACCGGCGCGGCCACGCCGATGTTCACGCCGATCATTCCGACCTCGACGTCGTGGCGGTAGCGGCGGACGGCGGCGCCCGACTCGGTGAAGATCGAGGTGCCGTTGCCGTAGCGCGACTCGTTGACGACCTCGATGGCTTCCTCGAGCGTGTCGGTCTGGACGATCGCGAGCACAGGTCCGAACACCTCCTCACGCAGGATCTCGGCGCCGCGCTTGACGCCCGTGAGGATCGTCGGGCCGATGAACGCGCTGCCCTCCTCTTGGCCGCGGCCATCGACGACGACCTCGGCGCCGTCAGCGGCAGCCTTCTCGATCCAGCCCTCGATGCGCTCGCGCGCGGCGCAGGAGATCACGGGGCCGACGGCCACGTTCTCGTCGAGACCGTCGCCCACGCGCAGCGCGCCGGCGGCTTCGGCCAGCGGCTTGATCAGCTTGTCCTGCGCCTCGCCCACTGTGACGACGACCGAGCCCGCCATGCAGCGCTGGCCGGCTGCGCCGAACGCGCTCGTGAGGATGCCGTCGACAGTCTTGCCGAGCACGGCATCCGGCATCACGACCATGTGGTTCTTCGCTCCGCCGAGCGCCTGCACGCGCTTGCCGTTGGCAGCCGCGCGCTCGTAGACGTGGCGCGCCACCTTTGCGGAGCCGACGAACGAGACCGCGTCGATGCCGGGCGACTCGAGGATCGCGTCGGCCACCTCGCGGTCGCCGTTGACGAGGTTCACGACGCCGGGGGGAAGGTCGAGGTCGTCGATCAGCTCGAACACGCGGTTCTGCGTCAGCGGCACCTGCTCGGACGGCTTGAGCACGAACGTGTTGCCGCAGGCGATCGCGAACGGCAGGAACCAGAACGGCACCATCGCCGGGAAGTTGAATGGCACGATCGCAGCGCAGACGCCGACCGGCTGGCGGATCGTCTCGGCGTCGACGTTGGTGGCGACGTTCTCGAGGTTGCGGCCCTGCATCGTCGTCGGGATCGCGGTGGCGAGCTCGACCATCTCGATCATGCGCCCGACCTCGGCGCGCGCGTCGCCGAGCGTCTTGCCCATCTCGGTGGTCACGAGCCGGGCGAGCTCGTCGGCGTGCTCGGTGAGCCTCTCGCGGAAGGAGAACAGCCACTGGGCGCGCGCGATCACCGGCTTGGAGCGCCAGGCCGGGAAGGCCTCACGCGCGGCGGCGACTGCCTGCTCGAGGTCCGCGGCGGTGGACAGCGGCACCAGCGCGATGGTCTCCTGCGTGGCCGGGTTGAGGACGTCGAGCGTGCGGTCGGTGGAGGGCGAGGTGAAGCTGCCGCCCACGTAGTTCTGAATCGTGCGAGTTCCTGTCTGAACGGTGGTCATGCAGGGACCGTAGCGCGCCGCAGTACCCCTTGCGAGACGGCGGCGCCAGCGATGATCACGAGCGCGCCAACGGGCTCGTTCCAGCTCAGGCTCTCGTCGAGCAGCACGACGCCGAAGAACGTGGCGAACAGCGGCACGACGTAGGTGACGAGCGACGCCGTGGTGGCCCCCGCCCGGCCGATGATGTCGTAGCTCAGCACGTACGCGAGCCCGGTGCCGAGCGCGCCGAGGGCGAGAATCGAGCCCCAGATCTTGAGCGTGATGTGCGAGGGCGCGTTGGAGAAGAAGGGCGTGACGATCGCGAGCTGCGCTGTGGCGATCGTGACCTGCGCAGCGGCCAGCGAGACGACCGGCTCTGGGCGACCGCTCAGCTGGCGCCGCGTGTATGTGAATGCGATCCCGTAACACACGCCCGGACCGAGACACAGCAGCGTGCCGAGCAGGCTGGGACCGCCGAGTCCTTCCCACGGGCCGAGCAGGATCAGCACGCCGATGAACCCGATCACCACGCCGGTCACGCGCGCGGTGGTGGCGCGCTCTGACGGCAGCAGCGCGATGGCGAACACCACCGTCCATAGCGGGGTGGTGGCGTTGCCGATCGCCGCCACGATCGACGAGGCGTGCTGCTCGCCGAACGCGAACAGCGAGAACGGGATCGAGTTGTAGAAGAGCGCGACGATGAAGAGGTCGCGCCACACGGTGCGGCCGCGGGGGAGGCCTTCGCGTCGGATCGCCAGCACGATCAGCAGCGTGGCGGCGCCGAAAAGCACGCGCGCGAGCGCGACCTCGAGCGGGTCGAGCGCGTCGAGCTCGACCTTGATGAACATGAACGACGCGCCCCAGATGGTGCTGAGCAGCAGGAACGAGGCCTGCCAGGGCGGTAGGGGTCGGCGCGAGTCCATCTGACTGGAACGTTGGCAGGTAGGCGAATCGTGAGGCCAACCGGCGCATCGCGCGCGTCCCTTTGGCAGCCTTTCCGCGCTCAGGGGAGGCTGTTTGATCGTGCGGAGCTTTGGCAGGGGACCGCTCGTGGCGCTGCTTGCGGCGCTCGTTTTCGCCGTGCCCGCGTACGCGGCCGACCACGGCTGGCCGGGTAGCGACACGGGCGAATCCGTCCGCGCTCACACGCCGGACGACCCGGGCTTCGACTGCGCCGAGCCCGACGACCAGGACGGCGGCACCTGCACGAACGTCTGGGACGAGCAAACGCAGCGCTTCGGCTTCGCGCCGTCGGCCACGCAGAACACGGCGACCTACGGCAACGACGCGAGCCCGGCGACCAAGGAGATCGAGGCGCAGAACGCGGCCGCGGGGCGCAACGCGAAGGGCCAGGCCTCGGGCGTCTCGGCCGACCGCGCCTGGAAGTTCACCGCCGGCGACCCGCGCGTGAAGGTGGCGATCCTCGACACCGGCATCCGCTGGGAGGACCAGGAGCTCGTCGACCGGATCGCGCTGAACCGCGGCGAGCTGCCGCTGCCGCAGGGCTGCACGAGCTACGACTGCAACGGCGACGGCGCCTTCAACGTCGAGGACTACGCGCACGACGCGCGCGTGCCTAAGACCGCGGGCGACGACGCTGCCGATTCGATCCTCGACCCGAGCGACCTGATCGCGGCCTTCAGCGACGGCGTCGACTCGGACCACAACGGCTACGTCGACGACATCGCCGGCTGGGATTTCTTCAACGATGACAACGACCCGTTCGACCAGTCGAGCTACTCGAGCGCGAACAACCACGGCAGCGGACGGGCCGAGGACGCGGCGGAGGAGGGGAACGACGGCCAGGGCGGCATCGGCGTCTGCCCGCACTGCCAGATCCTGCCGATGCGCGTCTGGGACACGTTCGTGGTGGACACGAACAACTTCGCCGAGGCAGTGACCTACGCAGCCGACGACGGCGCGAAGGTGGTCGAGGGCGCCGTGGGCGGGCTCTTCAACTCGCGCTTCGCGCGCGAGGCGTTCGCTTACGCCTACTCGAAGGGCACGCTGCCGGTGCTCGTGTCGTCGGACCTCAACACGGGTGACCACAACTTCCCGACCGACTACGACCAGTCCCTCTTCGTCGCCGGAACGGTGGCCGATACGCAGGGCGCGGGCAGCGAGCTGCCCGACTGCGGCGGCGGCGCGAGCTTCTGCCAGACGCTCGAGCACACGCTGCAGACGCTCGGCTTCGGAACGAACGTCCCCGTCGGCACGTGGTTCCGCAACTCCGGCACGACCCAGTACGGCGGGCATGCGCACATCGTCATGCCGGCCGTGACGGGCTCCGAGGCGACGGGCCAGGCCTCGGGCGCGGCCGGGCTGCTCCAGTCGGAGGCGCTCGGGAAGGGCACGACGCTCGCGCCCAACGAGATCAAGCAGCTCCTCACGATGACGGCCGAGGACGTGGTGCCCGAGAACACGCGCGGCATCGGCGTGCCCGACCCCTCCCAATACGGCTGGGACCAGCACTTCGGCTACGGGCGGCCGGACCTCGCGCTCGCGATGGAGAAGATCGCCGCCGGGAAGATCCCGCCGCAGGCGCTGATCACCTCGCCCGACTGGTTCGCGCCGCTCAACGTTTCGCAGCGCTCGACTGTCCAGATCGGCGCGTCCCTGTCCGCCCCGCGGGCTTCCGGCTACACGTGGAAGCTCCAGTGGGCGCCGGGGATCGAGCCCTGCGAGTCAGACTTCCGGGATGTCGGGAGCGGGTCGGGAAGTGCGCCCCGTACCGGTGCGCTAGGGACGCTCGACCTGCGCCTCGTGCGTACCGCTCTCGACTCCCGGAAGATTTCTTCGAGCTGCCCGAACCTGCCCCAGCCGGTGACTGGCGGCTCGACTCCCGACCCGACCGCGCCGGCCAAGGGCCCGGGCGACGTCGACCCCAACGAGCCCGCGTTCACGGTGCGCGTGGTGGTGACGGACAGCGAGGGCAATCGCGGCGAGGACCGCAAGGTGCTCTTCGACTACCGCGACACCACGCTCCACCCGGGCTGGTCGAAGGCGCTCGGCACCGGCGGCGAGGCGTCGGAGCGGCTGTTCGACCTGAACGGCGACAACAAGCTCGACCTCGTGCTGGCGGATTCGAGCGGCGAGCTCCATGTGCTGAACGCGGACGGGACGCCGCTCGCGAGTTTCAACGGCGGCCAGCCTGTGCGTACGCAGACCTACTCGAACGTGCACGCGGGCGCGCCCGTGTACGGCTCGCTCGCGCCACCGCGCGAGGTGCTGCGCACGCCCGCGATCGGCGACATCGACGGCGACATGGAGCCCGAGATCGTCGACTCCGCCGGCGAGCACATCTACGCCTGGCACGAGGACGGAACGCCGGTGGCCGGCTTCCCGGTGCGCGTGGACCCGGTGTTCTCCCAGCCCGCCGACGAGTCGAAGCAGAACCACGTGAAGCGCGGCTTCGCCGGCTCCCCGACGCTCGCCGATCTGAACGGCGACGGCAGGCTCGACATCGTGATCCCGGCGCTCGACCAGCACCTGTACGCGTGGGACGGCAGCGGCCATCCGCTGCCCGGCTTCCCGATGAAGCTGAAGAGCCCTGGCGAGGACCTCGTGGGCGCGGAGTCGATCAACAGCGCGGCGGCGGGCGACATCAATGGCGATGGCAACCCCGAGGTGGTGGCGCCGACGAACGAGCTGGGTCCCGGCGGCGACGCGTCCGAGCCGACGCCCGCGCCGGGCAACGTGGCGGGTGCGATCGGCCAAGTGGTGACGAACGCACTCGCGAATGCCATCGGCGCCACCGGGCGCGTGTACGCGGTGGACCACTCGGGCCACATCCTGAGCGGTTGGCCGATCAAGCCCGGCGGGCTCCAGCCGGACGCGCTGCCGTTCGTCGGCCCGGGGGTGGACCACGTCCTGGCGGACGTGAACGGTGACGGCAAGCTCGACGTGATCGGCAACGTCGCGACCGGCGACGTGACCGCGGTCGACTCGACCGGCAAGCAGATCGTCACCTACGACTCCCAGCCGGCGGGCGGCGACACGGTCGACAAGACGAAGGTGCTCAACCTCTTCGAGAATCCGATCGTCGCGAAGCTCGACGGGCAGCTCGACGTGATCAAGGGCGGCATCACGCTCGACGGCCTCGTGAACGTGGGCATCGCGGTGGGCCAGAACCTGCCCTACAACCACGTGGTGCAGGCCTGGAACGCGCAGACCGGCCAGGAGCTGCCGGCGTTCCCGCAGGCCGTGGAGGACTACCAGCTCTTGTCGAGCCCGGCGGTGGCGGACGTGTCCGACGCGCCGGGCAACGAGATCCTCGTGGGCACCGGCATGTATCTGATGCGCGACATCAACGCGCAGGGCATCGAGGGCAGCGGCTGGCCGAAGTTCACCGGCGGCTGGAACTTCGCCGTGCCGGCGATCGGTGACGTGGACGGTGACGGCAAGCTCGAGGTGACCGGTCTCACGCGCGAGGGCAATGCGTTCCTCTGGGATACCGACCGTCCGGCCTGCGGCACGAACGACGAGTGGTGGACGTCGCGCCACGACGAGTTCGGCAGCGGTGCGTACGGAACGGACAGCCGCCCGCCTGGCACGGCGACCGGGTTGAACGCGGCGAAGGCGGGCGGGTCGCAGGTGACCCTGTCATGGAAGGCGCCCGGCGGCGACTGGATGTGCGGCGCCGCCAAGCGCTACCGCGTGATCGCGTCGTCGAAGCCGATCGCGCATCCGCGCGACGGCAGCCTGGTGGGCACCTTCGACTCGAGCGGCGGCGTGGGAAGTGCCGCTTCGCAGACCTTCAAGCCGCCCGCGGGCGCGAAGTACGTGGCCGTGCTCTACCAGGACGCCGCCGGCAACTGGGGTCACCTCGCCAGCACGAAGCTGTCGTAGCGCTAGCCTGCGATCCCGACGGCTTGGCCTGGGCCGCCTATCCGAAGAAGTCGTCGGGGATCGAGTCGGACCTTACGCGCGACGAGGGCTGGGCCGCCCTGTTCGACGCCGGCGTGCGGCCCGTGCGACAGATCGCGATCGACGGCACCTGGAGCGCGCTGCGCTTCAGACGCCGCGAGCACGTCGGTTAACCAGAACGCCCCGGAGTGACCACGCCCGATTCGTAGGCGAGGATCACCGCCTGCACGCGGTCGCGCAGCCCGAGCTTGGCCAGCACGTGCGCGACGTGCGTCTTCACCGTGCCCGGGGAGACCACGAGCCGCTCGGCTATTTCGGCGTTCGAGAGGCCACGCGCCAGCAGCTCGAGGACCTCGCGCTCGCGTTCGGTGAGCTCCTCAACGGCGGGAGGAGGCGGCGTGTCGGCGGGGGAACGGCGCACGAACTCCTCGATCACCGTACGGGTGACCGCAGGCGCGATCAGCGCATCGCCGCGCGCCACCACTTTCACCGCCGCGAGCAGTTCCTCGGGCGGCGCGTCCTTGAGCATGAAGCCGCTGGCCCCCGCTCGCAGGGCCTCGTAGACGTACTCGTCGAGGCCGAACGTCGTCAGGATGAGCACGCGCACGCCCTCTTCGTCGGCCGTCAGCCGGCGCGTGGCCTCGATTCCGTCGAGGCGCGGCATGCGGATATCCATCAGCACCACCGTCGGTAGCAGGCGGCGCGCCAGATCGACCGCATCGCGCCCGTCCGCGGCCTCGCCCACCACCTCGATGTCCGGAGTCGACTCGAGCAGCTTGCGGAACCCGGCACGCACCAGCGCCTGGTCGTCGGCGATCAACACGCGGGTGCTCATGCGAGCGGGATGTGAGCGCTGATCTCGAAGCCGCCGCCGCTGCGCGGGCCGGTCCGGATCTCGCCACCGTAGAGGGCGACCCGCTCGCGCATTCCGATCAGACCGTGTCCCGCGCCGTCGTCATTGGGCTGGGCCAGCCCGCGGCCGTCGTCGCGCACGCACACGTCCAAGGCACCGCCGCCGTAGCGCAGGAGCACCTCCGCGTGGGCGGGGCCGGCATGCTTGAGCGCGTTCGTCAGGCCTTCCTGCACCACCCGGTACGCGCACAGGTCCACCCCGGCGGGAAGCGGAACGGGCTCGCCCTCGATGTCGAGCTTGACCGGCAGGCCTGAGCGCTCGATCTGCTCGACGAGGAAGTCGATCTGCCCGAGGCTCGGCTGTGGCTCGAGCTCCTCGTGCTCGCCGTTACGGCGGAGCATCCCGAGCAGCCGCCTCGCCTCGGCAAGCGCCTGGCGGCCTGACTGCTCGATGGAGACGAGCGCCTCGCGCGTGGATGCCTGGTCCTCCGGCAGGGCATGCCGCTCCGCGCCTGCCTGCACGACCATCACGCTGACGTTGTGGGCCACGAGATCGTGCAGCTCCCGCGCGATGCGGGCTCGCTCCTCCGCCACCGCCTCCTGAGCGCTCAACTCCCGCTCGCGCTCGAGCAGGGCGGCGCGCTCGGCGAGCGTCTCGGCCCGCAGCTCGCGGTCCCGGATCGCGCGGCGGCAGATGATCATCGCGGCTCCGGGCACGATGGTGAAGAAGGCGGCGCTGCTCAGGCTGGTGCTGCCCCCGACCGTGGAGAGCAGGTTCAGCGCGAGCATCGCGCCAAGCCCGATCAGGAACCCACGCAGATCGGTCCAGACCGCGATGGCGTAGAGCGCGCACATCCACGCGATCGCGAGCGGCGGCGAGTAGTTGTTCCCGCCCACCGCGAAGATCAGCGATACCAGCGTGAGCACCGTGATACCCGTCGCGAGCGGCCTGCGGCGGCGCACCGCCACCGGGGCGCAGATGGCAACGCTGAGAAGAGCGGCCCAGCCCTTGGGGATCCCCGGCATGACGTTGCCGGTGAAGACGATCACCGCCGCCACGGCCGCCAGGCAGACCGCCACGATGCGGTCGAATTTCTCCCCCTTCAGCGCGCGAGTCACATGTACCACCGTAATGCGCTTCGGCCCGCATTTCATCTGCCGCGCGGCCGATATGCGGGCCTGAATATCGGCCGCGCGGCATAGCCGGAAATCTGCCGTTTTCCAGACGATTTAGCGCGCTTGCCCGCTTACGGTCGTCGCAGTCAACGACCCAAGGAGGACTCGCATGACCCGCACCCGCATCACCCGCTCCGCACTCGCCGCCGCAGTGGCCGCTGTCCTCGCCGCCGGCGTCGTCGCCACCAGTGGCTCGGCGCAGGCTCCGAGCGGCACGTCGCTGCACCTTGTTTCCAAGCAGACGAAGGGCGGCTTCGTCCCGAAGGGCCGGCTGCACAACGGCGCGCGTTTCGGCTTCGTGCAGAAGATCTCCGGCGACGACACCGGCACGAGCCGCATCGTCTGCACCGCGCTCGGGGGCAAGGGCCTCTGCACGATCGAGGTCCAGCTCTCCAAGGGCACCCTGACCGCCCAGGGGATCGTCCCGGAGCGAGCGCACAACACGCCCGTCGCGGTCACCGGCGGGACCGGCGCCTACAACGGGGCCCGCGGCACCGCGTTCGCCACCGACACGAGCTCGTCGAGCTCGACCATCGACGTCGAGCTGCTGCCGTAGGGGGCGGGGCGCGAAACGTGTTGCGGGCCGCGCGTACGCTGCGGCCCGCAGCGCGTGCTCAGCTGCGGTCGTTGAGCCGCAGGTCGAACACGTCGCTGACTTTCGGTTCGCTCGGGAGGATCCCGAACTTCGCGTCGAACTTCGCCCAGGCGGCCAGCGAGGCGGGATCGAGCTTCACGTCGGGCGCGAGGATCGGCCGCACCGCGGCGAGCTCGGCGCGGATCAGCGCGGGGTCGGCGTTCGACGCGTCGACGATCGGCTGGAGTGCCACGTTCGGGTCCTGGCGCGCGGCGTTTGTCCCGTCACCGATCGCAGCCAGCGCCCGCCGCACGGTGCCGATGTCCTTGTCGAGCGTCGAGCGCTTGGTGGCGATCACGAGCTCGGGGTAGTGCGGCGCGCCGAAGTCGTCGGCGCGGAACACGCGCACCGGCACGCCGCGCTGCTTGAGCGTTACGCCCTCGGCGTTCCAGAAGGCGGTGGCGGCGTCGACCTTCTTCGCGATCAGGTCGGGCACGGCGGAGAAGCCGATCGTGACCGTCTTCACCTTGGGATACGAGCCGCCGTCGGCGTCGACCATCGACTTGAGCACGGCGATGTCCGAGGGCAGGCCGGTGACGCCCACACGCCTCCCTTCGAGGTCGCGCGGCCGCTGGATCCTCGACTGCGCGATCACCGACGCGAGCGGCCGGTTGACCAGCTCACCCACGCCCACGATGTCGCTGCCCTTCGACCGCGCGAGCCCGAGGTCGTGGATGTCGACGATGGCGAGGTCGGCGCGGCCGGCGGCCAGCAGCCTCAAGGAGTCAGTTGACGCGCTCGGCTGGCGGATCACCAGCTTGACCCCGTGCTTCTTGTCGAGCCCTTTCGCCACGGCCGCGTAGAGCCCCGCGTGGACGCCGTTGGGAGTGAAGTCGAGCGCGACCGTGACGGGCTTCGGCTGGCTCGACCCGCCTCCGCCACCACCCCCGCAGCCTGCGACAACCAGCGCCCCGACGGCGATGAGAACCCCGATCCGGACGCGCATGCGGCGAGGCATCTTAGGGCGAATGGATTGTGACCGGTGTGACAAGTACCCTCGGCGCGTTATTCGCCCCGACAAGGGAGGAACCGTCATGTCCGACCTTCCGGAAAGAGGGCCCGCGGCGTATGTGGCCGAGTTCATCGGCACCTTCGCACTCGTCTTCTTCATCACCATGACCGTGAGCCTGTATGTCAGGCCGCCAGTCGGCGGGCTCCAGCCGTTTATCGACTTCTCGGTGATTGGCTTCGTGCATGTGCTCGCCCTGTTCATGCTGGTCCAGACGCTTGCCGTCGTCTCCGGCGCCCACTTCAACCCCGCCGTCACGCTGGCGCTGTACGTGATCCGCCAGATCCGCACGGCTGATGCGGTCATCTACTGGCTGTGCCAGTTCGCAGGTGGTGTGGCGGCGGCGATCGTGACCAAAGCGCTGCTCTCGGATGACGGGAGGACCGTCCACTATGGAGCGCCTGCCATCGCGAGCACGCTCACGAGCTTCGGCGGCATGTGCGGTGAGGCGATCGGCACGTTCTTCCTGGTGTGGGCGATCGTCGGCGTGGCGGTCAACCCGACCGCGGTCAAGGGCTGGGCCGGGCTCGTGATCGGCGGCACCCTCGGCCTCGCGGTGATGGCGATCGGACCGGTCACCGGCGGTTCGTTCAATCCCGCGCGCGCCTTCGGCCCGGCGCTCGTCGGTCACAGCTTCCCGCCCGACGCGATCAAGTGGATCCTCACCTACATCGTCGCGCCGTGCGTGGGCGGAGTGGCGGCGGCGTTCGCCTACCACTCGATGTTCATCCTGCCCGGGAAGAAGGGCGTCGAGGGGATGACGCCGGTCGGCTAGACCTCGCGGTCCCAGTAGTCGCGCTGGCCGTCCTCGCGGCGCAGTCGCACCCGGTCCTCGGGCCTGGGCGTGTTGACGCCGATCTTGTCGCTGTCCGGGTAGACGGCGACGTTGAGGTCGGCCAGCGTCGAGAGCATCATCACCCGCAGGTTGCCCTCGCTGCCCGTGTTCTTGATCTGGTGGGCGCCCTCT
>DATBKS010000074.1:0-14376 GCA_036555755.1 Thermoleophilaceae bacterium
CGGCATGACGCCGACCAAGGCGGGCGAGGGCAAGACCACCACGCTCGTCGGCCTCACGCAGGGTCTCGGCGCAATCGGCAAGCGCTCCGTGGCCTGCCTGCGCGAGCCGTCGCTGGGTCCGGTGTTCGGCATCAAGGGCGGCGCCGCCGGCGGCGGCCTCACCCAGGTCGTGCCGATGGAGGACCTGAACCTCCACTTCACCGGTGACATCCACGCGATCGGCGCCGCCAACAACCTGCTCGCGGCGATGCTCGACGCCTCGATCCTGCACGGCAACCCGCTCAAGATCGACGCGCTGCGCGTCGGCTGGCGCCGCGCCATCGACATGAACGACCGCGCGCTGCGCCAGATGACGATCGGTCAGGGCGGCCGCGCGAACGGCTATCCGCGCGAGACCGGCTTCGACATCACGGCGGCGTCCGAGGTCATGGCGATCCTCGCCGTCTCGCGCGACATCCACGACCTGCGCGCACGGCTCGGCCGCATCACGGTTGCCCAGTCCTACGACGGCGGCAAGCCGATCTTCGCCGAGGACCTCGGCGCCGCCGGCGCGATGACGGTGCTGCTCAAGGACGCGATCAAGCCGAACCTGATCCAGACGCTCGAGGGCCAGCCGTGCCTCATGCACTGCGGCCCGTTCGCCAACATCGCGCACGGCAACAACTCGCTGCTCGCCGACCTGATCGGCATGAAGCTCGGCGACTACGTCGTCACAGAGTCGGGCTTCGGCTCGGACATGGGCGCGGAGAAGTTCTTCGACATCGTCTGCCGCTTCGGCGGCATCGTGCCGAGCGCTGCCGTGCTCGTCACGACCGTGCGCGCGATCAAGCACCACGGCGGCGTCGAGGACGACCCGCGCGTGGATCGCTCCCAGGCGCTCGCCGCGCTCGAGACCGGCATGGCCAACGTGCGCCGGCACCTCAACAACATCAAGCAGTACGGCGTGCCGTGCGTGATCGCGGTGAACCGCCGCCCCGGCGACACCAACGAGGAGTGCGAGCTGGTCAAGAAGATGGCGATGGATGCGGGCGCCTTTGCCGCTGAGGTGAACGAGGGCTTCACGCGCGGCGGGCTCGGCGCGGCCGACCTCGCCTCCGCCGTGGTGGAGGCCTGCGAGCAGCCGAGCGACTTCCGCTTCCTGTACGAGGACGACTGGACGATCCAGGACAAGATCGAGACCGTCGCTAAGCGCGTCTACGGCGCCTCGGACGTCTACTTCTATCCCGAGGCGGAGGCCAAGCTCGGCCAGTTCACGCGTGACGGTCTCGGCCACATGCCGATCTGCATGGCGAAGACGCACCTGTCGCTGTCGGGCGACGCGACGCTGCTGAATGCGCCCGACGGCTTCACGCTCCCGGTGCGCGACATCCGCGCCTACACAGGCGCGGGCTGGCTCGTCCCGCTGGCCGGCGACATCATGCAGATGCCTGGTCTGGGGAAGACTCCGGCGGCGCTCAACGTCGACATCGACGGCGAAGGCCGCACGGTCGGGTTGTTCTAGCGGCGGACTCGCGGAAATCCGCCTTGGCGCGAGAATGGTTCGCGCATGGCTGAATCGACCGCCAGGAACGGGCCGCGCCCCGTCGGCTCCGTAGCGCGTGCCGTCGCGGTGATCGACGTGCTCGCGGCGCACCCCCAGGGGCTGGGGGTGAACGAGGTCGCGCGGCAGGTCGGCGTGAACGCGAGCACCACCTCGCGGCTGCTGGCGACCCTCGAGCGCAGCGGGATCGTTCAGCGCGAGCCGCGCGGCCCGTACAAGCTCGGCCTCAAGCTCGTCGCCCTCGCCGACGCCGTGCTCGACGGCCTAGACATCCGCGACCTCGGGAAGCCGGTGCTGCGCTCGCTCGTCGACGACACGGGGGAGACGGCCACGCTGTCGGTGCCCGGCGCGGGCGAGGCCGTAACGATCGACTTCATCGCCGGCGACGCGAGCGTGGTGGGCGTGGCGCGGCTTGGCCGCCGCAGCATCGGCCACGCGACCGCTACCGGCAAGGTCGTGCTCGCCTACCTGGGCGGCGTTCACGAACCGCTCACGGCGTTCACGGGCAAGACGATCACCGAGATGGACGAGCTCGAGCGCGAGCTCGAGCAGGTCCGTTCACGCGGGTTCGCCGAGGCGGTGGGGGAACGCGACGCGGATCTCGTGGCCGTCGCGGTGCCGGTGTTCGACCGCTCCGGCTCGCTCGTGGGGATCCTCGGCGTGCAGGGTCCGCTCGGGCGCTTCACCGCCGCCCGCCGCAAGGAGCTGCTGCCCGTCCTGCGCGAGCACGGCGAGGCGCTCACCCGTGCCCTCGGGGGTAAATCGCCCAATCGGGCTTGAGTTCCGCCGCGACTGGCGCTAGGCTCGTCCTGCCAATAGGGCAACAGCTATTGCCCATACGGCAACGCCCAGTCTGACGCCCTGCGGACGGCGGACTGTGGATGGCGGACGCGCATGGCTAACCAACTCCCAGCCTCAACTCGCACGCTCGTGATCGGCGCGGGCGTCCACGGTCTCTCAACCGCCTGGCACCTCGCCGCCGCGGGCGAGGAGGTGCTGGTGGTCGACAAGACGTCCATCGCGGCGGGCGCCTCCGGCATCGCCTGCGGCGTGATCCGGAACAACTACTTCCAGCCCGCGATGAGCGAGCTGATGGCGGCGTGCGTCGAGATCTGGGAGTCCGATCCGGAGGCGCTCCACTACCACGGCTCCGGCTACATCGCCCTCGGCCCGGAGAGCCAGGAGTCCGACCTCGTCGAGGTGTATGAGCGCCAGCAGCGCATCGGCTACCCGTCCGAGCTGATCACGGGCGAGCAAGAAGTGGCCGAGCACATGCGCGGCCTGTTCGACGACTGGCGCGCCCCCGGCCTCACCGTCTGCCTGCACGAGCACGCCGGTGGCTACGCGTTCAACAAGGAGTCGATGCTGGGGTTGGCCGACAAGGCGCGCGGCGCTGGCGCGAGCATTGTCGAGGGTGTCGAGGTATCGAGTTTCGAGTATCGAGATGATGGTTCCGTCGCTCGCGTGAAGACCAGCGCCGGCGACATCGACGTCGAGCAGGTCGTCGTCGCCGTCGGCCCGTGGGTCGCTGGCCTGTGGGAGATGCTCGGGCTGCCGGACAAGATCGACGTGCGCCAGCCGGACGGCGACGTCGCCCACGACGTGCCGATGTGGACCTACTGGTACCTCCAGGAGGGTGAGGTGGACGTCGACCCGGCGACCTTCATCACCAACGACGGCAAGTCGTCGCCGGTTCTGCACATCGACAGCGCGTCACCACTCGAGACCGACGACGGCCGCCTCGTGACGGACGAGCCCTGGGGCATCTACTTCAAGCCCGACCGCCACAGCGTGCAGGGCGGCGCGGCTCCGCTTCAGAAGGGCCACACCTTCGATGTCGACCCCTATCCGACCGGCACGGTCGACCCCGACTTCCCGGACATGTGGTGCGCGGCGCTCTCGCACTGCCTCGGCCGCTTCGAGGGCAGCCGCGACAAGTACATGCAGGTGCGCTCCGGCGGCGTCGGGGCGTTCACCGCGGACAACTTCCCGGTGTTCGACTTCATGGCACCGAACGTCTACGTGGCCGCGGACTCGAACCACGGCTACAAGATGATCGCGGTCGGCCGCGAGATCGCGCGCGTGCTGCGCGGCGAGCACTCGACGCTGCTCCACCCGTTCCGCTTCGAGCGCTTTGCCACCGGCGACCTCCATCCGGTATCCCACAGCCCGTACCCCTGGAGCTGACCCGTGTCCTTCGTTCTCACCTGTCCCAACTGCGGCGTGCGTGAGGTCACCGACTTCGGCTTCGGTGGAGAGGTGACGAAGCGGCCGAAGGAGCGTCCGAGCCAGCGCCAGCTCAACGAGTACAACTACTTCCGACGCAACGTCGCGGGCGTGCAGCGCGAATGGTGGTACCACCGCTCCGGCTGCCGCACCTGGTTCCTCGCCGAACGCGACACGCGCACCAACGAGGTCATGTGGACCGCGCTCCCCGAGGAGGCACCGCAGGCATGACGGACCGCCTTCCGGAGCAGCCCGGCGAGCGCATCAACCGCGCCAAGGTGCTCTCGTTCGAGTTCGACGGCAAGCCCGTCGAGGCGCTCGAGGGCGACACGATCGGCTCCGCGCTGTTCGCTAGCGGCCAGCGCACCTTCTCGCGCAGCTTCAAGTACCACCGCCGCCGCGGCCTCATGTGCTGCGCCGGCCAGTGCCCCAACTGCCTGGTGGCGGTCGACGGCTCGCCCGGCGTGCGCGCCTGCACCGAGCCCGTGCGCGCGGGGATGAAGGTCGAGCACATGAACGCGATGCCCACGCTCGACTTCGACCTGATGTCCGCCACCGACCGCTTCGCCGGGCCGTTCACGCCGCCCGGCTTCTACTACAAGACCTTCATTCGCCCGCGGCGCTTCTGGCCGCTGTACGAGAAGTTCCTGCGCAACGCCGCGGGCCTCGGCACGCTCCCTCACGAGCCGGGCGAGGAGCGGGAATGGCGCACCGAGTACCGCCGCCGCCACACGGACGTGCTCGTGGTCGGCGGAGGTGCGGCAGGGCTGAGCGCAGCGATCGCGGCCGCCGAGACCGGCGCGGACGTGGTGCTCGTGGACGAGGGCGCGGAGCTCGGCGGCGGGCTCCTCGTCGAGGGCAGGCACGAGCGGGCGCGCGAGCTCGCGGACCAGGCACGCGCTGCCGGTGTCGAGCTGCTCACGAACGCACCGGCGCTCGCGTACTTCGACGGCCTCGTGGCGGTCTGGGAGGGCTCGACTCTCCATCAGATCCGCGCACAGCGGCACGTTTTCGCCACCGGCTCGGTCGAGCAGCCGCTCGTGTTCGCGGGCAACGACCTGCCGGGCGTGATGCTGTCCGGCGGCGCGCGTCGGCTGGCGGCGCTCTACGCGGTCAAGCCGGGCACCGCCGCGGTGGTGGCGACCACATCGGACCGCGGTCTCGACGCGGCGCTCGCCCTGCAGGACGCGGGCGTGGCGATTCGCGCGGTGGCCGACCTGCGCGAGCAGCCGAGCGAGAAGGCGGGCGCGCTCGCCAGCGCGGGCATCGAGGTCCTGCAGGGCTGGACCGTCGTCGCGTCGAAGGGCCGCCGCCAGGTGACCGGCGCCGTGCTCGAGCCACTCGGCGGCGGCAAGAAGCGCAGCTTCGACTGCGACCTCCTCGTGGTCTCCGGCGGCACCGCCCCGGCCACCTCTCTCATCAGCCAGGCCGGCGGCAAGAACGCCTACGACGCAACCCGCGCCCACTTCGCTCTCACCGAGCTCCCCGACATGGTGCTGGCCGCCGGCGAGGTGGCAGGCGAAGCCGACTACGAACACTCCGGAATCCGAGCCGGCCTGAAGGCAGCCCACGACCTGAACTACGGCGACGAGGCATCGAGAGCCCGCGCAGCATCCCTTAGCCCGGCGGACGGCGGACTGCGGACGGCGGACCCAGTCGCAGAGCCGCCACCTGTGTCAGGCAGTGGCAAGTGTTTTGCATGTCTTTGCGAAGACGTCACCGCCAAGGACATCCACCTGAGCGTTGAGGAGGGCTACGACTCGATCGAGCTCTCCAAGCGCTACACGACGGTGACGATGGGCCCCTGCCAGGGCCGCATGTGCCAGCTGCCTGCGGTACGCCTGATGTCAAAGGAGACGGGGGAGAGCCTTGAAAGCGTTGGCACGACGACCGCACGTCCCCCGTGGTCAACCGTGCCGATGGGCGCGCTCGCCGGCCGCCCGTTCGAGCCCGCGAAACGCTCGCCGATTCATGGTCGCCAGCGCGAGCAGGGCGCGACAGTGATGTGGGCGGGCGACTGGCGGCGCGCCTACGACTACGGCGACCCCGAGGGTGAGGCGATGGCGGTGCACCAGAGCGCCGGCCTGATCGACGTCTCGACCCTCGGCAAGCTGCTCGTGCGCGGGCCGGAGGCGGGCGAGTTCCTCGACCGCCTCTACCCGAACCGCTTCTCCAACCTGAAGACCGGCCGCGTGCGCTACGGCGTGCTCACGAGCGACGCAGGCCGGATCACCGACGACGGGACGGTCTGCCGCCTCGACGACGAGACGTTCTACGTCACCACGACGTCGAGCGGCGCGGGTGCGGTGGAGCAATGGTTCTCCTGGTGGCTCGCCGACTGGCGCATGGACCTGACGCTCACCGACGTGACTCAGGGACTCGCGGCCGTGAACCTGGCGGGCCCGGCGGCGCGCGAGATCATGGGCCGGCTCACCGACCTCGACGTGTCGAACGAGGCGTTCCCGTACCTCGACGGCCAGCGCGGCAAGGTGGCGGGCGTCCCGTGCCTGATCCTGCGCATCGGCTTCGTGGGCGAGCTCGGCTATGAGATTCACTTTCCGACCGCGTACGGCGAGCACGTCTGGGACCAGCTCCTCGAGGCGGGCGCGGAGTTCGGCATCCGGCCGTTCGGCCTCGAGCCGCAGCGCATCCTGCGCCTCCAGAAGATGCACATCCTCGTCGGGCAGGACACCGACTCCGAGTCGAACCCCTACGCGGCCGCGATGCCTTGGATCGTGAAGCTCGACAAGGAGGAGGACTTCATCGGCAGGTGGGCGCTCGAGCGCGCCTCGCAGGTGCCGTCGGAGACCGCGCTCGTCGGCTTCACGATGCAGAACGGCTACGTGCCCACCGAGGGCGCAGTGGTGGTCGATGAGCAGGGCACGCCGGCCGGCCAGGTGACGAGCGCGCGCTACTCGCGGAAGCTCGGCCAGGTGATCGGCATGGCATGGGTGCCCGCCGCGCTCGCCCAGGATGGCGCCGGCATCGTGATCTCGGACGAGAGCGCGACCTACCCGGCCGACGTCGTCACGCGCCCGTTCTACGACCCCGACGGGGAGATCCTGCGCTCATGAGCGATCTCGAGTTCCTGGCGCCAGAGGCCGACAACGGCGCGATCGCCCGCAGCCCGATGGAGCGCGAGGCGCTCACCGCCGGCGCCGGCATCGAGCTCCGCGACGGCTGGAACATCGCGACGAGCTTCGACGGTGAGGAGGCGCGGCTGCGCGACACCGTGGGCTTCGCGGACGTGTCGCACGTCGGCAAACTGGAGCTGAACGGTCCCTTCGACGAACTGGCGCCCGCGCGGCTCGAGTTCGGCACGGCCACCCGCGCCGAGGGCGCCTGGTGGTGCCCGGTGGCGCGCGAGCGCGCGCTGCTCATCTGCGAGCCGTCCGCGCTCCCCGCGATGCGCGAGCGCTTCGGCCCGCGCGCGATCGAGATGACCACCTCGTACGCGGCGCTCACGATCGCCGGACCGCTGTCGCGCGAGGTGTTCGCCCGCTTCTGCGCGCTCGACCTGCGCCCGCAGTCGTGCCCGGAGCGGGCGTTCCGCCCTGGCTCGGTGGCGCGCACGCCCGGCTACGTTCTGCGCGAGGAGGGCGACCGCTTCCTGATGTTGTTCGGCTGGGCGCTCGGCCGCTACGTCTGGGAGCAGGTGGCGGACGCCGTCAAGCACCTCGGCGGCGGCCCAGTGGGCGTGGACGCCCTCGCCCCGCTGGAGGAGGAGCTGGCGCATGCTTGACATCTTCCGCAGGCGGCGCATGTGGCGGAAGCGCCCGGAGCTGAAGGACAGCTACGACGTCGTGATCATCGGCGGCGGCTCGCACGGCCTCGCCGCCGCCTACTACCTCGGCCAGATGGGCATCAAGGACGTCGCGATCCTGGAGAAGAACTACATCGGCTCTGGCGCGGCCGGCCGCAACACCACGATCCTGCGCTCCAACTACAAGACGCCAGAGGGCGCGAAGTTCTACGACGCGAGCGTAAAGCTCTACGAGGGCCTCTCGCAGGAGCTCAACTTCAACCTGCTCTTCTCCCAGTGCGGGCACCTCACGCTCGCGCACTCCGACCGCGCGATGTTCGTGATGGCGAACCGCGCGGAGGTGAACCGCCTCAACGGGATCGACTCGCGCCTGATCGGGCCGGACGAGGTCAAGCGCCTCGCGCCGTCGATGAACGTGAGCCCCGACGCGACCTATCCGATCCAGGGCGCGCTCTACCACCCGCCAGGCGGGATCATCCGGCACGACGCGGTGGTTTGGGGATTCGCCCGCGGGGCCGACCAGGGCGGCGCGGAGATCCACCCCTACACCGAGGTGCTCGGCCTCGAGCGCACGAACGGCCGCATCGACGCCGTGCGGACCAACCGCGGCACGGTGAAGTGCGGGCAGGTGCTCAACTGCACCGCCGGCTGGAGCACGCTGATCGGCGACATGGCCGGCGTGCAGCTGCCCATCACCACGCACATCCTGCAGGCCTGCGTGACCGAGCCGATGAAGCCGCTCCTCGACGTGGTGATCGTCTCCTCGCAGATGCACGTGTACATCTCGCAGACCGACCGCGGCGAGTTCCTGATGGGCTCCGAGATCGAGCCCTGGACCACCTACCGCATGCAGGGGACCCTCAACTTCCTCCAGGACCTCACCCGCCACACGCTCGAACTGTTCCCGCAGCTCGAGCACGCGCGCCTGCTGCGCTCGTGGGCCGGGCTCTGCGACCTCAGCCCGGACTACAGTCCGATCCTTGGGAAGACCGAGGTGGACAACTTCCACGTGAGCGCGGGCTGGGGCACATACGGCTTCAAGGCGGCGCCGATCGTCGGCAAGACGCTGGCCGAGCTGGTGGCCAACGAGCAGACGCCGGAGCTGATCGCGCCGTTCGCGCTCGAGCGCTTCTACGAGGACAAGCTCGTCTCCGAACTAGCCGCCGCTGCCGTTAGCCACTGACCGAATGGAGACAGGGGTAAAGCGGCTGCTGGTCTGGTGCGCGGACCAGCCGGGAATCGTCAGCGCGGTGTCGAGCTTTCTGTTCGAGGCGGGCGCGAACATCGTGCAGTCCGACCAGCACACCTCGGACCCCGAGGGCGGGCAGTTCTTCCTGCGCATGGAGTTCACGCTCGAGGGCGAGCCGCTCAGCGAGCTGTCCGAGCGCTTCGCGAACGAGGTGGCCGCGCGCTTCGACATGGGCTTTCGCTTCTGGGACGCGAGCGAGCGCAAGCGGATGGCGCTGCTCGTGTCGCGCTACGACCACTGCCTGCTCGACCTGCTCTGGCGCTGGAAGCGCGGCGAGCTCGAGGCCGAGATCGCGCTCGTGGCCTCCAACCACCCGGACCTGCGTCCCGATGTCGAGTTCTTCGGGCTGCCCTACTACCACGTGCCCGTGGACAAGGAGAACAAGGGCGCGGCCGAGGAGAAGCTACTGTCGCTGCTCGTTGGGGACTGCGATCTCGTCGTGCTCGCCCGCTATATGCAGATCCTCTCCGGAAGCTTCCTCGAAAGGGTTGGCGTGCCTGTGATCAACATCCACCACTCGTTCCTGCCGGCGTTCGCCGGCGCCGGCCCATACGCGCGCGCGAAGGAGCGCGGTGTGAAGCTGATCGGCGCGACCGCGCACTACGTGACCGAGGAACTCGACGCCGGGCCGATCATCGAGCAGGACGTGATCCGGGTCTCGCATCGCGATTCCGTGGCCGAACTGGAGCAGCAGGGCGCGGACATCGAGCGCATCGTGCTCGCCCGCGCGGTGCAGTGGCACTGCCAGGACCGCGTGATCCGCCACGGCAACACGACGGTGGTGTTCTGATGCCGCGCGCGCGTGTGATCGACGGCAAGGCGGTTGCGGCCCGGGTGCGTGCCCAGGTGGCCGAGGAGGTGCAGGAGTTCAAGCGCGAGCACGGGAGCGTGCCCGGCCTAGCGACGGTGCTCGTGGGCGACGACCCCGCTTCGGCCGTGTACGTGAACTCGAAGCACAAGGCCAGCGCCGAGGTGGGCATCGAGAGCTTCCGCCACCACCTGCCCGCGGACGCCTCGCGCGACGAGGTGCTTGCGCTGATCGACCAGCTGAATGCCGACCCGGCGGTGAGCGGGATCCTCTGCCAACTCCCCGTGCCCGACCACCTCGACGCCGAGGAAGTGACCAACCGCGTGGTCGCAGAGAAGGACGTGGACGGGCTCACGATCGCGAGTGCCGGGCGCCTCGCGCTCGGGCTGCCCGGACTGCGGCCGTGCACGCCGTCCGGCGTGATGCTGCTGCTCGCGGACGTTGGAACGGAGATCGAGGGCGCGCAGGCCGTGGTGGTTGGGCGCTCGAACCTGTTCGGCAAGCCCATGGCGCAGCTTCTGCTCGGCGCCAACGCGACGGTGACGATCTGCCACTCGCGCACGCGCGATCTCGCGGGCGTCTGCCGCACCGCCGACATCCTCATCGCGGCGGTGGGCCGCGCCGAGATGGTCAAGGGCGACTGGGTGAAGCCCGGCGCCGTGGTGATCGACGTGGGTATCAACCGCACCGATGACGGGCTCGTGGGCGACGTGGACTTCGAGGCCGCCGCCGAGGTGGCCAGCGCGATCACGCCCGTACCGGGCGGCGTCGGACCGATGACGATCGCCTGCCTGTTGCGCAATACGCTCGCGGCCGCGCGAGCCGTGTCAGACGGCTGAGAGCTCTTCGTCCCAGGGGAGGACGAGGACGAGGCACTCGGCGGTCTTGCGGATCTTTCGCGCCGCCGAGCGGAACTTGCGCCGGCCGATACGCCTGGGATCCGGGCCGAACACGAGCAGGCCGGCGCGGCGCTCGCGCGCGACGGCGCTGAGCGCGCTGATCGGGTTGCGCGCAACGAGGCGCAGGTGCTGCACCGACAGCCCGAGCGCGGCCGCGCGCTCGGCGCTCGCCCTCACCGCCGCGAGGTCCTCGTCCTCGGGCGGCACGGCGGCTGAGATGCCGGCCAAGTAGAGCGTCAGCGGGAGCATCGGCCGCGCCACCGCGTTGACGATCACTAGCGGCGCGCCGGAGTCGAGCGCGGCGCCGATCGCCGCGTCCTCGGCCTCGGCGTTGGGGCGGCACGAGAGCGTTGCAAGCAACACCGGACCGCGGGGCGTGAACTGCTCCGACGCGAGGCCATGGGCGTTGAGGCCTTCACCGGCTGTGGGACACACGGCTCCGCCAATGGTACGCCTCTCGCGCTGGCCGGAAAAGGGGTGCTTTTACGAACTTCTTCGCCTCTCCTTACAGGGGTCTTTTCTCGCGGAGTTACTAAAGGTCCGTAATGGAGCGCGCCGCTTTCTCGGGACCCAATCGCTGGGCCCTGCTCGTACTTGCCTGCCTGTGCGCCGGGGCGATCGTCGCGGCGGTGCTCCTGATCGGCCCGAAGGGCTCGACGGCGGCCGCGAGCTCGCGCACGGTCACCGCCGAGCGCGGCGTGGTGCAGTCCACGGTCACCGGCAGCGGCACCCTCGAGGCGAAGCAGACCGACGTCGATTTCACCTCCAGCGGGCAGCTCACCGAGGTGATGGTGCACACCGGGCAGCACGTGGTGGAGGGGCAGGCGCTCGCGAAGATCGACTCGGCCGACGCGAGCATCGCGCTCGAGCAGGCGCAGGCAGATCTCGCGTCGGCTCAGGCGAAGCTGGATCAGGCTGAGGCTGAGAAGACCTCTTCGGCGTCGTCGGCGGCCTCTGCGCAGCAGAAAGGGCAACCGAACTCCGGTGCGAACGGCTCGGGATCGTCCGGATCGGGGTCGTCCGGCGTGTCTGAGGCCACCAAGGCGGCGGACATCGACTCGGCCCAGGCGGGAGTCGACAGCGCGCAGGCCAGCGTGAACAGCGCGGAGCGCACTCTCTCGCAGACGACGTTGACCGCGCCGTCCTCCGGCACGGTTGCCGAGCTGAACGGCAGCGTCGGGGACACGGTCTCCGGCGGCGGGAGCAGCCCCAGCAGCGACGACTCCTCCTCGGGTTCCGGGTCGGGCTCCGGAGGCGGCAACGGGTCGGGCAACGGCAGCGGCTCCGACTCGGGATCCGGCAACTCGAGCTCCGCCTTCATCGTTCTCACCGCCAAGAAGCTGACGCTCCAGGTCCCGTTCAGCGAGTCGGACATCGGCAAGATCAAGCGCGGCCAGCCGGCCACGGTGACGATCACGGCGCTGCCGGGGACGGAGCTCGCGGCCCACGTGACCTCGATCGACACGCTGCCCACCACCAACAGCGGCGTGACGAGCTACAACGTCAACTTCGCGCTCGACCAGACGAGCCACCGGCTGCGGTCAGGGATGAGCGCGTCGGCCGAAGTCGTGGTGTCGCGGGTGAAGGACGCGCTCAACCTCCCCTCCGCGGCGATTTCGCGCGGGACGGTGCAGCTCGTCAAGGACGGGAAGACGACGACACAGCCGGTCACCACCGGCATCGTCGGCGACAGCACCACGCAGATCATCAGCGGGCTGAAGGCCGGCGACGAGGTCGCGATGTCGGTCAGCGGCGTGTCCGGGCTGTCGTCGGAGATCAGCAATGCGCTGCGTGGCCGCGGCAGCGGGACGCTCGGCGGTGGCGGCGGTGGCTTCGGCGGCGGAGGCGGCCCCCAGGTGGTCGGCCCCGGCGGCGCAGGCGGCGGGCCGAAGTTCAGCGCGGGCGGATGAGCGAGCGCCCGGTCATCGACGTTCGCGGCGTCACCAAGACCTACGAGGTGGGTGACGTCCGCGTGCACGCGCTGCGCGGCGTGTCGCTCTCGATCGCGCGCGGCGAGATGGTGGCCGTGATGGGCAGCTCCGGCAGCGGCAAGAGCACGATGCTCAACGTGCTTGGCTGCCTCGACGTGCCGACGAGCGGCCGCTACCTGCTCGACGGCGTCGACGTCGCCGATCTGGACGACGACGACCTCGCCGACCTTCGCAACCGCCGCATCGGCTTCGTCTTCCAGAGCTTCAATCTGGTGCCGCGCGCGACGGTGCTCGCCAACGTCGCGATGCCGCTCGCGTACGCGGGAATGTCCCGCGAGGCCCGCCGCCAGCGCGCCCTGCGTGCGCTCGCAGCGGTAGGCATGACGGATCGCGCCGGCCACCTGCCGTCGGAGCTGTCGGGCGGCCAGCAGCAGCGCGCCGCCGTGGCGAGGGCGATCGTCACCCACCCGGCGCTGATCCTCGCCGACGAGCCCACCGGCAACCTCGACTCGGGCTCCACCGCAGAGGTGCTCGACCTGCTCATGGGGCTCAACGAGCAGGGCAGCACAGTCGTGGTGATCACGCACGAGCCGGATGTGGCCGCGATCGCGGGGCGCGTGATCCGGCTCGCCGACGGTCAGATCGTGGCGGACGAGGTGGCGGCCTGATGGGCGGCGAGACGATCACGAGCGCGCTGCGCGGGGTGGTGGCCAACAAGCTGCGGTCGAGCCTCACGATCCTGGGCCTGACGATCGGCGTGGCGTCGGTGATCGTGCTGATAGCGGTCGGCAACGGCTCCTCGCAGGCGGTGCAGAAGCGGATCGAGGCGCTCGGCTCGAACGTCTTGCTCGTCACGCGGGGGTTCACGCTCGGCGGCTCCGGCTCGACTGGCACGAGCACCCGGCCGCTGACGTTGGAAGACGCGAGCGCGCTGAACGACAAGCGCGAGGCGCCCGACGTCGCCGGCTCCGCGCCGGTGGTCAACGCGAGCCCGACGCTCGTCAACGGCTCGGTGAGTTACTCGCCCTCGCAGTTCGTCGGCACGACGCCCGTCTATGCCACGGCCCGCGACTACCAGCTCCAGCTCGGCAGCTTCTTCACGAACGCCGAAGTGAAGGGGCGCAAGCGCGTGATCGTGCTCGGCCCCACGGTGGCGCAACAGCTCTTCCCCGGCCAGGACCCGGTGGGGCAGACGGTTCAGGTGAACGGCAGCCAGTACCAGGTGATCGGAGTGACCGAGTCGAAGGGCTCGAACGGCCTCCAGGACCAGGACGACGTGGCCTTCGCGCCCGTCACCGCCGTACAGGACACGCTCACCGGCTACGGCGACATCGACGCGATCACGGTGCAGGCGAAGTCGCGCTCCGCGCTCGACGCCGCCGAGTCCGAGGTCACTTCGATCCTCGACCAGCGGCACAAGATCACGAACGCGAACGACGCCGACTTCCGAGTGATCAACCAGGGCTCGATCCTCCAGGCATCGAGCTCCACGAGCAGCGTGTTCACCACCCTGCTCGGCGAGGTGGCCGCGATCTCGCTGCTGGTGGGTGGGATCGGGGTGATGAACATCATGCTCGTCAGCGTCACCGAGCGCACGCGCGAGATCGGCATCCGCAAGGCGATCGGCGCGCGGCGGGCGGACCTCCTCACGCAGTTCCTGTCCGAGGCGGTGCTGCTGTCGATCATCGGCGGCGTAACCGGCGTGCTGCTCGGCGTGGTGGGCAGCCAGTTCACGATCGCCGGCGTCCATCCCGTGATCGCGCCCTATTCGATCTTCCTCGCCTTCGGCGCGGCGGTGGCCACGGGCCTGTTCTTCGGCACCTATCCGGCCAGCCGCGCCGCCCGACTCCGACCCATCGAGGCCCTGCGCTTCGAGTGACCCGATGCCCGAGACCGAGGAGACCCGCGACATGACCGTGACCGACGAGCACTGGACCGCCGAGCTCGACGAGCTGCCCCC
>DATBKS010000075.1:0-4210 GCA_036555755.1 Thermoleophilaceae bacterium
CGAGCACCTCGCTGATGTCGCGCCCGCCGAGGTGGTAGTCGAGCACCGACGGCTGGAAGCGCTTCCCCTCGCACTCCTCGCAGGTGCTGGCCACTGTGGCCATCACGGCCAGGTCCGTGTAGACGACGCCCGCGCCGTTGCAACCGGGGCAGGCGCCCTCGGAGTTCGCGCTGAACAGGCCCGGCTTGACGCCGTTTGCCTTCGCGAACTCCTTGCGGATCGGGTCGAGCAGCCCGGAGTAGGTTGCCGGGTTGCTCCGGCGCGAGCCGCGGATCGGCGTCTGATCGACCGCCACGACGCCGTCGCGCCCGGCCACCGAGCCGTGGACTAGCGAGCTCTTGCCCGCGCCGGCAACGCCGGTCACGACGACGAGCAACCCGAGCGGGATGTCGACGTCGATGTCCTGCAGGTTGTGCGTGGCGGCCCCTCGGACCTCGAGCGCACCGTCGGCCGTCCGCACCGTCTCCTTGAGGGCGGCGCGGTCGTCGAGATGGCGCCCGGTGACGGTTTGGCCCTTGCGCAGCCCTGCGACGGTTCCCTCGAACACCACCTCGCCGCCCTCGGCGCCGGCGCGCGGACCGAGGTCTACGACGTGGTCGGCGATAGCGATCGTCTCCGGCTTGTGCTCGACCACGAGCACGGTGTTGCCCTTGTCGCGCAGCTCCAGCAGCATGTCGTTCATCCGCTGGATGTCGTGCGGATGCAGACCGATCGTGGGCTCGTCGAAGACGTATGTGATGTCGGTGAGCGGCGAGCCGAGGTTGCGGATCATCTTGATGCGCTGCGCCTCGCCGCCCGACAGCGTGCCCGACGAGCGGTCGAGGCTCAGGTAGCCGAGCCCGATGTCGACGAACGAGTCGAGCGTCTGCGCCAGCGCCTCGAGCAGCGGCCCGACGGACGCTTCGTCCACAGCGCGCACCCACTCCGCGAGGTCGCTGATCTCCATCGCGCACGCGTCGGCGATGCTGATCCCGTTGATCTTCGACGAGCGGGCTTGCTCGCTTAGCCGGGTGCCATCGCAGTCGGGGCACACGCTGAAGGTCACCGCCCGCTCCACGAAGGCGCGGATGTGCGGCTGAAGAGAGTCGACGTCCTTCGACAGCATCGACTTCTGGATCTTCGGGATCAGGCCCTCGTAGGTCAGGTTGATGCCCTCGACCTTGATCTTGGTCGGCTCCTTGTAGAGCAGGTCGTGGAGCTCGCGCTTGTTGAACTTGCCGATTGGCTTGTCCGGGTCGAAGAAGCCGGAGCCCTTGAAGATGCGCCCGTACCAGCCGTCCATGCTGTAGCCGGGGATCGTGAGCGCGCCCTCGCTGAGCGACTTGCTGTCGTCGTACAGGGCCGTCAGGTCGAAGTCGTTCACCGAGCCGCGGCCCTCGCAGCGCGGACACATGCCGCCGAGGCGGTTGAAGGTGGCCTTCTTGGTGCGGGTCTTGCCCTCGCCTCGCTCGACCGTGATCGCACCGCTCGCCCGCACCGTGGCGACGTTGAAGGTGAATGCGCTGGGCGGGCCGATGTGCGGCTTCCCGAGCCGGCTGAAGAGGATGCGCAGCATCGCGCCCGTGTCGGTGGCGGTGCCGACGGTTGACCGGACGTCGCTGCCCATCCGCTCCTGGTCGACGATGATTGCGGTCGTCAGGCCCTCGAGCACGTCGACCTCGGGCCGCGCCACCGTCGGCATGAAGCCCTGCACGAAGGCGCTGTAGGTCTCGTTGATCAGCCGCTGCGACTCCGCGGCGATCGTGCCGAACACCAGCGAGCTCTTGCCCGAGCCGGAGACGCCGGTGAAGACGGTCAGCCGGCGCTTCGCGATCTCGACGCTGACGTCCTTGAGGTTGTTCACGCGCGCGCCGTGCACGCGGATCAGGTCGTGGCTGTCGGCGACCGTGGCCATGCTCATACGATCCAGGCGCCGTCGCGCATCAGCTCGCGCCCCGGCAGCTCGTTCACCTCGCGCCAGGACTGGATGCGACGCGGGGTGATCCGGAACCAGCGGTACGACGTGTCCAGCTCACGCGGGTCGAAGCCGGTGCGCGCGGCGAAGCGGTCACCTTGCTCTTGAGTCGACGCGTGCATCTCGAGCACCTCCACATCGCCATCGATCATGGACACGTCGCGAGTGTGGCCCAGCCCCAGCCGGACACGACGGCTGGCGGCCAGGTTCCTGCCGGTCGGGCTGTCCGCCGGCGTGGCCACGAGCAGCGCCTCGCCGTCCCAGTCGAATGACAGCGGCACCAGGTATGGCGCGCCGTCGGCCGAGGCGGAGGCCACCCAGACATCGACGTCATTGCTGAGTCGGTGCTCGGTGTCGTGACGGCGCTGAGTGGCGGAGCGGGCGGCTGGGATAATCATGGACTCCCACAATAATAGACCGCTAGGATAGTCGTACCAACCCAATGTTACGACAGTCCAGGACACCTGCAAGAATCGCGCTATGGCAGCGCCTCCCGAAACGGACAAAGAGATAGCCGAGTTCGTGGGACAGCTCTTCTTTCGACTTTGGCGCGCGTCCCACACGCGCACTGCCGAGTCACTCAAGTCGATCGGCCTCACGCCGGCGCTCTTTGCCCTGCTGAACGTGCTCGGCGCGCGGGAGGGGTCGATCCAGCAGGAGCTGAGCTCCGACATGGGCATAGATCCGAGCGCCATGGTCAGGCTGATCGACGAGCTCGAGGGCGCTGGCCTGGCGGAGCGCCGGCGGCGCCCCCAGGACCGCCGCGCCTGGGAGGTTGCGATCACGCCGAAGGGCCGGCGGACGCTCGAGCGTGGCCGAAAGCTCGCCGCGGACGTGGAGGACGACGTCCTGAGCGGGCTGAGCGCTTCCGATCGCCGCCAGCTGCTCACGTTGCTTCGCCGCGCACTTGCGTCGGCGCCGCCCCAGCCGCCCTGGAGTCTCGAAGAGGGCGACTAGTAGGCGGGCTCTGCGCGCCCGCGCCTGGTCGGGTCGCCGAAGATGGCGCCCAGGATCCAGTTCACCAGGCTCACGATGATCGCCCCGAGGCACGCCCACCAGAAGGTGTCGATGGTGAAGTCCGACACGATCCAGTCGGTCAGGTAGAGCATGAGCACGTTGATGAGGAAGTAGAAGATCCCGAGCGTCACCACGATGAACGGGATCGACAGAATCGCCAGTATCGGCTTGATGAAGGCGTTGACGAGCGTGAAGACGATCGCGGCGACCAGGAGGCTCCACCAGCTGTCGCCGTAACTGATCCCCGATAGGGCCCAAGCCGCCACGAACAGGGCGGCCACGTTGAAGGCCCAGCGAAGAGCGAGGCGCTCAAGCATGGGGGAATCGTACGCCGCACGGCGGCGGCGCTGTGTGCTACCTTCCCGGGCGGCTAATCCCTATAAACTCGATAGAGAAAGCGACCAAAGTAGAGAATGCGGACCAGAACCTTCATCAGCCTGTTGCTCGCCGTAGCGGCGCTCGCGACCGCCGTGGCGGTGTCCGGCTGCGGTTCGTCCTCCTCGGCGGAGGGCTCGAGCGGCGGCAAGGTCGCCCTCGTTGCGTACTCGACCCCGCAGGAGGCGTACGAGCAGCTGATCCCGGCCTTCCAGAAGACCTCCGCCGGAAAGGGCGTGACCTTCAGCCAGTCCTACGGGGCCTCGGGCGATCAGGCTCGCGCCGTGACCTCCGGCCTTCCCGCTGACGTCGCTGAGTTCTCGCTCGCACCCGACATGGACAAGCTCGTGAAGGCCGGTCTCGTCGACTCGGGCTGGGACCAGAACAAGTGGCACGGTTTCGTGACCGACTCGGTCGTGACGCTCGTGGTCCGCAAGGGCAACCCCAAGGGCATCCACGACTGGGGCGACCTCGTGAAGCCCGGCGTCCAGGTGATCGAGCCGAACCCGTTCACCTCGGGCAGCGCCCGCTGGAACGTGATGGCCGCCTACGGCGCCCAGATCAAGCAGGGCAAGAGCCCGCAGCAGGCGGAGGCCTACCTACAGCAGTTGTTCAAGAACGTCGTGGTGCAGGACAAGAGCGCGCGCGACGCGATGCAGACGTTCACCTCCGGCAAGGGCGACGTGCTCATCGCCTACGAGAACGAGGCGATCAACGCCCAGCAGCAGGGCAAGGCGGTGGACTACGTCACGCCCAGCGACACGATTCTGATCCAGAACCCGATCGCGGTCACCAAGGACGCGAAGCCGGCAGCGGCCAAGTTCGTGAACTGGCTGCACACCGACCAGGCGCAAAAGATCTTCG
>DATBKS010000076.1:0-7595 GCA_036555755.1 Thermoleophilaceae bacterium
GGCGAGATCGTCGCCTTCGACGAGGAGGGCCGCCCGAGCTTCGAGCGCCTCCAGAGCCGGATGCACCTCGCCTCCGACAGCGCCATCCGCCGCCGCATGCAGGACATCCCGGCCGCCTACATGATCTTCGACCTGCTCTTCCTCGACGGCCACTCGACCCTGTCGCTCCCCTACAGCGACCGCCGCAGGCTGCTCGAGCAGCTCGAGCTCGAGGGCCCGAACTGGAGGACGCCGAACAACCACGTCGGCGACGGCAAGGGCTTCCTCGCGGCGAGCGAGAAGAGCGGCCTCGAGGGCGTGGTGGCCAAGCGGCTGAACAGCGCGTACGAGCCCGGCCGGCGCAGCGGCGCCTGGCTGAAGATCAAGAACGTCCAGAAGCAGGAGGTCGTGATCGGCGGCTGGATGCCGGGGGAGGGCAGGCGGGCGCAGAGCCTCGGCTCGCTTGTGGTCGGCTACTACGACGGCGACGAGCTGAAGTACGCCGGCAACGTCGGCACCGGCTTCAAGGAGGAAGACCTCCTGCGCCTCGGCCGCCTGCTCGAACCTCTGAAGCGCGACGACTCGCCCTTCGACGGCCGCCAGCCCAAGAAGGGCGCGATCTTCGTCGACCCGGAGCTCGTGGCCGAAGTCGAGTTCCTCGAGTGGACGCGCAGCGGCACGCTGCGCGCACCCTCATACAAAGGGCTGCGCGACGACAAAGACCCGACGGCCGTCGTGCGCGAGGTCCCAGAGCCGCCACCGAGCTAGACCCGATGAATTTCCTCCCCCGCCACGGTCTCTAATTCAGCAAGTTCCCTGCCATCCTCCTTGCAGGTGGCGGGTTTCGGGTAAACCTGTTGAACCCCAGTCCCCGGAGGAGCAGCGCAAATGCCTAGGTCTATTTGGAGCGGTGCAATCAGTTTCGGGCTCGTCAACGTGCCCGTGAAGCTCTACAGCGCGGTTTCGCGCAAGACGGTTCGCTTCCACCAGCTCCACGACGCCGACCACGTCCGCATCCAGCAGAAGCGCGTCTGCCCGGCTGACGGCGAGGAAGTCCCCTACGACAACATCGTCAAGGGCTACGAGATCAGCCCCGACCAGTACGTGGTTGTCGAGCCCGAGGAGCTCGAGGCGCTCGACCCCAAGAAGACCCGCTCGATCGACATCCAGGAGTTCGTCGACCTGAGCGAGATCGACCCGATCTACTTCGACCACCCCTACTACCTGGCTCCCGGCACCGGCGCCTCGAAGGCCTACCGCCTCCTGCTCCAGGCGATGCAGGAGACGGGCAAGGTGGCCATCGCGCGCGTGGTGATCAGGCAGAAGGAGAACCTTGTCGCGATCCGCGCCACCGGCGACGTGATGACCATGGCGACGATGGTTTTCCACGACGAGGTGATCGACCCGGACACGATCGACGAGATCCCCGACGACGACGCCAAGGCGACCAAGCGCGAGGTCGAGATGGCCCAGCAGCTGATCGACTCGCTGAGCGGTGAGTTCGAGCCCGAGAAGTACCACGACGAGTACCGCGAGCGCGTGCTCGAGCTCATCGAGGCGAAGGCAGCCGGCGAGGAGATCACGATCCAGCCGCCGGAGGAGCCGGCCAAGGTGCCCGACCTGATGGCGGCGCTCGAGCAGAGCCTCGCCGCGGCCAAGGGCAACGGCGACACGAAGGCCTCGAGCGGCACCAAGCGCAAGCGCAGCACGAGCGCGTCGAGCGGGAACGGGTCGAAGACCGGCTCCGGCACGGCAAAGAAGAAGAGCACGAGTACCCGCTCGCGCTCCAAGGCCTCCTCGAAGAAGTAGGCGGCGGACGTGGCGCGCTCAGCCACGACCGAGGTGAAGGTGGGCGGCAAGCAGCTCCGCCTGTCCAACCTCGACAAGGTCCTCTACCCCGAGGTCGGCTTCACCAAGGGCCAGGTGATCGACTACTACACGCGCATCGCGCCGGTCCTGCTGCCGCACCTCAAGAACCACCCGCTCACCCTCAAGCGCTACCCGAATGGCGTGGAGGACAAGTACTTCTACGAGAAGCAGTCGCCGTCGCACCGGCCGGACTGGGTTAAGACCGTCGCCGTCCCCGCCCGCGGCCGCACGATCGACTTCACGCTCGCGAACGACCTGCCGACGCTCGTCTGGCTCGCCAACCTCGCGGACCTCGAGCTGCACACCTCGCTGTCGAAGGCGAACAACATCCAGCGCCCCACGACGCTCGCCTTCGACCTCGACCCGGGCCCGCCGGCGACAATCGTCGAGTGCTCCCAGGTGGCGCTCTGGCTGCGCGACATCTTCAAGGACCTGAAGCTCGAGAGCTTCCCCAAGACGAGCGGCTCGAAGGGCATGCAGCTGTACGTCCCGCTCAACACGCCGAGCGCGAGCTACGACAAGACCAAGCCGTTCGCCAAGGCGCTTGCCGAGCTGCTCACCAAGCAGCATCCGAAGCACGTCGTGTCGAGCATGAAGAAGGAGCTCCGGCCGAAGAAGGTCTTGATCGATTGGAGCCAGAACGACGAGCACAAGACGACGATCAACGTCTACTCGCTGCGCGCAAAGGCGCGCCCGACGGTCTCGACGCCGCTCACCTGGAAGGAAGTCGAGAAGATCCTCGACTCCGGCGACCCCGACACCGCGGTGTTCGACTCGGACGACGTCCTCGAGCGCGTAGAGAAGCAGGGCGACCTGTTCGAGCCGGTCGCCAAGCTGAAGCAGAAGCTGCCCGACCTCTAGTGGTCCATCCGGTTCGCTTTGGCGCGCGCCCAGGCGAAGCCGAGCTGCGCCCAGTCGTTCAGCGCCGAGGTGGCGAGGATCGAGGTCACTACCCTGCCCGCTTCCGGTGACGCGGCTCGCAGCCCGACGATTCCGAGCGCGCTCCAAGCGCCGACACAGCGCGAGCACGTGACCAGCTCACCGAGCGCGCGCTGCAGGCGCCGGCCGCGCGGTTCGCCACCGTGGCTCGCGTCCTCCACGAACGGCTCGCGCACCCAGGTACCGATCTTCTCGCGCGCGATGACCTTCGACACCGCGAACGTCGCGGCGCCCATCGGCAGCAGCTCCCCGGCGCGGATCGGGTCCCGCTTCACGCGCTCGCGCGTGGCGTAGACCACGGCTCCGAGCAGCACCGCGTACACGGCGTTGATCGCCGCGTAGTCCTCGGGTTCGACGTTGTCTGGCAGCTGGCCGTTGCGGGCCTCCGCCTCTGGTCTTGTCTCAACAGGCATTCCGGGTCGAATACCCACGAATGCGCCGCCCGAACCCGGCTACCGTTGACGGATGGTCGACTGGTCCCTTGCGCGGCAAATCGCACGTTTTGCGGCCGGGAGCGCGCAGGTGCCGCAGCTGGGTGTGGACCTCGACGCGATGTCCGCTGACGCCGAGCGTCAGGTTGCCGACTACACCGGCCTGACCCTCCCCGGCCCGCCGCCTCCGCCCGAAATGATCGACCGCGGGACCTGGGCCGAGATCAACCTCGACACGCTCGCCAGCTTCCTCAACCCGGTGGGGGACCGTCTCTCCGACCGCTTCGGCTCTGCCGGTCCGCTGGCGGGAGCGCTGCGCGCGGCAGCGAGCGCCACGCTCGCGGCCGAGGTGGGCCTCGTGGCCGGTTACATGTCGCAGCGCGTGCTCGGCCAGTACGAGCTGTCGCTGCTTCAGCCGGAGCAGCCCGCGCGCCTGCTGTTCGTGGGTCCGAACCTGGTGAAGGCGATCGGCGAGATGGAGCTCGACCGCGACAGCTTCATGGCCTGGATCGTCTTCCACGAGGTCACGCACGTGTTCCAGCTCGCGGGCGTGGAGTGGCTGCGCCCGTATCTGGCGGACCTCCTGCGCGAGTACCTCTCGACGGTCGAGGTCTCGATCGAGAAGGGGGCGGCCGGCGGCCTGCCGTCCCTGCCGAGCGCCAAGGAGATCGCCGACGCCTACCGCGAGGGCGGCCTCGCTGCCCTCGTGCAGACCAAGGAGCAGCGCGGGATCATGCGCCGCCTCCAGGCGGTGATGGCCGTGGTGGAGGGCTACTCCGAGCACGTCATGGACGCGGTCGGGGAGCGCGTGCTGCCCGGCTACGAGCACCTCCGCGACGCGATGGACCGACGCCGCGAGAGCCGTTCGGCGCCGCACCGGATCCTCGAGCGGCTGCTCGGCCTCGACCTCAAGATGCGCCAGTACGTCCTGGGCAAGCAGTTCTGCGACGCCGTCGTCGACAAGACCGACATCGCCACTCTCAACAAGGTCTGGGAAGCGCCCGAGCTGCTGCCCAACCTCCACGAGCTGGACCACCCGAAGGAATGGGTTAGTCGCATACGCAACGAACGCGCAGCGGCCTAGCAACTAGGAACTGGGAACTAGGACCCGCATCCCACCGGGGCAAATCGATGTGTAACCCGCGCGGGTCCGCGGTATACGTACTATTGTCCTTAGATCTAATAACCTTAGATCTCACGAACCCCAATGGGAGGATCGCCAGAAACAATGGCTACTCAGACTCAGACCCAGCGGCGTGCCTCCGCTAAGAAGGCTGCCGCCACCCGCAAGCGCAACGCGTCGCGCAGCACCGCTAGCCGCGCACGCACTACCGCGAAGACCACGGCCTCGAGCGCCAGCACTCGCGCCAAGGCCGAGGCGACGGGCCTTCAGGCTTTCGCCCTGCAGGCTGAGCGTGTTGTGCTCATCCCCTTCGGCGCCGCTCTCACCGCGCGTGACAACGTCGTCGACGGTGTGAAGCCGTTCACGAGCCGCACCACCGCGGAGCGCGAGATCACGAAGCTCCAGCGCCGTGTGGCCACGAACCTCCGCAAGTTCGAGCGTCGTGGCACCACCGCCCGGAACAAGCTCCAGCGCGACATCAAGCGCAACCGGACGCAGGTGGAGCGCTTCGTGCGCACCAACCGCCGCAGCCTCGAGGCTCAGGCCAAGGACGTTCGCAAGAACGTCGAGACGCAGGCCAATGACATCGTCTCGAACGTGGTGGCGAACCTGCCGTCGTAATCGCTTCCCCTCGCGCCCGGCCTTGGAGAGGTCCCGGGATTGCGAGGTAGGACTGCCGGCAGCAGTTTTCCGCCGGTAGTGAGAAGTACCTCTCCTCCCTCAGCCGGCGGCGCCTTCGGGCGCCGTCGGTGCTTTTCGGGTGCCTTTGCCAGAATGAACCTCATGCCAACAAAGGAACAGATCACCGAGGCCCTGCGCCCAGTCATCGACCCCGAGCTGCGCCAGAGCATCGTGGATCTAGGCATGGTGCGCTCGATCGACATCCACGAGGGCGGGCGCGTCGACGTCGTCGTGTCCCTCACGACACCCGGCTGCCCGATCCGCTCTCACTTCGAGAAGGCGGTGAAGGAGCAGGTGCTGGCGCTCGAGGGCGTCAACACCGTTGCCGTCGGCTTCGACGTCCTCTCCCAGCAGGAGAAGGGCGCGCTCCAGCAGAAGCTCGGCCGCGGCTCGCTCCCCGAGGGCTCGCTGGCCCAGGTCAAGAACGTGATCTGCGTTGCCTCGGGCAAGGGCGGCGTCGGCAAGTCCACGATGACCGCCAACCTCGCCGCCGCGCTGTTCAGCGAGGGCAAGCAGACCGCCGCGCTCGACGCGGACGTCTGGGGCTACTCGATCCCGCGCATGCTCGGCGTGGAGGGGCGCCCGCAGGTCTCGGCGCAGCGCAAGATCATTCCGCTCGTCTCGCGCACCGGCGTCAAGACGATGTCGATCCAGTACTTCCTCGAGGAGGCCGACCAGGCGATCACGTGGCGCGGGCCGATGCTCCACAAGGCCATCCGCCAGTTCCTCGAGGACGTGGACTGGGGCGAGCTCGACTACCTGCTGATCGACCTTCCGCCGGGCACCGGCGACGTGGCGATGACGCTTGCGCAGCTGCTGCCGCAGGCGAAGTTCGCGGTGGTCACGACCCCGCAGCCCGCAGCCCAGAAGGTGGCCAAGCGCGCCGCGGAGACCGCCCGCCGCTTCGACCTCGACATCGCCGGCGTGATCGAGAACATGTCCGGCTTCACGACGCCCGACGGCCAGCGCTTCACGATCTTCGGCGAAGGCGGCGGCCAGCTGCTCGCCGACGAGCTCGACGTGCCGCTGCTCGGCAAGGTGCCGCTCCAGGAGGAGCTGCGCGTGGGCGCGGACACCGGCGAGCCGCTCGTGGCAACCGATCCAGACGCGCCCGCGTCCCAGGCGATCTTCCACACCGCCCGGGGCCTCATCGCGGCGACGCCGCAGGAGGCACCGGTCATGCAGACAGCTGCCGGCTTCCCGACCGAGGTGTCGGGAACCGCGCTGCCGATGGCTCAGTAGCTGGGCGCTAGCCCTTCTTGTAGTACGCCGCGTTGATCTCGGTGTACTTCTGCCACTCGTCGGGAAGCTGGTCCTCGGCGAAGCAGGCGTCCACCGGGCAGGCCTCGACGCAGGCATCGCAGTCGATGCACTCGTCGGGGTCGATGTGGAGCATCTCGACGGAGTCGTAATCCGGCTCTTCGGGGGTGGGATGGATGCAGTCGACCGGGCAGACCTCGACACACGAGTTGTCCTTTGTCCCGATGCAGGGCTCTGCGATGACGTATGCCACTTCGTAGGGCTCCCTTGTTGCCTATTCCAGATCCCGCCCGCCTCGGAGCGGCGGCAGCGGACGGCGATTGTAACGATGCATCCGCCAGCGTCACCCCTTCCCTAGACTCGAATCCGTGGCTGTGACCTCTCGGATATTGCGCGAGCGCGGCAAGCGCCAAGCCCAGAAGCTGGGGATCGACCCGTCCCGGGTTCCACCGGGGCAGTACCTGACCGACCGTTTTCCCGTTCTGACGGTCGGCCCAAACCCGGAATTCGACCTCTCGGGCTGGGATTTCCAGCTCTTTGGCGAGGTGGAGGAGGAGCTGACGCTCACTTGGGACCAGCTTCAGGCGCTGCCGCAGAAGGCGGTCAAGACCGACATCCACTGCGTGACGCGCTGGAGCAAGCTCGACACCACCTGGCGCGGCGTGCTCGTACGCGACGTGCTGGAGAAGGCGCGCGTGAAGCCGGCGGGCAAGTTCGTGATGGCCTACTCGGACGGCGGCTACACCACCAACCTTCCGCTGGATGTGGTGCTGGACGACGACGTATTGCTCGCCCACACCTACGACGGCGAGCCGCTCGAGCCCGACCACGGCGCGCCGCTGCGCCTGCTCGTGCCCAAGCGCTATTTCTGGAAATCGGCCAAGTTCCTACGCCGCATCGAGGTGATGAGCGAGGACCGGATGGGCTTCTGGGAGTTGAACGGCTACCACAACGACGCCGACCCCTGGAAGGAACAGCGGCACTGGTTCTAGAGGTCCGCCCGTGATTCTGCTCACCGGAGCCACGGGGACCGTCGGGTCCGCGCTCCTGCGGCGCCTGATCGCCGACGGCCAGCGGGTGCGCTGCCTGGTGCGCGACCCGCGGCGTCTCGGTCCCGAGCGCGTGCGCGTGCAGATCGCGCTCGGCGACCTAGCCAACCCCGCCTCGTTCCGCCACGCGCTGCGCGGGGTGGACACGGTCGTGCACCTGGCGGCGGCCATCCGCGACCAGGACGACGCCTCGATCGAGGAGCTGAACGGCATGGCCACCCTGCGGCTCTTGCGGGCGGCCGAGCGCGCGGGCGTGAAGCGCTT
>DATBKS010000077.1:0-3941 GCA_036555755.1 Thermoleophilaceae bacterium
GTGGCACAGTCGTCGCCCTTGTTGCCGAACACCATCTGCTGGACGTTCACCGCCGTGCCCCAGTCGTCGGGCAGGCGGTTGATGCGCCGGTAGTTGACGGCGCGCTCGCCCATCCACGAGTCGAACACCGCGCGGATCGACTGCCGGAGCTGATCCTGTGGGTCCTGAGGGAAGTCCTCGTCGGTGTGCTCCCGGAAGATCTGCTTGAAGGTGTCGGTGAGCGCCTTCAGGTCGTCGGTGTCGAGCTCGGTGTCGGTCTTCACCCCGCGCTCGGACTTGCGCGCCTTGATGGCGTCCTCGAACTTCTCCCCCGGCACCCCGCGGCAGACGTTGCCGAACATCTGCACGAAGCGCCTGTAGGAGTCCCAGGCGAAGCGGTCGTTGCCGGTTTTCTGGCTGAGGCCCTCGACGCTCTCGTCGTTCAGCCCCAGGTTGAGCACCGTGTCGAGCATCCCGGGCATCGACTCGCGCGCGCCCGAGCGCACCGACACGAGCAGCGGATCATCCGAGTCGCCGAGCTTCTTGCCCGCCTGCTCCTCCAAATGACTGAGGGCCTCGGCTACCTGCTGCTCGAGGCCCTCGGGCTCGTGGCCGGCGTTCATGTAGGCGACGCAGGCCTCGGTGGTGATCGTGAAGCCCGCGGGTACTCGCTCGGGGCCGAGGATGCGGGTCATCTCGGCGACGTTGGCACCCTTTCCGCCCAAGAGATCGCGCATCTCCATCGATCCCTCGGAGAACTCGTAGACCCACTTGGTGCCCGCTGCCGTGCTGCCGCTCAAGCCGTCATCTTATTGCCCGGTTCCGGCCGGATCACGCCACATCGGCCACATGTTGGGCCCGCGCGGCAGCTTCACCTCCTTCGTCACGCGGAAGCCGAAGCGCGAGTAGAAGTCGATGTTGCGCTCCTTCGAGGACTCGAGATAGGCGGGTATGCCGTCGCGGTCGCACAGCTCGAGCACGGGCGCCATCAGCGCTGTGCCGAGGCCGTTGCCCTGGTGCGGCGGGTCGGTGCCGAGTACTGCCAGGTAGAAGCTCGGCGGCTTGTGAGGGTGCGACTTCTCGAGACGCTGGAGCCCGAGGAAGAGCATTGGCAGCCGCGGTGTGAGCATCATCTGCGCGATCTCGCCGGTCTCGCGCCAGCTCACGTGCCAGCGGTCGGGCAGGGTCCATACGGCCGCGGCGGTGAGGTCCTCGGTCACGTACACCTCGTCCTGCGGCGCCATGTAGCGCATGCGCGTGAACCAGAACCGCTCCGTCAGGGCGAGACGCTTCTCATCGTCCGGGAAGACCCAGCTCATCGCCGGGTCGTCGTGGAACGCCCGCGCCAGCACGCCGGCCACCGCCGGCAGCTCCGATTTCTCCGCTTTGCGGACGCCCGTCGCAGGCGGCGCGCTCATCGCGCGACTCGGTGGCCCTTCTCGCTCGGGGCGTCGCCGTGGAAGACCGCCTCGATGTTGTTGCCGTTCGGATCCAGGACGAATGCGGCGTAGTAGGTCGCGCTGTATTCCTTACGAATGCCGGGCGCGCCGTTGTCGCGGCCGCCCGCCTCGAGCGCAGCTGCATGGAAGGCGTCCACCTGCTCGGTGCTCTGCGCCTCGAACGCCACGTGCATGCGGCCGACTGGGCGGCCCTCGTGGATCCAGAAGTCGTCGCGCCCCTTGTAGCCGAAGCCGGCGGAGCGGTTGTCGGTCTCGGTCTCGGCGACGAGCTCGAGCCCCAGCGGGCCGAGCGCGCGCGAGTAGAACTCGACGCTCTCCTCGTAGTTCCGGACGCCCACGCCGATGTGGTCGATTACGAGCCGCTTGCCCTCCACTGCCTAGACCCTACTGACGTGCGAAAACCAAGGCCGGCGAGGACGCAGGGAGGCCGTCGTGCTCTGCACACGGCCGACCGAGGACGCCGCCGGGCGCGGGTTTGCAGCCGTCAGGCGACGCGCGCGAGGCGGACGTGGGCGTGGTGTTCCAGGGTCTCCGTGATAGCGCGGTCCGCCTGTCGCAGCGCCGACTCGGGCGCCTCGGGCGACTCCGCCAGCGGCTTGGCCAGCGCGGACACGAGGAAGCCGTGGGCCGCCTGGTCGAGCGGGAACGAGCCCGCCTCGCAGCCCGCGCAAACGATCCCGCCTGCGCTCGCCGAGAAGGCGCCGAGGTGCTCGCGCTCCCCGCAGGACGCGCACGCGGCCAGCTCGGGCATGAAGCCTGCCGCGAGCAGCAGTTTGAGCCTGAACGACAGCGCCTGGGCGCGGGTGGCCGCCTCGGGATGCTCGTCGAGCAGGGTCAGCTCGTTGCAGAGCAGGTTGTAGGCGGGGTGGTTGGGCTCCTGCGAGTCGAACAGGCGAAGGACCGCGTCGCAGGCCTGGGTGGCGCGCTGGAGCGTCTCGCGCCCGTCGCGCAGCCGCGGGTGCGCGCTGACCGTGGAGGCCGACGTGACGGTGGCCAGCTCTCCCCTGCCCTCGTGCAGCACGAGGTCCACCCTGAACAGGGGCTCGAGCCGCCCGCCGAAGCGCGACTTCGGCCGCCTCACGCCCTTCGCGATCGCACCGACCCTGCCCCGGTCACGCGTGTAGAGATGCAGGATGCGATCCGCCTCGCCATACCGGATGGAGCGCAGGACAATCGCCTCTGTCTTGAAGAGACCGGGCACTTTCTAGACTGTGACCGGGATGGCGGACGTCGTGGTCTACACCACGGAGCCTTGCGGCTTCTGTCGGCAGGCAAAAGCCCTGCTCGAAAGTCGGGGAGTGCCCTTCGAGGAGATCAACCTCGCCAAGGACCCCGACGGCCGCGCCGATCTCGTTTCGCTCACCGGCCAGATGACCTTTCCCCAGGTGCTGATCGACGGCCGCCCGCTCGGCGGCTTCCGCGAGCTGCTGGAAGCCGACCGCGACGGCGTTCTCGACGACCTGCTCGCCGCGTAGTAGCCTCGGACGAGCGCTGAAGGACGCATCCGGTCCGCGGGCAGGGCAGAGCCCACCTTCTCTCGCTTCACCAGTAGGACACGTTGATCTTCTTCCCGCCCGCCGCGGACACGGGCTCGATTGGAGGAGATCCACGTGAACCTCGAGCAGCTACGCAAGCAGGCGAAAGAACTGGTCCGCGCGGCACGCGCCGGCGACGGAGACGCACTGGCGCGGCTCGGTGATCTGCCGGTGCAACTCGCGAGTGCGCAGCTGGTGCTCGCCCGCGATAACGGCTACACGAGCTGGCCGGCGCTCGTTCATGCGCTGGAGGCGAGCGTCGAGTCGTTTCTCGCCGCGGCCACGGACGGTCGCTGCGAGCGCGCGCGCCGGTTGCTGGAGGCGCGTCCGGAGATCGCCGACGATCCGTGGGCGCGGCTCGCGTTGGGACGCGGCTTCGACGGCGACGATGTGAACGCCCCCGGCGGACCGCTCGGCTGGGCGCCGCTCCTCTACGTCACGCACTCGTGCTTCGCGTCGGTGGAGTTGGCGCGGGAGTTGCTCGGGCGCGGCGCCGACCCCAACGTCACCTTCCACAACGAGTACGGCGACATGTCGGCTGTCTACGGGGCCGCGGGCGTCGTCCACAACCCGGAGCTCACCCAGCTGCTGCTCGAGGCGGGTGCCGATCCGAATGACGGCGAGTCCGTCTACCACTCGACCGAAGATCCGGATCCCGCCTGCCTGCGGGTGCTCCTCGAGCGCGGCGCGGAACCGAACGGCACGAACGGTCTCGGACACGCGCTCGACTACGAGCGGATGGAGCACGTGCGGTTGCTGCTCGAGGCAGGTGCGGATGCGAGCGATGGAGCGCTGCTCGTCCACGCGGTGCGCCGCGGCCGCGGCGAGGAGACGATTCGGCTGCTGGCCGAGAACGGCGCCCCGCTCGACCGCAAGGGCGGCGAGTGGTCGACGCCTGAGGATGAGTACCGGACCGCCTACCAGAACGCCGTGCTGCGCGGAAAGGACGACATCGCGGAGCTGCTCG
>DATBKS010000078.1:0-72674 GCA_036555755.1 Thermoleophilaceae bacterium
GGCTTCGGCAGGTCGGTGCGGTAGACGCGCACGAGCGGACTCGGGTTTGAGCTGCCCCGGTAGCGCACGCGCGCACGGCCTCGCGAGCCGGGCGCCCCGGGCAGGATCTCGCTCGGCGTAACCGCCAGGATCCGCGGGTGCGGCGGCACCGTGTCGAGGATCAGCCGCCGCGTGGCGGTGACTGAGCGCGCCTGGTCGCGGAGCGTCACCCGCAGCCGGTAGACGCCGTTGGGAGCGATCGGACCCTCGTCGGTGCGGCCGTTCCAGATGAACCTGTGACGCCCGTGGTGGAGCCGCTGGTCGTCCACGAGCGTCTTCACGTCGTCGCCCGCCGAGTTGACGAGCGTGGCGGTCACCCGACCGGTGTCGCGCAGCGTGAAGGAGATCTTGACCTTCGACTTCGCGCAGCCGCAGGTCGGCGAGATGTAGCGGTAGTAGTAGACGCGCTCGATGATCGGAGTCGAGCGCTTCAGCCGTTGCGCCACGAGAAACGCCGCCGAGGTGGCGAGCACCAAGACGGCGAACACGACGCGGACCAAGACGCTGCTCGGCACGCGGGTAAAGGTACCCAGGACCCCTGAGGCGGTGCTTAGCCGGACCCGTTGGCCAGATCGGCGCCGATGATGACCGCGACCGCGGCGTCACCGGCCCGCTGCTGGGTGTCCGAGTCGATCGGCTCGAACTGGTTGATGCCGAGCTTCTTCCCGACGGCCTGCGCGGCGCGGAGGTTGCCCTTCGAGTACTCCACGACCGACTCCGCTTGCTGGCCCTGGGTCAGGGCGTTGTCGGTATTGCCGCGCTTGAAGCCGGCCTGCTCGACCTTGTCGGCGGTCGTGGCGGCCAGACCGGAGACCGTCGTGCCGTTGAGCACCGCGACGGTGACCGTGCTGGGATTGACCGCAGGCGCCTTGTGGGTCTTCTTGGACTTCGAGCTGGAGCTGCCGCTCGAGCTGGAGTTGGTCGACTTCGACGAGGCCTGCGCACCGCCGCCGCCGGAACCGTTGTCGTTGAGCTGCGAGACGCCGTACACGGCGCCCGCGCCCAGCACGAGGATGCCCACGAGGATAAGGGCGATGTAGCGCGGCGCCGGCCAGTTGATGCGCCTGTACCACGGTTCGCGTTGCTCGCCGCCATTCATGTTGCCGAGGATCGGCGTGCTCGGGGCGGGAGCGGGAGTGGGCCGCGAGGTGGGCAGCGTCGGGGGCGGTGGAGCGGGCACGCCACTGGGTGGCGGTGAGGAGGGACTCTGTGGGCGCACGGCGGGAGCCGCCACCGTCGCGGCGGTGGCGGGAGCGGCAGCCGCAGCCGCGCGCTGCTGCTGCGCCTGTGCCTGCGCGGCCTGTGCCTGCGCGGTGATGCGGGCCTCTTCCTCGGCCGCGCGCTCAGGGGCACGCCCCGCCCACTCACGCAGTCGCTTTACGTCACGCGCTTGCGAGAAATAGAGGGCGCTGAGCACGGCCAGTCCGACAACTGCCGCAAAACCCGCGTAGGAGCCAATCTCCTGAACGAGATGCATTACCCGTCAGAACCTTAGACGGAATGGCGGGCGCCCAAGTTCGGCCCTATCAGGCCGCGCTCGCGCGCCAACGACGCCACCGTCTTCGCCAGCTCGTCAGGCTTGCCGTGGTAGACGAGCTCTTCCACTCTGGAAAACGCCTCCTCCACCCACTCGGGGTCAAGCGGCTGCCGTGACGCCGCAACGATCTTCTCCGCCGGCGTCGGCATTGGCCGCTCGTCGGGGTTGAACAGCTCTTCGTGCAGCTTCTCGCCCGGGCGTCGACCGACTATGTCAATCGCGATGTCTACCCCCGGCTCCTGGCCGGACAGCCGAATCATGTTCTCCGCCAGCTCGATGATCTTCACGGGCTCGCCCATCTCGAGCACGTACACCTCGCCGCCCTTGCCGAGGTCGCCGGAGCGGATGATCAGCTGCACGGCCTCGGGGATGGTCATGAAGTAGCGCGTCATCGCGGCGTCGGTGACGGTCACCGGTCCGCCCTCCGCGATCTGGCGGCGGAAGATCGGCACGACCGATCCACTCGAGCCGAGCACGTTGCCGAAGCGAACGGTCGTGTAGCGCGTCTTCGGGAAGCGGTGCTGCGCGGCCTCGACGGCCCACTCGGCGAGCGTCTTCGACGCGCCCATCACGGTCGCGGGCGACACCGCCTTATCGGTCGAGACGAGCACGAAGCGGCGCACGCCCGACTCGCCGGCGGCAGCCGCCACGAGGCGGGTGGCCACGGCGTTGTTGCGCACCGCCTCGATCGGGTTCTCCTCCATCAGCGGCACGTGCTTGTAGGCCGCCGCGTGGAAGACCACGCTAGGACGCTTCTCGATGAACAGCTCGCGCATGCGGGTCGCGTCCTTGCAGTCGGCGAGCACTGCCTGCGCGCGGCTGAAGTGGCGGCCCTCCTCGAGCTCGCGGCGGATCTCGAAGAGGCCGTTCTCGCTGTTCTCGACGAGGATCAGCTCGCGCGGCCCCACACGGGCAATCTGGCGGCAGAGCTCCGCGCCGATCGAGCCGCCCGCGCCGGTGACGAGCACCGTCTCGCCGGCAAGGTAGGCGCCGCGGCGGGCGATCTCCATCCGCACTGGCTCGCGCCCGAGCACGTCCTCCACGCGCACCTCGCGCACCTGGCGCATGAGGTTCACGCCGCCGCGCAGGATCTCGAACACCGTGGGCAGCGTGCGCACCGGGATGCTGCGCTCGCGGCAGGCGGAGACGACCTTCTGGCGCAGCTCGCCCGGCGCCGACGGGATCGCGATGATCACCTCGTCCGGCTCGGACATGTCGAGCACGTCGGGCAGCTCGCCGGTCGTGCCGAGCACCTTCAGCCCGCCGATGCGCATGCCCTGCTTGCGCGGATCGTCGTCCACCCAGCCGATCGGGACCTGGCGCAGCTCAGGGTTGCGCCGCAGCTCGGCGACCACGAGCTGGCCGCCGTTGCCCGCGCCCACCACCAGCACCTCGCGCCCGTCCTTGTGGCCGAGCGGGGCGCGGAAGGAGCGCTCCACCAGCACGGTGCGCACCAGGAAGCGGACGCCGCCCACGCCGGCGAGCGTGAGCAGGAAGTCGAGCGCGATCACGCCGCGCGGCGGATCGGTGCTCGCCGGGGAAAGCAGGAACAGCGCCACAACGAGGCCCGCGGTGCAGAGGGCGACCGCCTGGAAGATCGCCTCGAAGTCCTTCTGGTCCACGAAGCGCCAGAGCTTGTGGTACATCCGGAAGAGGGCGAAGACGATCAGCTTGCCCGGGACGACGAACAGAATCGCGCCCCAGAGCAGGCTCTTGTAGCGCTCCGGCACCCCGCTGTCGAAGCGCAGAGCGAACGCAAGCCACCACGACAGCGCGACGATGCAGCCATCGATGAACACCTGCCCGGCCCGGCGGGCTGCGATCGATGAGTAGAAGCGGGACTTGAGGGCAGTCAGAAGTCGGCCTTCATTACAGCGGGAAAAGGGCATGCGCAAGCCGCAGCCGCCCGGGTCATGCTAGCGACGATGCGCCCATCTCGCGCGCGTTGTAAGGGCCTTCTCAAGGGCTGCCGCTAGGCTTCTGCGACTTCGATGCTCGTCATCGCCTCGATCAGCGACCGGCTGGTGGACCTGGCCGTGAACGTGATCGGTGACCTCGGTTTGGCCGGAATCTTCGTCCTCACGGTCGCCGAGAGCGCCTGCATCCCGATTCCAAGCGAAGCCACGATGCTTTTCGCCGGCTTCAACGTCGCCGACGGCAAGTTTCCGCTTTGGCAGGCGGTCGGCATCGCCCTCCTGGGCGAGCTCGTGGGCTCCTGCATCGCCTACGGCGTGGGCTACTTCGGCCGCGTCGACCTGATCGAGAAGCACGGCAAGGCCATCCACATCAGCCCGTCCAAGCTCGCCTGGGCGGACCGCTGGTTCGAGCGCCACGGCGAGGCGACGGTGTTCTTCGCGCGCATGGTGCCCGTTGTGCGCGCCTTCGTCTCACTGCCCGCAGGCGTGGCTCGTATGCCGTTCAAGCGCTTCGTGCCGTTCACGGTCCTCGGCTGCCTCCCATGGCTGCTCATCTGGTGCCTGATCGGCAAGGCCGCCGGCGACAACTGGAAGCAGTGGCGCCACTACGTCTCGTACGTCGACTACCTGGTGCTCGCCGCGATCGCGATCGGGATCATCTACCTGCTGGTCAAGCGCCGGAACCGGGGCCGGGGCGGGACCGCCGCCGAGACCGAGGCTGTCTAACTCGCTGGGTATCGGCCGCGCGCTTGCCCTGGGCGCCATCCAGGGACCTACGGAGCTGCTGCCGGTGTCGAGCTCGGGGCATCTCGCGCTGGTGCCGGGCCTGCTGGGCTGGGACTACGAGGGTCTCGACCCGGAACTGCGCAAGTCGTTCGAGGTGGCCCTTCACGCCGGCACGGCGGCGGCGCTGGCGATCGCGCTGCGCGATGAGGTGGCGGAGGTGCTCACCGCGCTGAACGGCCGGCGGCTCGCGGGCGTGGTGCTGACGTTCGTGCCCGCGGCGCTCGTGGCGGGCCTGTTCGAGCGGGCGATCGAGGAGCGGCTCGGGTCGGCGCGCTCGGTGGCCGTCGCACAGATCGTCGCCGGGGTAGCGCTCGCCGTGGCGGACCGCTCGCCCGCCGAGCGCCCACATTCCGAGGCGGGTCTGCGCGACCACTTCCTCATCGGCTGCGGGCAGGCCGCGGCGCTCGCCCCAGGCGTGTCGCGCAACGGCGCCACGCTCACGGCCGCGCGGCTGCTGCGATTCGAGCGGCGCGCGTCCAGCGTGCTGTCGCGTCACGCGGCCCTGCCGGTGATCGCGGGGGCCACCGGGCTCAAGGGCATGCGGCTCGCGCGCCGCGGACTGGCGCCCGAGCTGCGCGGTGCCTTTGCGGTGGGCGCCGCCGCCGCGTTCGCCTCCACGCTCGCCTCGCGCGGGCTGATTGGCGTGATGGACCGCGCGAGTTCCTACCGGCCCTTCGCCGCCTACCGCATCGCCCTGGGCCTGGGCGCGCTTGGGCGCCTCCGCGGACGTTGATTGAATAGCCGCAATGGCCGATAGCGCCTACGCACGCGCCGGCGTGGACACGAGCCGCGCCGACAGCGCGATCTCCGGGCTGGTGGACGTGCTGCGCACGATCGACACCGGCAAGCCGTCGCGGTCGGTGCTGCGCTCCGGACACTACGCGGCTGTGCTCGACCTGAATGGCGTCGGGCTCGCGCTCTCCACCGACGGCGTGGGCAGCAAGGTGATCGTCGCCGAGCAGCTCGGCCGCTACGACACCGTCGGGGTCGACTGCGTGGCGATGAATGTCAACGATCTCGTGTGCGTCGGCGCCGAGCCGATCGCGCTGCTCGACTACATCGCGGTCGAGGACGCCGATCCCGACGTGCTGCGGCAGATCGGCGTCGGGCTCAAGGCGGGCGCCGAGCAGGCCGGAGTCGAGATTCCGGGCGGCGAGCTGGCGCAGCTGCCGGAGCTGATCCGCGGCCATCCTTCCCCGCGCGGCTTCGACCTCGCGGCGTCCTCCTTCGGGCTGGTCGCGCTCGACGCGATCGTCAGCGGCGAAGCCATCGTGCCGGGCGACGCCGTGATCGGCCTGCCGTCGAACGGCCTTCACTCGAACGGGTACACGCTCGCGCGCCGCACGCTGCCACATCTCGAGGAAGCGCCGCCGGAGCTGGGCGGCGCCACCGTCGGCGACGAGCTGCTGCGCCCCACCGCGATCTACGTGCGCGCCGCGCTCGACCTCCTGCGCAGCGACGCTGTCGACGTCCACGGGCTCGCGCACATCACGGGCGACGGCTTCCTCAACCTGCCGCGGCTGTCCGAGACGGTCGGCTGGTCGATCTCCGCCCCCCTGCCGGTGCCGCCCGTATGCGAGCTGGTCGCCGAGCGCGGCTCCGTCTCCGCCGAGGACATGTGGGAGACGTTCAACATGGGCTGCGGCTTCTGCTGCGTCGTGCCGGAGGCGCAGGCGGGCGCCGCCGTCGAGCTGCTCGGCGACCACCACCCGGGGACGGCCGTGATCGGAAGCGTGACCGCCGAGGCCGGAGTGGTCGAGTTGCCCGGCGCGGGACTCAACGGCCGCCGCGGCGAGGGCTTCCAGCGCGCATGACCGCGGCGCGCCTGCGCCGCGCGTGCCTCGCGATGCCGGGCGCGGAGGAGACGTTTCCGTTCGGCCCCGAGAACTCCGTGTTCAAGGTCGCGGGCAAGATGTTCGCCCTCTCGCGGCTCAAGGGGAAGCCGCTCCGGGTCAGCCTCAAGTGCGAGCCCGCGCTCGCCGAGGGGCTGCGCGGCGCGCACGAGGAGATCATCCCCGGCTACCACCTCAACAAGCGCCACTGGAACACCGTCTACCTGAACGGCTCGCTGTCGGAGCAGATGGTGCTCGAGATGATCGAGGACTCCTACGACCTCGTGATGTCCAAGCTGCCGAAGTCCAGGCAAACCGAGCTCGGCTGGCTGTCGTAAGCTCGCGCGTCATGGCCGAACGGGACGTCGGATTCGCAACCCTGGACCCGGGCAATGGCGAGCGCTTCCAGTCGCTGCGCCGTGAGCTGGGCGTGACGAGCTTCGGAATGAACCTGATCACGCTGCAGCCGCGCGAGCGCGGACGCGTCCACAGGCACGAGCAGCAGGAGGAGGTCTACGTCGTGCTCCAGGGTGAGCTCACCCTGATCCTGGAAGACGGCGAGGAGCACGTGCTCGGCCGCGGCAAGCTGGTCCGCGTCGGCGCGGCCGAGCGGCGCCAGCTCGTGAACCGTGGCGAGGAGCGCCTCGTGATGCTTGCGCTGGGCGGGCACGGCGAGCACGTCGGGCGGGACGGCCGGGCGTGGGAGTCCTGGGACGAAGGCGGCGATGGCCGCCCGCCCCAGGAGGTTCCGTTGCCCGACGATCTCCCCGGCTGAGTCGACAGTCCGCAGTCCGCAGTCCGCAGGTCAGCGCCCGAGGCGTAGCGGTGGGTCATATACGGAGGCCAGCCGTGCCAGCGTGAGTGCACCGAGCATCAGCCCGAAGTCGCGCAGCGCGATGTCGTAGAAGCCCGAGTAGGTGAGCAGGTTGATCACGATGCCCGCGAGCCAGCCGGCCACCAGATACGCGCCGTAGCGCGGCTTGATGGCCACCACGATGCCGGCGACGATCTCCACCGCCCCGACGAAGTACATGAAGTCCTGGCCGGAGCCCGGCGCGATGTTGTTGATCCAGGGCGCGAGGTACTTGGGCCAGTCGACCAGCACGTTGAAGAACTTGTCCACGCCGAACGCGATCGGCGCGACTGTGAAGGCGAGACGCAGCAGCATGTACGACTGGTAGCGGGCGTCGCTCCAGTCGGCAGGCGCTGTCGTGGGTATCGAGTCTCGAGTATCGAGCGTCGGGATTGGGACTGCTGTTGATGCCATGAACGATCTCCTTTCGGGGTCATGGCGTTTGCGTCCACCCGCTGCGATTCCTTACGACGTAAGAAAGAGCGCGCTCGCTGCGTCTGAACTACGCAAGCGATGAGCCCGGTCCTCACACTGTTGACCACGATGCCGGAATCGGATGAGTGGCTCGCGTCGCTGACGGCGGGCGGCCGCGAGCAGGAGGACGCGACGGAGCGCCTCCATGGCCTGCTGCTCCGCGCCGCACGCTTCGAGGTCGGGCGCCGGCGCAGCGCGCTCGACTCGGCGGTGGACGTCGAGCAGCTTGCGGCGGATGCCGCGCACGACGCCCTGATGAAGGTGCTGGCCAAGCTCGACACGTTCCGGGGCGAGAGCCGCTTCACCACCTGGGTCTACAAGTTCGCGCTGCTCGAGGCGGCCACCAAGGTGCGCCGTCGATCGTGGCGTGACCGCGAGGTGGCTCTCGACCCCGAAGCCTGGACGCGCATGCCCGTGCTCGAGGAGGGACCCGCAGGCCAGGCCGAGACGAGCGAGCTGATGGACGCGGTGCGGCGCGGGATCCAGGAGGTGCTGACCCCGCACCAGCGCGTCGTGCTCGTGTCGGTCACACTGGAGGGCGTGCCCATCGACGTGCTGGCCGAACGGCTCGACAGCACCCGCGGCGCGGTCTACAAGACGCTTCACGACGCGCGCCGCAAGCTGCGGCAGCAGCTGGCCGAACAGGGCTTCGACCTCGAGCTTCAACGTCAGGAGGCCGCATGACTGAGCCGGACAAGAGCGAGCTCCTCGGCGGCGTGCTCGGTCCCGTCGGGCCCGAGATCGGCTGCGACGAGTGCTTCGAGAAGCTCGACCGATACGTCGAGATCGAGGTGGGCGGCGGCGATCCGGACAGCGCGGTCCCCGGGATGCGCGCGCACCTCGACGGCTGCCCGGCGTGCAGTGAGGAGTACGACAGTTTGGTCGCGCTATTGCGTTCGCAATAGCGCTCCGGGTCCGCAGTCCGCCGTCCGCCGTCCGCCGGTCAGGCCGCCTCCCACAGCCACCCGGTCAAAACCCTGATCGGTTTTAGCCGATGGTCCTGGGCTAGTTCCCAGAGCTCGGCGTTCGCTCGTGGCGTTGGTAGGTCGCACACTGTCTCGACTTCCTTCGTGGCCATGCGGCCGAAGCGTTTGATTGCGTCGAGTGCGCCAAGTTCGTCGCCTGTTGGCTCCGCGCCGGAGGCGAGCGCCGCGTCGCGGTACTCCTCGTAGGGACGGAAGCCGTAGACGTGGCGCACTGAGCCGTCCTCGGCCTCGAACGCCATGGTCGGGAAGGTGAGCCGCTCGGGGCCCGTCTTCTTGCTCACGCCGTCGCGCTCGCGCGCGTCGTCCGGGATGTCGCGCGCGGCCTCGAGGTCCGCCCCGAAGGCCTCCACGATCGCGTGCGAGCCGAGATCGACCCGAAAGCGCTGCACATCGAGTCCCGCACCGCGCGCCTCCTCCACGAGGGCCTCGGTGTTGTCGAGCTTGCGCCGAAAGCAGAACAGGCCCTCGCGCACGGCGCGCAGATACGCGTAGCCGCCGTCGCTCGCCTGCTCCGCCGCCGCCTTCACCGCCATGCACGCCGGATAGCTGCTCGTGATCGGTCCCTCGCTCCACAGCCGCGCATCGACCGGCATTCCCGCTTGTTCCGACACATCGAGCCAGTGCGTGAGCAGCCAGCGATACGCCTTCTCCCCACCGTCCTTCGCCGCCGTGAAGTCGCGGGCGAGACCGCCCATCACGTAGGTCCAGGACAGGGAGTCGCCGAATTCCACCATGAGGCGCCGTAGCTTGGGCTCGGTGCTCCAGGACCACGCGCACGACGGATCCGTGAAATATCTGATGCGCACAGCCATCGAGTCGCCCAAAATAGACCAGCAGTGATAGGCACTCTTCTCAGCGGACGCTTCCGGCTGGAGGAGCGAGTGGGCTCCGGAGGGATGTCCACCGTCTACCGCGCTTTCGACGAGACACTCGAGCGCTGGGTGGCCATCAAGATCCTCCAGACGGAGATCGCGGAGGACGACGACCAGCTGGAGCGCTTCCGCCGCGAGGCCCGCGCGGTGGCCCGCCTGAACCACGCGCACGTCGTCACCGTGATCGACGCCGGCGAGGACCAGGGCTGTCCCTACATCGTCTTCGAGTACATCTCGGGCGAGACGCTGAAGGAGCGCATCCGGCGGCTCGGCCGGCTGCCGGTCCCCGAGGCGCTCGCGTACGCGATCGAAATCGCATACGCCCTCCAGGCCGCGCACGGCGAGCGGCTCGTGCACCGCGACGTGAAACCGCAGAACGTCCTGCTCGACACCGATGGGCGCGCGAAGGTCACCGACTTCGGCATCGCGCGCTCGCTCGAGAGCGGCGAGGGCCTGACGCTCGCCGGCCGCGTGCTCGGCACCACCGACTACGTCTCCCCCGAGCAGGCACTCGGCCAGGAGGTGACGCCGCAGTCCGACATCTACTCGCTCGGCGTCGTGCTGTACGAGATGCTCACGGGCGACGTGCCGTTCCGCGCCGACGCCCCGGTGGCGGTCGCGATGAAGCACGTGCGCGAGCCGCTACCCGACGTGCAACTCGCACGGCCGGAGGTCTCCGCCAACACGGCCGCCATCGTCGACCGCGCCACCGCCAAGGAGACGCGCAACCGCTACCAGTCGATCGAGGAGATGCTCGGCGACCTCGAGGGCGCGCTCGCGCTCGAGGCCTCGCGCGCCGGCGAGACGAGCGGCGAGGCGACCACGGTCCTGCGCGCCCTGCCCGAGGAGCGCTACCGCGTGCCCTGGCGCCTGCGCTTCCCACGCCGTGCCGCCGCGCTCACGGCCCTGTTCGCCGCGCTCGTGGCGGTGGCGATCGTGCTGCTCGTGAGCCGCACGCACGAGTCCAAGCCGCCGACGAACGAGCCCACGCAACCGAAGGGCACACCCGCGCTCGTGGCGCTGAAGCTGCCGGTCGGCTCAGCTCACGACTACGACCCGATCGGCGGCGACGGCGAGCACCATGCAGACACGGGCAAGGCGATCGACCACAACCCGGTCTCCGCCTGGACCACCGAGACCTACGACAGCGGAATTCCGGCGACCAAGCCGGGCGTGGGACTGTACGTCGATACCGGCGATCCGGTGGCGGCGCGGAAGCTCGACATCATCAGCCGCCAGTCCACCTACAAGGCCCAGGTCCTTGCCGCGGACGGGCCGGGCGCGCCGCCGAACATCGGTGGCTGGACGCCCGTGTCGGGCACGTTCACCGTGCAGGACGTCGCCCACGTCCCGATCGATACCAAGGGCAAGAGCTACCAGCTCTATCTCGTGTGGATCACCGAGCTGCCGGCGAACGGCCAGGGCGGGATCAACGAGCTCACGCTCAGCCGCTAGAAGCGGTAGGCGCGCTCTTCGCGGTAGCGCTCGAGGCCCAGCTCGAGCAGCCGGTCGAGGAGTTCAGTGAACGGCAGCCCGGAGGCGGCGAACATCTTCGGGAAGCCGCTCGTCTGCGTGAAGCCGGGGATCGTGTTGAGCTCGTTGATCAGCACGCGCTCGCCGTCCTCGACGAAGAAGTCGGCGCGCGCGAAGCCCGAGCAGCCGACGCTCCGGTAGACCTCCACGGCCAGCGCGCGCACCTGCTCGTTCACCGCCTCGTCGAGACGGGGCGGCACGATCAGCTCCATGCCCCCGGGCGTGTACTTGGCCTCGAAGTCGTACCAGTCGGCATGCGCGTCGATCTCGCCGGGGATCGAGGCGACCGGCTCGCGGTTGCCGATCACCGAGCACTCCACCTCGATGCCCGTTTGCATGCGCTCGACAATCGCGACCGGGTCGTGAGCGAACGACAGTGCCAGCGCCGCCGGCAGCTCCTCCGCGATGCCCACCTTCGAGATCCCTACCGACGAGCCGAGCCGCGCCGGCTTGACGAACAGCGGCAGCCCGAGACGCTCCACCAGCTCGCCCGGGTCGACGCCCTCGCGCACCGCGGCGTACTCCACCTGTGGCAGCCCGCGGCTCGCGATCAGGTCCTTGAACACCGCCTTGTCCATGCACACGGCCGACGCCAGCACTCCCGCGCCCACGTAGGGAACGTCGAGTGTCTCGAGCAGCCCTTGCACCGTGCCGTCCTCCCCGAACGGCCCGTGCAGCACCGGGAAGACGATGTCGGCGCCGAGCGGCGGAGCGCCCGGGTCGAGCGTCACGGGCTCGCCGTCGCAGGTCCAGCGGCCGTCCTCGCGGCCGATCTCGATCACCACCACGTCGTGGCCGCCCTCGGCCAACCCGTCGCGCACCGACGCCGCGGAGGAGAGCGAGATCTCGTGCTCGCTCGAGCGGCCGCCTGCTAGGAGAGCGACCCTCACGGCGTGGTCGGAGTGGGCTCGGCCGGAGTGCCCGGGTTGGTTGGTGTCGTATTGGTCTGGAAGCGGCCGACGTAGATCACCACGGTGCGGCCCTTCTTGAGAAGCGTGCCCGCCACCGGCCGTTCCTGGATCACCATGCCGTCCTGAGTCTGGTCCGTGGTCGTCTTGTCCTTCGCCTGCACCTTGAAGCCCGCCGCCTGAAGCGTGGCGGTGGCCTGCGCGGGGCTCTGCCCGGTCACGTCCGGCACCTGCGCGGTGTCCGGCCCCTTCGAGATCGTCAGCGTCACGCTCGTGCCCTTGTTCACCGTCGTGCCGCCGGGCGGATCCTGCGAGATCACCGTGCCCTTCGGCTTGTCCGAGTTCTCCTGGTTGTCGGTGTACGACAGCCCGGCGTTCTTCAGCGTGGAGTGGGCAGCCGCGGTCGTCTGACCAGACACGTCGGGCACCTTCACCTGCACGGGCCCGCTGCTGACGATCACCTGCACGCGGGAGCCCTTCTGCACCGTGGTGCCGTCCGGGGGCGAGGTCTGGATGACCTGCCCCTTGGGCACGGTGGTCGAGTGTCTCGAGGTCGAGTCCGCGATCAGCCCGCGCCTGGTCAAGGCCTTCGTCGCCGTCGATAAGGTCAGCCCGGTCACGAGCGGCACTTCGACGGTGCCCGGCCCCCTCGACACCTGGAGGGTGACGGTCGAGCCCTTGTCCACCTTCGTCCCGGCCTCGGGGCTCTGGCCGATCACCTGGCCCACCGGCGAGCCGCTCTCGCGATGCCGTACCTGCACGTCGAAGCCGTGGCCGTCGAGAGTGACCGTGGCGGCAGCCTCCTGCTTGCCGGTCACGTCGGGCACCGTCACGCGCGAGTTCTGCAGCAGCGCCCAGATACCCACGCCGATGGCGGCGGCGAGCACCAGTCCGAGCAAGATCCACGGCCAGCGGCGCGGACCGCGGCGGCCGGTGGTGGCGACCGGACCCGTGGGCGGCGGGGCGACCGGCGCCCACACCGCGGTGTCCTGCCCCTTGCCGCCGTTCGTCCCGGACGCGATCGCGGAACGGGCAGCCTCGAGGGCGGCGATGAACTCGTCCGCGCTCGCGTAGCGCTGCTCGGGCTGCTTCGCCAGCGCCTTCATCACCGCGGACTCGAGCGCCGGGTTGATGTCCGGCCGCACGGCGGCCAACCGCGGCGGCGGCTCGCTGAGGTGCTTGAGCGCGATCGACACCGCGCTGTCGCCCTCGAACGGCACCTTGCCGCCGAGCATCTCGTAGAGGATCACGCCGATCGAATAGAGGTCGGACGCGGCAGTCACCCCGTGCCCCTGCGCCTGCTCGGGCGACAGGTACTGCGCGGTGCCCATGATCGAGCCGGTCTCCGTCATCTCGGAGGCGCCGGCCCGCGCGATGCCGAAGTCCGTGACCTTCACGTTGCCCTGCGGCCCGACCATCACGTTGTGCGGCTTGAAGTCCCGGTGGATCACACCGCGCTTGTGCGCGAAGCCGGCCGCGCGCAGGATCTGGATACCGAGGTCGATCGCGCGCTCCTGCGGCAGCGGCGCCTCGCGCTTGATGAGGTCCTTGAGCGTCTCGCCCTGGAGGAACTCCATCGCGATGTAGTAGGTGCCGTCGTGCGCGCCGCGGTCGAACACGCCGACCACGTTGGGGTGCTGGAGTCCGGCGGCGGCGCTCGCCTCCCGCCGGAAGCGCTCGACGAACTCCTGGTCCTGAGCGAAGCGGTGGTGAAGCACCTTGAGCGCCACCTGGCGGCCGAGGTGCGTGTCCTCGGCCACGTACACGTCGGCCATGCCGCCCGACCCGATCCGGTTGAGGATCCGGTAGCGGCCGTCAACGACGGTGTTGCCCGCGACCTCGGCCATCAGCCGTTCGCCCCCAGCATCTGCTCGATCACCTGCTTGGCGATCGGCGCCGCCACCGTGCCGCCCTCGCCCTGCGTGCGCTCGACGGTCACCGCGATCGCCACGCGCGGATTCGGCACGGGCGCGAACGCGATGAACCACGCCTGGTTGGCCGTGCCGTTCGCCACCTCGGCCGTACCGGTCTTCCCGGCCACGGTGATGCCGGGGATCTGCGCGGATGTCGCGGTGCCGGCCTTCACCACCTGCTCCATCATCGCGGTCACCTGCTGCGCGGTCGACTCCTTCATCACCTGGTCGATCTCGGCGGGCCCGCGCGTGTCCACCACGCGACCCTCGGGGGTCTCGATCCGGTCGACGAGCCGCGGCTTCATCAGCTTGCCGCCGTTCGCCACCGCCGCGGCCACCTCGGCCATCTGGAGCGGCGACACCCGCAGGCGCTCCTGCCCGATCGCCACGCGCGCGATGTCGATCGCGTCGTTCGGCCCGAGCAGCTGGCCGTGCGATCCGTACACACCGCTCACCCCAAGCTCGTCCGACGGAAGATCGAGCAGCGGCTTCTTGTCGAAGCCGAAGCGGTTCATGTACTTGAACATGATGTCGTTGCCGAGCTTCTCGCCCACCTCACCCCAAACGGTGTTCACGGATTTGGCCAGTCCCTCGGTGAGCGTGAGCGGACCATAGTTGCCGCTGCCCTCGGTACAGCAGTTCGAGAGCGGCACGCCGCCGAGGATCTTCGGCGACTTGCCCGACACGACCGAGTTCGGCGTGTAGCGCCCGCTGTCGATCGCGGCGGTGGCGGTCACCACCTTCATCGTCGAGCCCGGCGGGTAGCCGCCCTGCGTCGCGCGGTTGAACAGCGGCGCGGCCTTGTCGGTGTTGAGCTGCTTGAAGTCGGTCGGGATGTCGTTGGGGTTGTAGTCCGGCACGCTCGCCATCACGCGCACGGCGCCGCTGCGCGGGTCGAGCGCCACCACGGATCCAGGCCGCCCTGCGAGCAGCTGGAGCGAAAGCCGCTGCGCCGCCGGGTCGAGCGTCGTGTGGAGGTCGTTGCCCTCCTTCTTCTGGCCCGACAGCTCGTCGATGATCGAAGAGAACTCGTTGGCGTTGCCGGAGAGGTCGTCGTTGTACTTCTTCTCGAGTCCGGCGCTGCCGTGTGAGATGAACGAGTAGCCGACCGTGTGCGAGAACAGGTCGTTCGTCGGGTAGATGCGGCTGTAGCGAAGCGTCGGCCCGTGACCCGTGCGCTTGTTCACCGCGAGCCGAGTGCCGTCCGCGGCGAGGATGAACCCGCGCGGAATCTGGAGCTGCTCGAGCAGAGGCCGCCGGTTGGCGGTCTGGTTCTGGAGGCTCTTCGCCTCGAACACCGTCCAGCGCGAGGTGAACACGATCAGCAGCGTGAACAGCACGAGTACAACGGCGAAGAGCTGGGTGATCTGGCGGTTCAAACCACGCCTCCGCGTTCCGCCGGTCCGGTGCGCGCGCTGTTCGAGATGATCAGCAGTAAGGCCAGCACCACGAAGTTGGCGAGGATCGAGCTGCCGCCGTAGGAGACGAACGGGAGCGTGACACCGGTCAGCGGGATCACACGCGTCACGCCGCCGACGATCACGAACACCTGCAGCGCGAACACCGACGCGAGCCCCGCGGCCAGCAGCTTCGAGAAACCGTCGTGCGCGATCAGCGCCGTCTTGAACCCGCGCGCGGCGAACAGCATGTAGACGAGGATGAGCGCGGCCGCCCCGAACAGGCCGAGCTCATCCGTGATCACCGCGTAGATCGTGTCGGTGTGCGCGGCGGGCAGGATCGTGACCGAGCGACCTCCCGCCACGGGTAACTGCAACAGCGACTGGCCGAACCCGCGTCCGAACAGCCCGCCGTCGGCCTGCGCGAACAGGGCCTGCGCGATCTGATAGCCGGCGCCCTCGACCAGGCTCGGCCGGAACGGGTGCAGCCAGATCTGGACGCGCTCGTGCACGTGCGGCACGTGGTTGGCGAAGAACACCGCACCGGCGGCGAAGATCCCAAGCCCGGCAACGACGAACGAGATCCGCGCCGTAGCCACGTAGAGCATCGCGAGGAAGGCGCCAAAGAACATGATCGAGCTGCCCAGGTCGCGGATGAAGATCAGCATCAGCATCGCGAGGCCCCAGACGAGCAGCAGCGGGCCGATGTGCTTGAGGCTGATGCGCGGGATACGCCCGCGGACGAGCACGTCGCGCGTCTCGCGCAGGTAGCTCGCCAGGAAGATGACGATGCCGATCTTCGCGAACTCGGCGGGCTGGAACTGGAGCGAGCCGAAGTGGATCGCCAGGTATGCGCCGTTCGTCGCACCGCCGATTCCCGGCACCCGCGGCAGCAGCAATAACCCGATACTCACCGCCGCGATCGTGTAGCGGTAGCGCTCGAGCACGCGGTAGTCACGCAGGAACACGATCGTCGCGCAGAACAGCGCGAGCCCGACCACGAACCACTCGGCCTGCTGGCGCGCGAGCTTCGGGTCGATCCGGTAGATCATCACCAGCCCGAACGCGGCGAGCAGCGCGCCGAGCGGGAACAGATAGGGGTCCGCGTTGGGCAGGCGCGCCCGGATGAAGATGTGCGCGAACAGGCAGCAGCCGAGGAAGAACGCGCCGTAGGTGAGCGTGACCTTGTTGATCTGCGACGAGCGGGTGATGAGCACGGCGGTGAAGCCACCGGTGACAAGCAGGGTCACCGGCAGCAGGCCGAACAGCTCGCGTGAGCGTGCCGACATCGGCTACCCCTCGCTCCGCTCGAGCGAGCGCAACAGGTCCACGGCGTCGCCGCGGCTGCGCAGACGGTGGTTCAGCACGGCGTGCCGCTGGCGTGCCGGCAGGGCCGCGGCCGGCACGCTGCTCTCGTACTGCTCCGTGTAGAGCTTGATGCCGAGCGGCAGGTCGTACGGCACGCCGCGGTACATCGTCACGAGACCGTTGTCGTCGGTGCCGACGAAGTAGAGCTCACGGGAGGCCGCATAGAGGCCGCCGATCGCGGCGAAGAGGATGATCAACGCGACTGCAGCCGCCAACGGCCAGCGGGCCCGGCGGCCTCTGGCGGCCTCTGGCGGCGTCCGCGGTCCGCGGTCCGCAGTCGGCAGGGCGGTTGACGCGGCGGACTGCGGACTGCGGACTGCGGACTGCGGACGTGGGGCCGCCGGGATGACGACCGTGTTGCCGCCCGGATCGACGGCGGGCCCGCCCTGCGCCGGCAGCACCTCGGTACCGCTCAGTGTGTCCGACTCCTCGCCGCCCCCGCTCGCCTCGTCCACGAGCTTGAACAGGACGACGGTGATGTTGTCCTTGCCGCCGCCGGCGTTCGCCTCGTCCACGAGCTGCTTGGCGGCCTGCTGCAAGGACGAGCGCGCGCGCAGGATCTCGGCCATGCGCTCCTCGGTCACCATGCCGGTGAGCCCGTCGGAGCAGAGCAGGTACACGTCGCCGTCCTTGGCGGGGTAGGTGAAGGTCTCGACGTCGACGGTCGGCTCGGGTCCGAGCGCGCGCGTGATGATCGAGCGACGCGGGTCCACCTCGGCGTCCTCCGCGGAGAGCTTGCCCATCCGCATCAGCTCCTCCACGAGCGAGTGGTCCTGCGTGAGCCGCTCGAGCTCGTCGTCGCGGAAGCGGTAGGCGCGGCTGTCGCCAACGTGCCCGAGCGAGATCTCGTTCTCTCCCACCAGCGCGGCGGTCAGCGTCGTGCCCATCCCGGCGTGCGACTCGTCCGAGCGCGCCAGGTCGTAGATCTTGCGGTTCGCCGCCCGCGCGATGTTCGCCAGACGATCCTCGGGACTGCCGTCGGCGCCCTCGTGCTGCGTGAACTCGTCCACGGCGATCTGCGACGCCACCTCGCCCGAGCGCGCGCCGCCCATCCCGTCCGCGACGGCGAACATCGGCGCGGACTCGTAGAAGCGGTCCTCGTTCGTATGCCGCTGACGGCCTACGTCGGTGAGCCCTGCCTCTTCCGCGATTCTGAGTGCCAAGGAGCTACTCCTGGTAGCGGTACTCGGTGTCGCCGATGCGAACCTTGTCCGCCACCTTCAGCTGCTCGGCCTTGCGCAGCTGTCGGCCGTTCAGGTAGGTCCCGTTCGTCGAGCCCATGTCCTCGATGAACATGAAGTCCCCGCGCGGGAAGATGCGTGCGTGGGCGGACGACGCGAACGGGTCGTCCACCTCGATGTCGGAGCTCGAGGCGCGCCCCATCGTCGCGCCGCCGTCCCCGAGGTCGAACACCGTGCCGGGCTCGTGGCCCATCGCGGCGATCACCTCCAGCCGCGGCTCAACGCCCGCGCGCAGGTCGGGCCCCGGGCGGCGGCGCTGCTCGCGCGCGGCGGGCGTCGGCCCCTCGGCCACCATGCTCGAATCCTCGTGCCGCGTCATGTCCTTCATCGAGCTACGCGCCACCCACAAGAGGAACAGGTAGAGCACGATCAGGAAGGCGAACTTGAGCGCAACAGCGACCGGGTCGGTCGTCATGGCTACTCCTGCTCGAAGGACAGTCGGGAGAGGCCCAGTGTGATCTCGTCGCCCGCCTTCAGCACGGCGTGCTCCACGCGCCGGCCGTTCACCTTCACCCCGTTGGTGGAGCCGAGGTCCGCCACCATCCACGTCTCGCCCTGACGCCGCAGCTCGGCGTGGCGGCGCGAGACGTTCGGATCGTCGAGCACCACGTCGCAGTCGCGACTGCGCCCGAGCACAACGCGCGCCCCGCTCAGCACGGTGCGCCGCCCGTCTCCCACGAGCAGCGCGCGGCCGACCGCCGGCGTCTCCACAAGCCTGCGCGCCTCCGCGTCGGGCGAGTAGACCATCGTGTGGCCGTAGTCCGCCTGGCGCGGCTCCACCTCGCCGGAGTCCTCGTCCGGCGGCTGGATCAGGTGCGCCTGGATGCCGAACTCCCCGAGCCCGAGCCGGTCATCGGTCTTGAACTCCACGGTCGGGCGGGTGACGAGCGCGAGCCCCTCCCCGCGAGCGTGCTCGAGCAGGTAGTCCGAGAGCTCCTTGCGCAGCGCGCCCTCGTAGCTCGCGAACTGCTCGCGATCGCCGGGCGAGAGAAAGACCACGTACTCGTTCGACACATACGTGCGCGAGACCGAGACGACCTGGCTCTCCTCCATCTCCTTGGCAAGCTTGCGCGCCAGCTCCACCGGCTGGACCCGCGACTTGAAGGCTCGGCTGAAGGCCCCCTCGACGAAGGCTTCGAGCTTCGCCTCGAGGCTGCGTAGAACGCTCATTCCCCAGCCATCCTAGGGAAGAGTTGGAGCAGTTAACGGCGGTGCCGGGGCTCGCACGTGCGCCACCGCGACCGCCAAAGCGGCTCCCAGGAGAGCGCCCGCGGTGGTGCCGCGCGCGGTGGCCAGGTGAACGTTCGCCGAGAGCAGGGAATCTGTGGCGTGGAGCGTCGCCACGAGGCCCGCCGCCCACGCCGCCGCGAGAATCGCGTCGAAGGTGAGCGAGCGCCCCCGCACAGCCAGCGGCAGGAGTACCGCAAATGCGGCAAACACGAGCGCAGGCGCAAGCGCGGGGCCGCTGATGGCGGGAAAGATCGCGTGCTCTGCGGCGTGCGCGAAGGAGCCGTCCCAGCGCGGGCGGGGCTGCGTGCCGTCGGCCACGCCGTACAGAAGCGAGTGTCCGGTGAGCACCTCGGCCGCCGCCAGCCAGAGGAAGCCGAGCGCGCCAAGTCCGGCCCTGGCCCACGCGCTGCGCGAGCTCATGCCAGCCACGGCCGGGTACATCGGGCCGAGCCCGAGCGCGCCAAGTGCCGGGCCGAGCGCGGGCACGGACCACACCGTGCCGGCGCGCGGAAGCAGGAGCGGAGTGGCCGCGGCGGCCACGCCGATCACCAGGGCGGTCCCTGGTTCCTTCGTCCCGATCCAGATGACCACAGCCGCCGCGGCGGCGATCCAGCCGATCCGCGGGAGCAGGGCCACCGCAAGCGCGGTCGCGCCCGCGGCGGCGATCGGCGCAACGGGCGGCGCGCTGCCCACCAGGTCGATCGCCAGCAGCATCAGCACCCCGGCCGCCACGGCGGCCACGGCGCGCGACGGGACGGTGAGCGCCTCGCGCGGCCGGCGCGTGCGCTCCGCGAGGCCGAAGCGCGCAAGCGTCTCCGGCTCCACCAGGCCGCCCTCCTCCGACAGCTCGCCCTCGGCGTGCTCGAGCGCGCTGTGCAGAAGTTCGAGCGACGGCCGCCGCTCGGGGCGCGGATCGAGCGCGGCGTCGATCGCCTGGCACAGGCGCTCGGGCAGATCGCGGCGGCGCGAGCCGAGGCGCGGCAGCTGCCGGCCGAGGTTGCGGGCCGTGGCCGCCGGCCCGCGCGCCTTGATTGGATTCGACCCCGTCCAGCCCTCGTACAGCGTGAGCGCGAGCGCGTAGACGTCGACGGCCTCTGTGATCCGCTCCCCCTCGGCCTGCTCGGGAGCCATGTAGGCGAGCGTGCCCACCACGTCGCCCGTGCGCGTGAGATCGCTCTCGGCCAGATGCGCCACGCCGAAGTCGGTGAGCTTCGCGAAGCCCGCGCCGGCGGCGGGCTCGGCCAGCACCATCACGTTCTGAGGCTTCACGTCGCGGTGGATCACGCCCTTGGCGTGCGCATGCTGGAGGGCCTGGCAGAGCGCGATGCCGATACGCGCGACGTCCCGGTCAGACAGCGCCCGCCCCCGCTGCAGCTCCGCGAAGGTTCGGCCACGAACAAGCTCCGAGACGAGGTAAACGGATTCCTCGTCCCCACCCAGCTCATACAAAGAGACGATTCCCGGATGGTTGAGCCGCGCGGCCACCCGCGCCTCGCGTTCGGCCCGCACCGGAGCCGGGCCATCAGCGGCTTCGCGCGGTATGACCTTGACGGCCACCTCGCGCTCGAGCTTCTCGTCCCAGGCGCGCCAGACAACTCCGTACCCACCCGAACCAATGCGTTCCTGCAGCAGATAGCGGCCCAGGATGTAGCCACCGGCCAGAGCCTGCGGCCTGCCACCTGCGGCCTGCGACCTTGTTTCAGCGGTCAGCGCTTCGGTACGAGCAGTACGAGTACGTTCCATCTCAACTTCCTGTGTTCGGGCCAAAACACCTGCGACCTGCCGCCGGAGCGGGGGTCATACTGCCTCGCGCAGGTGTAATAGCCTGACATGGGGCCGTTGCAGGCCGCGCAGCTTGCATGTCTTTGTTCGAAGAAACCGACGACCGCCCCCGGCGGACCTCATCTCGCCGCCCACCGCCCCAAGGGCCAGGTGTAGATAGCCAGACCCTCTGGGTCCGGCGTCTCATCGCGATCGCGGTCGGCGTGCTGATCCTCGTCCTGCTCGTGTGGGGCATCCATTCGTGCCAGGTCTCGCGCAAGCACAGCGCCTTCCGCAATTACAACCGCGACGTTTCCGCGCTGGTCCAGGAGTCCGACCAGCAGAGCGGCGAGCTCTTCAACCTGCTGCGCAATCCCAGCGGCAACTCGGCGAGCCCGGTCGATGTGACGAACGATGCCAACGGCGTTCGCGTCCAGGCCGAGCAGCTCGTCGACCGCGCGCGCGGCACGAGCCACCCGGGCGAGCTCAACAACGCGCAGGACTACCTCCTCCAGACGCTCGAGTTCCGGCGCGACGGGATCGCCAACATCGCCAACCTGCTCCGCACCGCGCTCGGCGACCAGGGCCGCCAGGCCGCGGTCAGCGCGATCGCCGCCCAGATGCGCAATTTCGATGCCAGCGACGTGATCTACTCGCAGCGCTTCACGCCAGAGATGCAGAAGCAGTTCAAGAAGCAGGGACTGCTCGACGAGGCGCAGATCCCGAAGAGCGCGTTCCTGCCGGACATTGCCTGGCTCGATCCGACATCGGTTGCCGACCGCATCGCCCGCATCCGCGGCGGCGGCACCAACCCCAATACGCCTGCCACGCCCGGCCTGCATGGCACCTCGCTCGGCAGCACGGTGGTCAAGCCGGGCGGCCAGACGCTGAGCTCGACCCAGGCCACCGCGATCCCGGCGAGCGCCAATACCTCCTTCGACGTGCAGGTGACGAACGGCGGCGACAGCGACGAATCGAACGTCACGGTTCGCGTGACGATCTCGGGCGCCGGCAAGCCGATCGTCACAGAGCAGAAGGTCGCGACGCTGCCCAAGGGCACGCCGCAAACTGTCAACGTCGCGCTTTCGCAGACGCCGACCGCGGGCCAGCCGGTGACGATCACCGTCCAGGTTCTGCCGGTGCCCGGCGAGAAGAACCTCACGAACAACAAAGCGACCTACAAGGCCATCTTCACCCGCTGATCCCAGCGGGTCCGGGGGTCGCTAGGCTGCTCGTTCGATGGACGACCTGACGACCACGCAGGGGATCGTCGCTCTCGCCGCCGCGGGGGTGGGCGTGGTGGCCCTCCTCTTCTGCATCGTGCTCGCCGTGAAGCTGCGCCGGCTGCGCGCGAGCCAGCGCGTGGTGATGGGCGCGCAGGGAGAGCGCGACCTCGTCTCCCACGCCGAGCGGCTCGAGACCGGCTTCGTGGAACTGCGCGACTGGGTCGAGGAGGCGCTGTCGAGTCTCGACCAGCGCGTGGGCTCCGCGGAGAGCCGGATCGAGGGCTGCTTCGCCTACACGTCGCTCGTCCGCTACGACGCCTACGGCGAGATGTCGGGCCAGCAGTCGAGCTCCTACGCGCTGCTCGATTCGCACCGCTCGGGCGTCGTCGTCTCGTCGATCCTGCACCGCGAGCAGGCGCGCGTGTACGTCAAGCGCGTGCGCAACGGGGAGTCCGAGCTCGAGCTCTCGCCCGAGGAACGCGAGGCGATCGACGGCGCATTCCAGCCGGCCGGCAACTCCGCTTCCTAAGCAAGAACCGTCCAAGACTGCCGGGGGGTGCCGCTACACTGGGCCGCAGGTGACCAGGGCGAGCAGCACCGTACCTGCTGTGCTTGAGGAGGTTGGCGAACAGCCAGCTTCCGTACCCGCGCTGCCGGGCGCCCGGCCGGAGCAGCGCGGGGTCACATTGGGCCGGGTGCTGGTTCTCAACGCGTCGTACGAGCCGATCAACGTGTGCACCGTGAGGCGCGCCGCCGTGCTCGTTTTGAAGCAACGCGCCGAGGTGCTCGAGCACTCCGAGTGGGCGCTGCACGCCGAGAGTCTCACGATGCCGCGGCCGGTCGTCATCCGGCTGATCACCTACGTGCACATCCCGCGCGACGCGCACAGCCGCAAGATCACCCGCCGCGCGATCTTCGCCCGCGACAGCTGGACGTGCCAGTACTGCGGCAGCGAGCGCGGCACGCTGACGATCGACCACGTCGTCCCCCGCTCGAAGGGCGGGAGCTCGGCGTGGGACAACATCGTCACCTGCTGCGCGCCGTGCAACCGCCGCAAGGGCGACCGGCTGCCGCGCCAGGCGGGCATGCATCCGCGCCACGCGCCGCGCCCGCCCAGCCCGACGCTGTTCGTGCACGTCGCGATGACGCGCATCCCGGATGCGTGGCAGCAGTACCTAGTCGCCGCTTAGCGCGAGCGCCACGCCGCGCGCCGGGAACGGCGATGACTGCACGATCGACGTCGTCGTCTGCCCGAACGGCGTAAAGCGATCGAGCACCTCCTCGAGGTGTTCCACGTCGCGGACGTAGAGACGCATGAAGAAGCAGTCGTCGCCAGTGATGCGCTGGCACTCGACGACCTCGGGGGTGTCGGTGGCGATCTGCGCGACCTTCGGGATCTGGCGAGCGTGCGGACGGATGCGGATCACGGCGCCGAGGTCGTAGCCGAGGGCACGCGGGTCTATCTCCGTGCGATAGCCGCGGATGACGCCCGTCTCCTCGAGCCGGCGCATGCGATCGGCCACCGACGGCGCCGAGAGACCGACCCGCCGGCCAAGCTCGGCCACGCTCACGCGGGCGTCGGTCTGCAGCTCCTCGAGAAGCTTCCGGTCCGTTTCATCTGGACTTTGATTCGAAGGCACTGTGCGCAGAATACCTGTGTTTATGCCTTCCCACAAGGGTCTTAGCGCGCCATTCTGTCCGCTGTGACTGCTTCTCCCTCTGTTCCTGTTTCACGTGTACGGGTGCCTCCGCACGCCTACTTCGTCGTCAGCGCGACGTTCCACTACCTCGGCCCGGCGTTCGCAGTGTTGTTGTTCGCGCGCGTCGACGTGCTGGGTGTGGCGTGGCTGCGCATCGCCTCGGCGGCGCTGATCTTCGCCGCCTGGCGGCGGCCGTGGCGAGCGTGCCGCCGCGCGCGCCGAGAGACGGCGCGAACCCTACTCGCCTGGGGCGCGGTGCTCGCGGTGATGAACTGCTGCTTCTACCTGGCCATCGACCGCCTGCCGCTCGGCACGGTGGCGGCGATCGAGTTCCTGCCGGTGATCGCGCTGGCAGCCGCCGGGGTCACGAGCCGGCGCAACCTCGCAGCGCTGGCTCTGGCTGTCGGCGGGGTCTACCTCGTCACCAACGTGCGCCTCGAGGCGGAGCCGCTCGGCCTCGTGTTCGCGTTCGCCAACGCCGGGCTGTTCGCCGCCTACATCGTGCTCGCCGACCGCGTGGCCAAGGACGACTCCGTCACCGGCATTGACGGGCTCGCCGCCGCGATGCTGATCGCCGCGCTGGTGGTCACGCCGATGGCGGGCTGGGCCGCGGCGCCGGCGTTCGGCGACCCGCTCGCGGTGCTGGCGGGGATCGGCGTCGGTCTGTCCTCGTCGGTGATTCCCTACGTCACCGACCAACTCGCCCTCGCCCGCCTGCCACGCGCGACCTACGCGCTGATGGTCTCGCTCCTGCCCGCCACCGCCACGGTGATCGGCATCGTGGTGCTCACGCAGGTGCCGAGCCCGGCCGAGGCAACAGGTGTGGCGCTCGTGGTCGGTGGGGTGGCCCTGCATCAGGACTGATGCGACGGCGGACGGCGGACGGCGGACGGAACCCGTTAGGTTCCTCACATGCGACGCATTGTCCTCTTCGGCGCCACGGGCTACACGGGTCGGTTGGTGGCTGATGCGCTGGTGGAGGGGGGCGCCGCGCCGCTGCTCGCTGCACGCAACGAGGCGGCAGTGACGAAGCTGGCCGGCGAGCTGGGCGGCCTCGACAGCGCCGTGGCAGACGTCATGCGGCCGGGCACGCTGCGCGAGCTGCTCGACAAGGACACCGTGCTCGTCAGCACGGTCGGTCCGTTCCTGCGCTGGGGGTCGACCGCGGTGGAGGCGGCGATCGAGGCGGGCTGCATCTACCTCGACTCGACGGGCGAGCCGCCGTTCATCCGTGAGGTGTTCGAGCGCCGCGACGGCCCCGCCAAGGCGAGCGGCGCCGGGCTCGTGACCGCGTTCGGATACGACTTCGTGCCCGGCAACCTGGCCGCGGCGCTTGCGCTGGAGCGGGCGGGCCAGAAGGCCGTGAAGGTCGCGGTCGGTTACTTCATCACCGGCGGCGGGAGCATGAAGGACGCGATGAGCGGCGGCACCGCGGCATCGGTCGCCGGCGTGCTGATGGCGCCGGCGTTTGCCTATCGCGACGGCCGTGTGCAGACCGAGCGCTCCGCCAAGCGCGTGCGCTCGTTCGAGGTCAAGAACAAGAAGCTCACCGGGATGTCGGTCGGCTGCTCGGAGCACCTGTCCCTGCCCCGCGTGCACCCGTCGCTCCGCGAGGTGGACGTCTACCTCGGCTGGTTCGGTCCCGCCTCGCGCGCGATGCAGGGCTTCTCCATGCTCGGCGGAGTGCCGGGCGTGCGCGCCGGATCCGAGAAGCTCACCGGCCGCTTCGTGAAGGGCTCGACCGGCGGGCCCGGCCCCGAGGAGCGCGCCAAGAGCGGCTCGCTGATCATCGCCGAGGCGCAGGATGCCGCAGGCAACGTGCTCGAGCGCGTCGAGCTCCGCGGCGTGAACGGCTACACCTTCACCGGCAAGATCCTCGCCTGGGGCGCCGCGAGAGCAGCGGACCAGGGCCTCGAAGCCACCGGCTCACTGGGCCCGGTAGAGGCCTTCGGGCTACGCGCCCTGGAAAAGGGCTGCAGAGAAGCTGGCCTAGAAGAGGCCGACGTCCTGGTGAAGGCCGCCGGCTGGTAGCGCCGCCCTGCCAACTGCCAACTGCCAACTGCCAACTGCCAACTCGAAACGAAGAGGGGCGCCGTAGCGCCCCTCTTCCGTTTCGCTGAACTTTCGGCGGCGGTCCTCAACCTTGAGCAGGTTGGGTGGGCGGGACCAGCCCCCACCTACGCCATCCGACGGTGCCCTGGATGGACTCCGTTAGTCCGCTTCAGCGCCGGCTAACGGCCGGACACCTCCAGGGTCCCGAAAAAACTGTCACTCAAGTTAGGACCACCTCCTTTCCCTGGTAGCCCTTATGTAAGCAGACGCGGGAGATGAGAAAAAGAGCGCGGTTCGCAAGTACCGCGAAACGGTCCGGCGACGAGGTCGGGCGAAGCTACTCCTCGGAGGAATCGGGCTCGGAGTCGTCGGCCTCGGGAGCGTCGCCGTCGTCAGCGCCCGTCTCCTCGGCGTCCTCGGCCTCCTCGACCGGAGCAGCGGAGGTCGTCTCGGCCGCGACGGCGCCATCGGCGCCCTCCGCCGCCAGCGTGTCCTCCACGCCGTCGGCGATCTCCTCCTGCACCTGAGCCGAGGTGTTGGTCTCCATGACCAGCGCAACCGCGCTCACCACGTCGTCATCGCGCAGGTTCATCACGCGCACGCCCTGGCCCGGGCGACCGACCTTGGAGATCCCGCGCACGCCGGTGCGCTGCACCATGCCGTTCTGCGAGATGAACACGAGCTCGTGGTGCTCGCGGACGATCAACGCGCCGGCGAGACCGCCCTTCTTCTCGGTGAGGGTGATCGTCTTGACGCCCATCGTGCCGCGGCCCTTGACCGGGTACTCGGCGATCGCGGTGCGCTTGCCGTAGCCGTTCTCGGTGACCACGAGCAGCTCGGTGTCGTCGCGCGCGATGTCCATCGCGAGCACGCGATTGTCCCCGCGCGACACGTTCATGCCGCGGACGCCGCTCGTGTCGCGCCCCATCGGGCGCACCTGCGCCTCGCTGAAGCGCGCCGCCTGGCCCGAGCGCGACACCATGATGATGTCGTCGTCGCCGTCGGTCCGGCGCACGGCCACGAGCTCGTCGTCGTCGCGGATCTTGATCGCGATGATGCCGTCGGCCTTGATCGGCGTGTTGTACGACTGGAACTCGGTCTTCTTGACCATGCCCTTGCGCGTGGCGAACACGAGGTACTTGCCCTCGGAGAAGTCGCGCGTGGACTGCACGGCGCGGACGAACTCGCCCTCGCGCAGCGGCAGCAGGTTCACGAGCGCGCGCCCGCGCGCCGTGCGCGAGGCCTCGGGCAGCTCGTAGACCTTCTGCCGGTAGACCTTGCCGCGGTTCGTGAAGAACAGGAGGAAGTCGTGCGTCGAGCACACGAAGAGGTGCTCGATGTAGTCGTCGTCCTTCATGTCCATGCCGGTGACGCCGATCCCTCCGCGCTTCTGCTTGCGGTAGGTGTCGAGCGGCAGCGACTTGATGTAGCCCGACTTCGTGATCGCGATGACCATCTGCTGGTCGGCGATCAGGTCCTCGATGTCGATGTCGTCCTCGGACGCCGTGATCTCGGTGCGGCGCTCGTCGCCGAACTGAGACCTGACCTCCCCGAGCTCCTCCTTGATGAGGCCCATCACGCGGTCCTCGTCGCCGAGGATCTCGCGCAGCTCCTTGATCCGCTCGACCAGGTCGGCATGCTCCTGCTTGATCTTGCCGCTCTCGAGCGCGGTGAGCCGCTGCAGCCTCAGGTCGAGGATCGCCTGCGCCTGCTCGCGCGAGAGATCGAAGTTCGACATCAGGCCGTCGCGCGCGACGTCCGGGTCGCGCGAGCCGCGGATCAGCTCGATGACGGCGTCGAGATTGTCGAGCGCGATGAGGAGGCCCTCGAGGATGTGGGCGCGCGCCTCGGCGCGGCGCAGCTCGTGCTTGGTGCGCCGGACGATGACCTCGCGCTGGTGATCCACGTAGTTGCGGATCAGCGCCTCGAGGCCGAGGGTGCGCGGCACGCCGTCGACGAGCGCGACCATGTTGACGCCGAACGTCGACTGCATCGGCGTGTGCTTGTAGAGCTTGTTGAGCACCACGCGCGGGTTGACGTCGCGCTTCAGCTCGATGACGAGGCGGATGCCGTTCTTGTCCGACTCGTCGCGGAGATCGGAGATCTCGGGGATCTTCTTGTCGTTGACGACCTCGGCGATCTTCTTGATCACGCCCGTGCCCTCGTTGCGGCCGTCGCCCTTCGTCACCTGGTAGGGGAGCTCGGTGACGATGATCGCCTCCTTGCCCTGGCGCAGCGGCTCGATGTGAGCGCGCGCCTGGACGACCACGCGGCCGCGGCCGGTCTCGTACGCATCGCGGATCCCGGAGATGCCCTTGATGATTCCGCCGGTCGGGAAGTCCGGGCCCTTGACGTGCTTCATCAGACCGACGGTGCCGATCTCCGGATCCTCGATGTACGCCGTGACCGCATCGATCGTCTCGCGCAGGTTGTGAGGCGGGATGTTCGTGGCCATGCCGACCGCGATGCCGGAGGAGCCGTTGACCAGGAGGTTGGGGAAGCGCGACGGCAGGACGAGCGGCTCCATGCGCGACTCGTCGTAGTTGGGGCCGAAGTCGACGGTGTCGGCGTCGATGTCCCGCAGCATCTCGGTGGCGAGACGTGCGAGCCGCGCCTCCGTGTAGCGCATGGCGGCGGCGGGATCGTTGTCGATCGAGCCGAAGTTGCCCTGGCCGTCGACCAGCGGGTAGCGCTGCGCGAAGTCCTGGCCGAGGCGGACCAGCGTGTCGTAGATCGCCTGGTCGCCGTGCGGGTGGAAGTTGCCCATGACCTCGCCTACCACGCGCGCGCACTTCCGGTACGGGCGGTTGGGCTGGAGGCCGGCCTCGTGCATCGCGAACAGCACGCGGCGGTGCACCGGCTTGAGGCCGTCACGCACGTCCGGCAGCGCCCGCCCCACGATCACGCTCATCGCGTAATCGAGGTAGGACGATCGCATCTCCTCCTCTAGCCCGCGCGGCTCGATGCTGCCGCCGGAGAGTGTTTCCATTGAAGCCATCTAGATGACCAACTTCGAGTTGACGTGGGCCTGGGGGCGCGACAGACCAAGCTGGGCGCCGCACGCCGACGAGCCGATAGCTGAAGCTATCGGTGAGGAGGCGGGTGGTGATCCAGCGCTGGGGTGGCGCGTCATCCAGGTGTGCGGCAATGAGGAGTTGGTCATCATCAAACGTCCAGGTTGGTGACCTCGCGAGCGTGGCGCTCGATGAAGTCACGTCGGGGTTCCACCTTCTCGCCCATCAGCATCGAGAAGATCTCGTTGGCCGCTGCCGCGTCCTCGATCTGCACCTGCTGCAAGGTGCGCCGGCTCGCGTCCATCGTGGTCGTGTAGAGCTGGTCGGCGTTCATCTCGCCGAGGCCCTTGAAGCGCTGCATGTTGACCCCCTCGCGGGCGACGTCGAGCACGGCCCGGCGAAGGTCCTCGAAGGACTCCGCCTCGTCGTCCTTCTTGCCGAGGACGACCTTGAACGGCGGCGTGCCGGCGAGCTGCTTGAGCTCCCCGTGGACGCGTACGAAGTTGCGGTACTCGCTGGTGCCGAACATCTCGGGCCGGAGGCGGTGAGACGAGGCCGAGCCCGTCTTGCGCTCGATCGTCTTGACGACCATCTGCTTGTCGTCGCGGCTGACCAGCTCGACGTCGTAGGCCTCGCCCTCCGGCGTCTTGCCGTCGAGCAGCTTGGCGGCGGCGTCGGGATCCGTCACGCCCTCGTCGAGGAGGTGGGTGACCTCAAGGAAGTGGACGGCGTTGTGACCCCAGTCGGCCTGGAGCGACGACGCCCAGCCCTCGTACTGCTTGAGCAGGCGCACGAACTTCTGCCAGCGTGCGTGCGTGAGCTTGAAGCTGTCGCCGGTGCGGTCTGAGACCTCCATCTTCTCGAGCTTGTCGCGGAGCAGGACCTCCTCGAGCTCCGACTCCTTCTCGATGTAGATGTCCTGGCTGCCGGCCTTGACCTTGTACAGCGGCGGCTTGGCCAGGTAGACGTAGCCGGCCTCGATCAGGTCGGGCATCTCGCGGAACAGGAAGGTGAGCACGAGCGTGCGGATGTGGGCGCCGTCCACGTCGGCGTCGCACATGACGATCACCTTGTGGTAGCGGGCCCGCTCGATGTCGAACTCCTCGCGGATGCCGGTGCCGATCGCCGTGATCAGCGCCTGGATCTCCTGGTTGCCGAGCACCTTGTCGATGCGGTTCTTCTCGGCGTTGATGATCTTGCCGCGCAGCGGGAGGACCGCCTGGGTGTTGCGGTCGCGGCCCTGCTTGGCGGAGCCGCCCGCGGAGTCACCCTCGACGACGAACAGCTCGGCGAGCGACGGGTCGCGGACCGAACAGTCGGCGAGCTTGCCAGGCAGCGTGGAGTTCTCGAGCGCGGACTTGCGCCGCGTGAGGTCGCGCGCCTTGCGCGCCGCCTCGCGTGCGCGTGAAGCCTGTACCGCCTTGGTGATGATCTGGCGCGCCTCGGTGGGGTTCTCCTCGAGGAACTCGCCGAGCGCCCGGTTGACCACCTGCTGTACGAAGCCCTCGACCGGTGGATTGCCGAGCTTCGTCTTGGTCTGGCCCTCGAACTGCGGCTCGGGCACCTTCACCGAGATGATCGCGGTGAGACCCTCGCGCACGTCCTCGCCCTGCAGGTTGTCCTCCTTCTCCTTGAGCAGCTGCTTCTGACGCGCGTACGCGTTGAGCGTGCGCGTGAGCGCCGAGCGGAAGCCGGACAGGTGCGTGCCGCCCTCGTGCGTGTTGATGTTGTTGGCGAACGAGAGCAGGTTCTCCTGGTAGGAGTTGTTCCACTGCATCGCGACCTCGAGCTCGCCGGGCTCGCCCTCGTCCTCGAGGTAGATGACCTTCTTGTGGATCGCGTCGCGCGTGCCCTGCGTGTGGATGTGCTTGACGAAGTCGACGATGCCGCCGTCGTACTTGAAGCTCGCCTGGAAGCCCTCGCCCCGCTCGTCCTTGAACTCGATGCGAAGGCCGCGCGTGAGGAACGCCATCTCGCGGAAACGCTGCTCGAGGATGGTGCGGTCGTAGTCGAGCGAGTCGAAGATCTCGAGATCCGGCAGGAAGCTGATCTGCGTGCCACGCTTGTCGGTCTTCTCGCCCTTCTTGAGCTCGGCCTTCGGAACGCCTCGCTCGTACGACTGGGTCCACTCGTGGCCGTCGGTCCAGATCGTCAGGTGAAGCTCCTCGGAGAGGGCGTTGACCACGGAGACGCCAACGCCGTGCAGACCGCCCGAGACCTTGTAGCCCCCGCCGTCGCCGAACTTGCCGCCGGCGTGCAGCACGGTGAGCACGACCTCGGCGGCCGGCTTCTTCTCCTTCTCCATGATGCCGACGGGAATGCCGCGGCCGTTGTCCGTGACCGTGACGCTGTTGTCGGGATGGATGACGATCTCGATGTGGTCGGCCTCGCCCGCGAGCGCCTCGTCCACCGAGTTGTCCATCACCTCGTAGATCAGGTGATGCAGGCCACGCGTACCGGTCGAGCCGATGTACATGCCGGGCCGCTTGCGAACCGCCTCGAGGCCCTCCAGGACGGTGATGTCCTGGGCCCCGTAGCTGCCCGATCCGTTCTTACGCGTGTTCTTCGCCAAAGTGTGTCCTCACATGGAAAGCCCCGACTCCGCGACCGTCTTTCGCGCGGGCCGGGGCGACTCAAACTCTCTGTATAGAGGGTAGCAAAGTGACCGGTTGAAACGCGTCATTTACGTACCGAAAATGCCCGCAAATCGCGTAAAAACACGTACGTTTGCAGGGGCGTTTGTTTCCATTTGTTATCCAAGTTGCCCCTTACCCCGGACGACGAACCGGAGCGACCCCACCGCGGGGGCCCCGAGGGCCTCATTCAGACCCTCCACGAGGCCGGGTGCGAGCAGGTCGAGCTCATTTGCCCAGACTGCCGATTTGCACGCCACCGTGACCACTCCGTCACGCTCGGAGACGGGCTCCGCCTCGGCCGCGATGACGGGGCCGGCGACGGACTCCCACTCCCCCTGGAGACGGGCGATCGTCGTGGCCGGCGCGGCCCTCGCAGTCACGCGCGCGAGCGCGTCCGCGATCTGACGCGGCTCCTTGTAGGGCGTCACGCCGCGGCCTCCAGCGCCACGGCGCCGTCCGCCACGAACAGCAGCTCGACGTCGGACTCGCGCGCGCCGGGCACGTGCTCCGCCTCGGTGGCTGACACCACCGCCTGGCCACCCGAGCGCACCAGCTCCACCAGGCGCTCGCGTCGCGAGGCATCGAGCTCGGACATCACGTCGTCGAGGAGCATGAGCGGCGTCTTGCCGGCGCTCTGCAGCACCTCGCGCTCGGCGAACAGGAGGGCGAGCAGGCCCACGCGCTGCTGTCCCTGGGAGCCGTAGGAGCGAAGCGCGCGGCGGTCGCGGATGAGCGCCATGTCGTCGCGGTGCGGACCATGCGCGGTGAAGCCGCGGGCCAGGTCGTCCTCACGCCGCTCGGCGAGCTCGGCGCGCAGTCCGTCCACGTCAGTGGCCTTTGAGCGCGGGCGGTATTCGAGGGCGCACCTGCCCGGCAAACCGAGCTCCGCTGCAAGCCTGGCGAACGGTGCCTCGAGCTCGCGCAGCGCCTCCTGCCGGGCCTCCATGACCGCGATGCCGTGACGGGCGAGCTCCATATCCCACGGGTCGAGCAGCTCGGGACGGGCGCCGCCCGCGCGGATCCTCGCGACCAGGGAGTTGCGCTGGGCGAGCGCGCGCGTGTAGTCGGCGCGTGAGGTGGCACGCGACGGCCACAGCGCAGCCACCACCTGGTCGATGTGAGCGCGCCGGAGCGACGGCGCTCCCTTGACCAGGTCGAGCCGGTCGGGGATGAACACGCTCACGAGCGGCCGCACGGTTGCCGACGCCGGCCGCTCGACCTGGGCATCGTCGATGCGGAAGCGCTTGGCCTCCCCCGGCTCGAAGCCGACGTCCAGCCGGTGCGGCCCGTCCTCTGCCTCCACGCTCACGGACACGCGCGTGACCTTCTCCCCGAAGCGAACGAGCTCGCGCTCGTTGGAGGTGCGACAGGAGCGGCCGGTGCAGCCGAAGTAGAGCGCCTCGAGCAGGTTCGTCTTGCCGGCGCCGTTGGGCCCGCAGATCACGGTAAGCCCCGGCCCGAGCGCCACCTCCGCCCGCTCGTAGTTGCGGAAGTCGCGGAGTTCCAGGCGCTTTACGCGCACCATGAGGCTCGACTACACGTTCAGCCTGATCGGCATGACAAGGTAGATGAAGCCGCCGCCCTCGCCGCCGGACTCGATCAGGCCCGGGCGCAGCGGACTGATCAGCTTGAGGATCACCTCGTCCGACTCGGCGCTCTCCAGCCCGTCGCGGAAGAACTCCGGGTTGAAGCCGATCTCGAGCGGCTCACCCTTGAAGGGCACCGGCAGGCTCTCGCTCGCCTCACCGACATCAGGGGTCTGAGCCGAGACCTCCACCGCGCCGTCGCTGAAGCCCATCCGCAGCGGCGCATTCTTCTGGGCGAGCAGACTGATGCGGCGCACGACCTCGAGCAGCTCCGGGCCGTTGACGTTCAGCTCGTGCTCGTAGGACTCCGGCAGGAGCTGGCGGTAATTCGGGAAGCGGCCCTCCACGAGACGCGACGAGATCACCACGTCACCCAGGTTGAAGATCACCTGGTTCTCGAGCGCGGCTATCTCGATCTGCTCCGCCCCACCGCCTGAGGCCACTCGCGAGAGCTCCTGCAAGGTTCGGGCCGGAACGTTCGCCTCGAGCGAGCCGTCGACCGGGTTCTCGAGCGTCGTTTCCTTGACGCTCAGCCGGTAGGAGTCAGTCGCGACCATGCGCAGCTCCTGGCCGGACGCCGAGACCAGCACGCCAGTGAGGTGCGGTCGGGTCTCATCCCTCGATGCGGAGCGCGCCACCCGGCCGATCGTTTCCACGAACGCGTCCGCCGGCACGTGCATGGTGCCGGCGTCGCCCGCCTCGGGAAGCTTGGGGAAGTCGTCGAGCGGCAAAGTGCGGAGGTGGAACTTGGAGGGCCCCGAGACCACCTCCACGTCCTGCTCGGAAGTGCGGTGCTCGAGCGACAGATCGTCCTGCGGCAGCGAACGGACGACGTCAAGCAGCAGGCGCCCGGGCAGGACCACGGCGCCATCCTTCTCCGGCGCTGCGTCTACCCGCACGCGGATGCCGAGCTCCATGTCGGTGGCCTGGAGCTCGACGGCGCCGTTCTCCGCGCGGATCATCACGCCGGCAAGCGTCTGGATGGCGCTGCGCGTGGAAACGCCACGAACGGCGATGCCGAGCTGGCTCAAGAACTGGTCACGTGAAAGAGAGAACTTCATCTAAGGAATCTTGTGGATATAGGGGTTGTTGAAGGGTGGATAGGTGGGGGTGATGCCGCATGGGGAGTGGAAGTTCGGCCCTGAAGCCTTGTGGTGCGGCGTGTTGATTCTGTCAGTAGCGCCGGTCGTCATGAGGTCTCGTCCTGGAGGCGCCGGCGAAGAGCGTGGACCTTGTGAACAACCTCGGCGTCGTGCTCGAGGTCGCTTTGGATCTTGCGATGGGCGTGGAGGACGGTGGAGTGGTTGCGGCCGCCGAAGCGCGCGCCGATGGAGGGGAGGCTCTCCTCGGTGAGCTCACGCGCGAGGTACATGGCGACCTGGCGGGCAAAGGCCACGGCGGGGCGGCGGTCCTGGGCGAGCAGGGCCTCGCAGGTGATGCCGAACTCGACCGCGGCGGCCTGCTGGATTGCCTCGAGCGAGCAGCGAGGCGCGGCGGTCATGGGATACAGGGAGGCGAGCACGTGGCGGGCGAGCTCGGGCGTGGGGTCTTCCCGCCTGAGCGAGGCGTAGGCGACCACGCGAATCAACGCGCCCTCGAGCGCGCGGACGCTGGAGCTCACGCGCGCGGCTATCTCCTGGAGGGTGTCCTCGCTGATCTCGTGGATGGAGTCGAGGCGGGCGCGCTTGCGGAGGATCGCGAGGCGGACGTCGAGCTCGGGCGGCTGGAGATCGGCCACGAGGCCGGAGGCGAAGCGCTCGCGGAGTCGCGCCTCGAACTCGTCGTGGTCGGCAGGGGCTCGGTCGCTTGTGAGAACGAGCTGCCGGCCGGACTCGTAGAGGGTGTTGAAGGTGTGGAAGAACTCCTCCTTGGTCTTCAGCTTGTCGGCGAGGAACTGGACGTCGTCTAGAAGCAGGACGTCGGCGCCGCGGAAACGGTCGCGGAAGCCGGTGGTGTCGCCCTTGCGCAGCGAGAGGACGAAGTCGCTCGTGAAGTCCTCGACGGTGGCGTAACGGACGCGCAGGCCGTTGCCGTAGACCTGGACGTAGTTGCCGATCGCCTGAAGTAAGTGGGTCTTCCCCAGACCCGGGGGCCCATAGAGGAAGAGCGGGTTGTAGGCATGTGCAGGCATTTCGGCGACCGCCAGGGCGGCGGCGTGGGCGAGGCGGTTGCCGTCGCCGATGACGAACTGCCCGAACGTGTACTTGGGGTTGAGGGTTGAGGCGTCGGCGGGAAGGGTTTTTGCGGCGTTTTGCTGGGCTTCTGGAGCTTGCCAGGCCTCGTCGACGACCTCGACGGCGGCGCGAGGACCGAGAACCCGTTGAACGGCGCGCTGGAGGTGTTCGCGGTGGCGCTCCTTCACCCAGGTCCGGATATGGCCGGGCGCGCTGACGAACAGCGTGCCGGCGTCGCGGTGGATGAGCTCGAGAGGCTCGAGCCAGATGTGGAAGGTGAAGTCGGTGACGTCCTCGCGCAGCGCGCGGCGGACGTCATCCCACAGTTTCTCGAGCTCTTCGGGCACGGGTCAGCGACAGCCCTCCGGGGCGGTTCGTGGCGACTACATATGGCCCTGGGTCCTGTGCCCTTCCCCAGCCGGTCGGACCGAACTCCCCGAGGCCTTGGTGAAGGGCGAGTGTATAGCGCGGCCCCCCCGCGCGGACCACCGTCCGGAGGGGTGAAAAAATCGGGTTGGCGCAAATCGCGGGAAAAGCGAAAGCGGGCGGTCGAGAGTAGGTCGAAGGGCCGCTGCCTATACTTCGCCACTCGCTCGAGTCGAATCTATGAAGCGCACCTACCAGCCCAAGAAACGCAAGCGCGCCCGGACCCACGGGTTCCGCCACCGCATGCGCACTCGCGCGGGCCGCGCGATGCTCAAGCGCCGTCGCCACAAGGGCCGCGCCCGCCTGACTCCGTAGCCATGGCTTTCCCCGGCGAGGGAGGCGGTGCCCGCCGCGGGAAGCGCCGACGCCTGTCGCGCAGTGCCGAGTTCGATCGCGTCTTCCGCGAGGGCCGCTCGCACGCCAGTCGCTACTTGGTGCTGCATGCCTTCCCGCGTCCCGACGCCGGCGACGAAGAGCCGCGGCTCGGCGTGTCGGTCGGGCGCAAGGTGGGCGGCGCCGTCGAGCGCAACCGCGTGAAGCGGCTGCTGCGCGAGGCGTTCTGGGCATCGTCGGAGTCTCTGCCCGCCGGCCACGACTTCGTCCTGGTGGCGCGCCCCGACGCCGGCGAGCTCGCGCGCGAGAAGGGAGAGTCGGGCATCGAGGAGGCTTTGCGCGAGCTGCTCGACAAGGCCGGGCTCGAGGGGACGGCGGAGGCATGAGCGCGCTGCGGGCGATCGCCGTCGCACCTATCCGCGTCTACCAGCGGGCTATCTCACCCGCGATCCCCCGGCGCTGCAAGTACCACCCGAGTTGTTCGGAGTATGCGGTGCAGGCCATCCGGTCCTACGGCATACTCCGGGGCCTGGTACTCGCCGCCTGGCGGCTCCTGCGCTGTAATCCATGGAGCCTCGGCGGCGTCGATTTCCCGGAGGACCAGAAGCTTTTCCGCGCGCGACCGCGCCCCCGCTAAGCCGACACCATGTACGCCACTTTCCTGCAGCCACTCGTCGATCTGAACGACGCGATCCTGAAGTTCTGGCACAACACGGTTGGGCTCTCGTGGGGTGCCTCGATCATCGGGCTGACGTTCGTGATCCGGGCGGCGATCCTCCCGCTGACCTTCCGGCAGGTGCGCTCGATGCAGGCACTTCAGCGCCTGGCGCCTGAGATGAAGCGCATCCAGGAGCGCTACAAGGAGGACAAGCAGCGCCAGCAGCAGGAGCTGATGAAGTTCTACCAGGAGCACGGCGTCAATCCGCTCGGCTCGTGCCTGCCGCTAGTGCTCCAGCTGCCGTTCTTCTTCTCGCTCTTCTACCTGCTGCGGAGCTCGACCTTCAAGGCGGACATCGCCGGCGAGGAGAGCTTCCTCTTCATCCCCAACCTCGCGAAGCCGCTGACCGGACACCCGGCCGCACTCGCGGTGATGATCGTGCTGTACGTGGGCACGCAGCTCGCGTCGAGCATGCTCACCGCGATGAGCGCCGATCCCAACCAGCGCCGGCTGATGCTCGCGTTGCCGTTCGTCTTCGTGATCTTCGTGTTCCGCTTCCAGGCTGGCCTGCTCGTCTACTGGGTCACGACCAACGTGTGGACGATCGGCCAGCAGCTGACCATCAAGCGCTTCCTGCCGCCGCCTGAGCCGATACCCGCCGGAGCTGCTGCCGCGGTCGGCAAGGGAGGCGGTGGCGGTGGCGGTGGCTCGAGCGGCGACGGAGGTACAGCCGCCAAACAGCCTGCTCGGGCGAAGGCAAAGGCCGCCACGCCGGCCGCGGAGGACAGCGGCGGGGGCAACGGTGCGGCCAAGGCGCCGCCGCCCTCACCGCGCAAGAAGAAGAAGCGCTCCGGCCGTCGGCGTTAGCGTACGGCGCGATGAGCGAGCACGAGGCGACTGATCTGACGGCCGAGGCCGAGGGCTCCACGCTCGGCGAGGCCAAGTGGAACGCGGTGAAGCAGCTCGAGCCGCGCTTCCCCGGCGTGACTGCGGACTGCGTCTCGTTCGACGTGCTGGACGAGGGCGACGAGGAGGCAGGGGCGCCCGCGCGCGTGCGCGCGGAGCTGGACGAGGAGGCGTACGAACGGGTGTCTGAGGAGATTCCGGACGAACCTGCCGAGCGCGTGCGCGCGATCGTGGGGCGGGTGGTCCAGGCGCTCGGGCTGCGAGCGAGCGTGGATATCGAAGAGTCCGGCGACGAGATCCGCGCAACGGTGAACGGGGACGACCTCGGGCTGCTCATCGGGCGCCACGGGGCGACGATCGACGCGCTGCAGCATCTCGCCATGCGCGCCGCTTTCCACAGCTCGGCCGACCACAAGGCTGTCGTCGTGGACGCCGCCGGCTATCGCGAGCGCCGCGAGGCGGCGCTGAAGCGGGCAGCGGACCGCGCGGTGGAGGATGCGCTGTCCTTCGGGCGCGCGGTGGAGCTGGAGCCGATGGGCCCACAGGAGCGCCGGATCGTCCACATGTACCTGCGCGACCGCGTGGATGTGGACACGCACAGCGAGGGCGACGAGCCGGATCGCCGGCTGGTCGTCACGCCGGTCAAAGCAAGCGGCGCGTAAAACGTGAAACGCAGGCGACTCGCGTCGCCAGAGCGTAAAACGTGAAACGCGGGCCGGGGCCTTTTGGCTGCCGGACGGGGACGCGGGCCAGGTCGGGCGGGCGCGCCGGGATGGCCATCGCGTAAAACCTGCGCTGCATGCCGGTTGCCGACCGCCTCGACGAGCTCGCTTCGACCTACCGCTTGCCTGATGGCAGCGCGGCACGCCTTGAACGCCTGCTTTCCGCTCTGGAAGCGGAGCCGGACCCACATACGACGGTCTTTCGGCCCGAGGATGCGGTCGACCAGCACATCGCCGACAGCCTGAGCGCGCTTCTGCTCGCCCCGGTCCGCGCAGCCAAGACCCTCGTCGACATCGGCGCAGGGGCGGGATTCCCCGGCCTGCCGCTGGCTGTAGCCCTTCCCGATGCCCACGTCGATCTGCTCGAGTCCGCCCGTCGGAAGTGCGCCGTAATCGAGCGCCTCGCCAAAGCTGCCGATATCGCCAACGCCCGCGCTGTCAACGCCCGCGCCGAGGAATGGGCGGCCGCGGAGGGCCGGGAAGCGTACGACGTCGCAACCGCCCGCGCGGTCGCCTCTCTGGCCGTCCTTGTGGAATACGCAGCGCCCCTCCTGAAGACCGGCGGGGCGTTTGTCGCCTGGAAGGGCACACCGGACCGAGCCGAGGAAGAGGCCGGCGCCGCGGCCGCCGAAGTGGTTGGCCTCCGACTGGTCGAGGTGCTCAATGTCGTCCCATTTGCAGGGGCTCGTGCTCTCAACCTGCACCTCTACTCGAAGGTCAGAGAGACCCCAGACCGCTTCCCAAGGCGCCCTGGAGCGGCATCCAAGCGACCGCTCGCGTGAAGAGGAATTCCCCCGTTCGGCGCCGAACGTTTACAGGAGGGTGCGGTTTCTGACCGCCTGCGCCGCTACCTTCGCGTCTAGATGGGCACGATCTACGCAATCGCCAACCAAAAGGGGGGCGTCGGCAAGACGACGACTGCCGTCAACACCGCGGCATGCGTCGCCGAGGCCGGCTACCCGACCCTGCTGGTCGACCTGGACCCGCAGTGCAACGCCACGGTCGCGCTCGGCCTGGCGAAGGACTGCGAGCCATCGGTGTACGACTGCCTCTCGGACGACCTGGCCCTCCCGCAGGCCGCCCGCCCGACCGACATCGAGAACCTCTCGATCGTCCCGTCGACGCCCGACCTCGCCGGCGCCAACGTCGAGCTGCCGCGCCTGCCCGGTTCAGAGACCCGCCTGCGCGAGGCGCTGGGGGATGTGCGCGACCAGTTCTTGTTCACCCTCTTTGACTGTCCGCCGTCGCTCGGACCGCTCACGGTCAACGCGCTCGTGGCGGCCGACCGCGTGATCGTCCCGGTGCAGACCGAGTACTTCGCCCTCGAGGGCCTCGCCGGCCTGCTCGACACGCTCCAGCTCATCCAGCGCGAGCTCAACCCGCGCCTCGCGGTTGCTGGAATGATCCTGACCATGCACGATGGCCGGACCAGACTTGCCCAGGACGTTGAGCGGGAGGTGCGGGAGCACTTCCCCGAGCTCGTCTTCGAGACGGTGATTCCGCGTAACGTACGGGTCGGCGAGGCGCCGAGCTTCGGGCTGCCGGTCACAAGGCACGATCCGAGCTGCAGCGGCTCGCTGGCTTATCTGAAGCTGGCGAAGGAGGTGGCCGCACGTGGCTGAGGCAAACGGCAGGACCAGCCAGCGCGGCATGGGTCGCGGCCTGGCGGCGCTGCTCACGAATGGCGGTAATGGGGGAGAGGCGGCGCCGGCGCTGCGCGAGCTCGCTATCGAGCTCATCCGCCCCAATCCCAAGCAGCCGCGCAACGAGTTCGACGGCGAGAGCCTGCTCGCGCTTTCTGAGTCGATCAAGGCGCGCGGCGTCCTCCAACCGCTCGTGGTGCGCCCGCTCCCCGGCGGCAGCTACGAGCTGATCGCGGGCGAGCGGCGGCTGCGCGCCGCAAAGCTCGCCGGCCTCGAGCAGGTGCCGGGCATCGTGCGCGAGACCAAGGAGGGCGACCGCCTCGAACTCGCGCTCATCGAGAACATGGCGCGCGAGGACCTGAACCCGATCGAGGAGGCGCGCGCCTGCGCGACCCTCGTCGACGACCTCGGCGTGACCAAGGAAGAGCTCGGCCGCCGCGTCGGCCGCAGCCGCGTGGCGATCTCGAATGCCGTCCGGCTGCTCGATTTGCCCGACGAGGCGCAGGCGATGATCCAGGCGGGCGAGCTGACCGCCGGCCACGGCCGCGCGCTGCTCCTCTGCAAGGACCACACCGCGCGCCGCAAGCTTGCGCGCGAAGCGCGCGACCGCGACTGGTCCGTGCGCGAGACCGAGCGCCACGCAAAGGAAGCCCAGGGCAAGGCGAGCGAGCCGCGCGGTGGAGGACGCCAGGTCGTCATCCACCCAGACCTGGCCGACCTCCTCGCCGCCGCCGAGGACGCCCTCAGCGCGGCGCTTGGCAGAGAGGCGAAGGTCACCCCGAAAGGGAGCGGCTGCAAGGTGGAGTTCCAGCTCGACGACGCGCGCGAAGCGGTCGACCTGGCCGAGCGTATCGGCGGTCGACAGCAGAGCAGAGCCGCCTAGCCCGCCACCGGGCGGGGCCACTACCGATCGCTACAATCGGCCGTCGGAACGGGCGATTAGCTCAGTCGGTTAGAGCGCTTCTCTGATAAGGAAGAGGTCCCAGGTTCGAGTCCTGGATCGCCCATTCGAGCGGATGCCGCGCAGCTAGATCTCCGCGAGCAGGGCCGCCTTCTTCGTCTCGAACTCTTCGTCGGTGAGCACGCCCGACGCGTGTAGCTCGTCGAGCTTCTTGAGCCGGTCGAGCGGATCCACGGCAGCAGGAGCCGCGGCCGCCGCCATCGGATTGCCGACGCCCGTGAGCGTCTCGGCGGCCTCGCCGAACAGCATGCGGATCTGCTGGCGACCCTCCTCGTCGTGCACCTCGGCGTAGGCCCAGCTCTCCTGATCGGTGGGGTCGTAGAACACTGGGTAGCGGTCGCCTGCCCGCGGGATCGCCGCGCGGCTGACGGTGCTCGTCTTGCTCGCCTCGAACGGTGGGGTGCTGTCGAGCGGCTCGATGCGGAAGTCCATTCGGACGCGCAGGTCGAGCTCGTTGATGGTGACTCCCGTGTCGTGAACCGCCAGCACGACGCCGACCGCTCGAGAACCGCTCTCGAACAGGTTCTTCGCCTTCTCCTTCTTGCCTCGACCGAAGGCCATCGCCTCTCCTTGGTTTGGGGGCCAGTGCGCGCGAGTGGCGCGAGCCTAACCCACCGCGGGTGCGCGGGGAAAGGGCTACTCAGCGGCCCGCGGCTATCGTCTGTGCCCTCACTGGCCCCGCGCGCCACCCGCGGGGTTTTTCGTCCCTGGAGGCAGCCCGTGGAAGGTGAGTAGGTGGACGTAGGACGGCTCATGCTCATTGCGGGCGCCCTGCTCGCAGTCGGTCTTGCCGCCTCGCTGGCGGCTCCCCGCTTGCGGGTTCCGGGACTCGTGCTCTTCCTCGGGATCGGGATGGCGATCGGCTCCGAGGGCCTCGGCTGGATCGACTTCGACAATTACGAGCTGGCGCGCGCGATCGGCATCGTGGCGCTCGCGCTGATCCTGTTCGAGGGCGGCCTCGCCGCCGGCTTTGACGAGATCCGGCCCGTCCTCGGCAGCGCCGTCAGCCTTGCGATCCTCGGCACCCTGGTCACCGCCTTGATCGGCGGCTTTCTCGCGGCGTGGCTGTTCAACTTCGACACGCTCGACGGCCTGCTCGTCGGCTCGATCATCGCTTCGACGGACGGCGCCGCGATCTTCGCCATCCTGCGTGGATCGACCCTCAGGCGGCGCCTTGCCCGAACGCTCGAGGGCGAGGCCGGCCTCAACGATCCCGTTGCCGTGCTCCTCGTCCTCGGCTTCATGGACTGGATCCAGAAGCCGGGCTACGGCGCGGCCGACATGCTGCTCCTCTTCGTCCGCGAGCTGGGCATCGGACTGGTGGTCGGCCTCGCGGTGGGGTGGGCTGCCACCCGCGGCCTTCAGCGCACGCGCCTCGCGTCGACGGGCCTCTACCCGGTCGCTTCGCTCGCCACCGCCGCGCTCGCATACGGCCTCGCCGACTTCGCCCACGGCTCCGGGTTCCTCGCCGTCTACCTCGCGGGCCTCTGGCTGGGCTCCACGCCCATCCCCGCCAAGCGCACCATCACCGCGTTCCACGATGGCCTCGCCTGGCTCGCGCAGCTCACTATGTTCCTCACCCTCGGGCTGCTGATATTCCCTTCCGAGCTCGGGGACGTCGCGGTCGAGGGAACGACCCTCGCGATCCTCACCGCGGTCCTGGCGCGTCCCATCGGCACCGCGATCGCCACCGCCTTCTCCGGCTTCAATGGCCGCGAGCGGTTCATCCTCGGCTGGGCGGGTCTGCGCGGTGCCGTGCCCGTCGTGCTTGCCACCTTCCCGGTGATCCACGGCATCGCCGACAGCGTCAAGTTCTTCGACATCGTCTTCTTCGCGGTGCTGCTCTCGACGCTGCTTCAGGGCACTACGTTCGAGCCGCTCGCCCGCTGGTTGAAGGTCACCTCCGCGGTGGCCGCCCTGCCGAGGCCGCTCGCGGAAACCGGCACGATCAGACGGCTCGGCGCCGAGGTGGCCGAATACCCCGTCGGCCCGGAGGACGCGATCGTGGGTCTGCGCGTACGCGAGCTCGGGATGCCACGCGACGCGCTGCTCAACGTGATCGTGCGTGGCCAGCAGGCGATCCCGCCGCGAGGCTCCACCCGCATCGAGGCCGGCGACCGCCTGCACGTGCTCGTTCGGCAGGAGGCCGCGATCGACTTCACATACCTGCTCGAGCGCTGGCGCACCGGACCGATCGGCAGGCAGCGCCGGGCCCGGCGACCGATCACGGGCACCCAGCCGATCCACACCACCCGGCCGTGGTCCGACCGCCTCGACCAGGGGGACGTGAGCCACCCCTCGCGCCTCGGCGGGGTCAGCGTGATCGATCAGCTCCGCACGCGGCGCGACGGCAAGCCGGGCGCCCTCGTGCTGCTCGACGACGGCCGCTACGGCGTGAGTGGCACGGCGGTGATCATCGGCGGCCCGCGCGAGGTGCAGGACAGCGCGCGGCGCAAGATCCGCCACGCTGCCGACGACTCAGAGCGCGCCTGGTGGCGCGAGGTCGTGGGCGCGCTCGCCGCACCCGAGGACTAGAAGAACTTGTAGCGCGTCCGGTTGAGCGTGAAGCCGTGGCCCGACTTGTTCGAGCAGGTCAGGCCGGTCGTCTTCGAGGTGCACGTGAATGGTCCGTAGTGGTGCGTCGTGCCGTAGGCGAGCACGGCGGCGTGCGCGTCGAAGACGCTGTCCGATACGCACAGCGCGTGCGCCCTCCCGCGCGGGTTCACGCCGAACGACGTGCCCCAGCCGAACTGGCAGCCGTTCGGCTTCGGCGCTTGGTGCTTCAGCTTGCGGACGTCGCAGCGCAGCATGTCGGTCTTGCCGAAGTGCTCGCGCGCGCAGTAGATGTTCTTCGACGGCGTCCGGAACGAGGTGAGCCCGTTCGCCCCTGGAGCGCCCGCCGGCGCCAGGCCGGCGACAACCGTGAGCGCGAGTACACATGCGAGGGCCAGCCGCATGGGCCTATTCTGCACGTAACAGGCGAGTGCCGAAAGCCCCGGACGCAAACCGGGGCTTTCGTCTTTATTCGCCGACGCCGGCGCGCAGCTTCTCGAGGGCGCGGCGAATGAGCCGCGACACGTGCATCTGGGAGACGCCGATCCGGTCCGCGATCTCCGACTGCGTGAGATCCTCGACGAAGCGCATGTGCAGCACGAGCCGGTCGCGCTCCGGCAGCGCCCGCAGCTCGGGCGCGAGCGTGGCCGTGTACTCGGCGAGCTCGTAGCCGGGGTCCTCGCCGCCAAGCGTGTTGACGAACTCCTCCGCCTCGCCGTCGTCCGACCCGCTGCGCGGCGCCTCGAGCGAGACGCTGTCGTAGGCGGTCGCCGCCTCCATCGCCTCGAGCACCTCCTCGTGGGTGAACTCGGTGGCCGCCGCGATCTCCGCAGGGGTGGGGGAGCGGCCGAGGTTGCGCGACAGCTCGCTCACCGCACGGTTCACCTCGAGCGCGCGCTCCTGCATCCCGCGCGGGACATGCACCGCCCAGCCGACGTCGCGGAAGTAGCGCTTGAGCTCGCCGAGGATTGTCGGCACGGCGAACGAGGAGAACGCGGTGCCGCGACTCGGGTCGAAGCGGTCGACCGCCTTGACGAGTCCCATGCTCGCGACCTGCAAGAGGTCATCGAGCGGCTCGTCCTGGCGCTCGTAGCGGCGGGCAAGTTGGCGCGCCAGCGGCAGGAAGCGCTCGATCAAGGCCTCGCGCGCGGCCTGGTCGCCGTTCTGCTGATAGGCCGCCAGAAGGCGCAGGTCCTCGCGAATCCGGTCCTTATCGCCGCGGCGCGCACCGCCGGGGCTACGATCCCTCAACAACGGGATCCCGCCTGACACGTTGGCTTGCTGAGAGATATGCGCGCCCCCTTGACCAAAAAGAACCTGGAAGACCGGAGCGCCAGGTTTCTGGGGCGCGAGTTAGGGTGGCGTGCTGCTGGGCCTTACCCCAAGGTGAAAATAGCAGTCAACCAAGAGGTTGGCGATGAGTGACTCAGACGGGGCGAAGGCCCTCAACGTGCTGGTTGCCGACGAGGACCATCAGGCGCTCGACAACCTGGCGCAGCTCCTCCACGGCCTCGGCCACAAGGTGTCGGCGCGCGCTGTTGGCGTCAGCGAGGTGTCACGGGAGATCGATGAGGACGAGCCCGACGTCGCGTTGGTGAAGCTGCACGACGACGACGAGCACGCGCTTGACCTGATCGAGGAGATCGTCGACGAGGCGATGTGTCCCGTGATTGCGCTCATGGAGGTTCCCGAGGCGGACTTCATCAGCCGCGCGGCCGAGCGCGGGATCTACGCGTACGTGCAGCCGGTGACGGCCGAGACCGTGCAGGGCGCACTCGAGGTCGCGCTGCGCCGCCACGCCGAAGTCGAGCACCTGAGCGAAGAGGTGGGGCAGCTCGAGGGCGCGATCCAACGCCGCGCGGTGATCGAGCGAGCCAAGGGGATCCTGATGGAGCGGCACTCGCTCGACGACCGCGATGCGTTCGAACTGCTCCGCTCACACGCGCGTGCGAACAATCGCAAGCTCGTGGACGTCGCGGCCGCGGTGGCCGACGGGCACCTGCTTCTCCCGCGCGAGTAGGAGAGGCGCGCTCTAGCCGAGCAGCGTTTCGCCGAGTCGCTCGCGCAGCTCCGCGACCGATTCGAATACGGCGCACGCTCCCGCCTCGCGTAGCTCCGCTTCGGCGAAGCCGCCGGTGACGACCGCGATCGTTTCGACGCCCGCGTTCGCGGCCGCCTTCACGTCCCACGGCGTGTCGCCGACCATCACGGCGTCATCGCCGCCGGCCTTCTCGCGCGCCGTCTCCACGAGGTCGGGCTCCGGCTTGGTTGCCTCGACATCGGCAGAGCTGGTCCAGTCGTCCGCCAGGTCGCGCGCGTCGAGCAGGTCGAGGTAGTGGTCCACCTCATCTTGCTTCGCCGACGACGCCAGCACGACCGTGTGCCCGCGCTCTTTGAGATCGACGATCAGCTGCCGTGCGCCCTGCATCGGCTCCACCTCCTCGATCAGCGCGAGGTAGAGCGCCTTCTCGGCTGTGCGGATGTCGTCGCCCAGCTTCTCCTCGACCTCGTCGCCGGCGAGTGCGGCCACGAGCTGGTCGCCGCCCATGCCGATGTGGCGGTGGATGCGCCAGATCGGGAGCACCACTCCGTGCTGGCGGAAGGCGCGGTACCAGGCGACCGCATGGTGGTAGTTCGTGTCAACGAGCGTGCCGTCGATGTCGAGGATCGCGATCACGCCGCCTTCTCCAGCGCCGGAGAACGGGTGTCGTTCTCGATCAGGTCGAGCACGGCGTCCTCGACGGCACCCTGCAGCGCCGCGTTGTCCGACTCGACCGACTCCACGAACTCGGGCAGCACGCCGCCGATCGTCAAGCCGCCCTGGAAGCGGTCGAACACGCGTGGGTCGATGTACGAGTTGCGGCACACCGCGGGGGTGTTACCCAGGTAGTGGGCTACTTCCTTCACCGCGCGCGTGGCGGCGCGCTTGCGGGCGTTCTTGGACTGCTTCGACTGCCCGGACACAGCCAGCGCCACCGCCGCCAGCACGGTGGCGTTCCACGTGCGGAAGTCCTTGGCGGAGAAGTCGCCGCCGGTGACCTCCTTCACGTATGCGTTGATGTCGGCCGAGCGGACGTCGCGCCAGCGGCCGCCGTTCTTGTAGGCGAGCAGCTCGTCGCCCCCGCCGCGGCGGCGCTTGAGCTCGCGCACCACCTTCACCACGTCTGGGTCGACCAGCGACTGCACCCGCCGCTGACCGCTCTTCGCCGGGTAGTCGAATGTGATCGCTCCGGAGCGCTCCACGGTCACGTGCTCCCTGCGCATGGTGGCGAGGCCGTAGCTCTCGTTCTCCACCGCGTAGTCCTCGCCGCCGACGCGGAAGAAGCCGCGGTCGAGCAGCCGCACGGCGCAGGCGAGCACGCGCTCGCGGTTCATGCTGCGCTTGCGCAGGTCCCGCGCAACCCTCTCGCGCATCTGTGGCAGCGAGCGCGCGAAGTCGATCATCTCGTCGAACTTCTCCTGGTCGCGCCGGGCGCGCCACTGCGGGTGGTAGAGGTACTGCTTGCGCCCTGCGGCGTCGACGCCGGTGGCCTGGAGGTGGCCGAGCTCGTCTGAGCAGATCCACACGTCCTTCCACGCCGGCGGAATCCGCAGCTCGTCGATCCGCGTGAGCACGGCCTGACGGCGCACCTTGTTGCCGTTCCCGTTCAGGTACTCAAAGCCCTTCCCGCGGCGCCGGCGGCGTATGCCGGGGCCGGAGCAATCGGATTTGCGCAAGCGAGGCATGGGACCCGAATCATTCCCCCGCATAGCGCGGGGAAACCCCGTTTGAGGCATGCGGTGGGCGCGTATCCTTGGCTCGATGCCGAGCCCGCTCGACGGTTTAGCCGCAGCGCAGCGCGAGGCCGTGACTCACCCAGGCGGGCCCCTGCTCGTGCTCGGCGGGGCGGGGACTGGCAAGACGCGCGTGCTCACCCGTCGCTTCGCATGGCTCGTCGAGGAAGGCGCGCCGCCCGACGGCGTGCTGGCGCTCGTGTTCTCCCCGGCTGCCGCCGCCGAGATGCGGGAGCGGGTGGAGGACCTCACCGGCGCCGCGGGCGTGGACCTGTGGGTCGAGACCTTCCACTCCTTCTCAACCCGGCTGCTTCAGGACGAGGCGCTCGAGGCGGGCCTCGACCCGTTCTTCTCTCCGGTCACGCCCGCCGACCGGCTCGCCCTGATGCTCGACCGCATCGAGGACCTCACCCTTCGCCGCCACGAGATCCGCGGCAACCCGGCGCCGCTCCTCGCCAGCTTCATCGCGCGGATCGACCGGCTGAAGGACGAGATGGTGAGCGCGTCCGAGTACGGCAAGTGGGCACGCGCGCTGATGGCGCGCTGCCACGACGGCGACGACGCCGGACGCGTCCACGCGGAGCGCGAGCTGGAGTTCGCCCAGGTGTACGCCGACCACGACCGGCTGCTTGCCGAGTCCGGTTCGCTCGACTTCGGCGACCTGGTCCTGCACGCCTTCCGGCTCCTGCACGAGAAGCCGCACGTGCGGACGCGGGTGGCGGAGCGCCTGCAGTACGTGCTCGTCGACGAGTACCAGGAAGTGAACTTCGCCCAGGGCGCGCTCCTGCGCATGCTCGCGCAGGAGCACCGCAACCTCACGGTGGCGGGCGACGACGACCAGGCGATCCACCGCTTCCGCGGCGCGGCGCGCAAGAACCTGCTCGATTTCGAGCGCGAGTACGAGGACTGCAAGACGGTCCAGCTCGAGCAGACCCACCGCTGCGGCAAGCCCATCCTCGAGGCCGCGGGGGCTGTTGTGGCCGGCGGGGGAGAGCGGATCGAGAAGCGGCTGCGCGGCCGGCGCGGCGGCTCGGTGTCGTTCTGGCGCTGCCGCTCGGAGCGCGCGCAGGCGCAGGCGGTGGCCGCGGAGTGTGAGCGGCTCATCAGTCAGGAGGGCGTGCCGCCGGAGGAGATCTGCGTGCTCGTGCGCTCGGTGCGTGACGAGGGTCAGACGATCGCGGCGGCCCTCGAGGAGCGCGCGGTTCCCTTCCGGCTCACCGGCAGCGCGGCTTACTTCCAGCGCACCGAGGTGCGCGACGTGCTCGCATGGCTGCGGCTGCTCGCCGACCCCGGCGACTCCGGCGCGGTCGTGCGCGCGTTGTCGCGGCCGCCGATCGAGCTGCGCTCTGTAGACATCGCGCGACTCACCCAGCACGCTCGCCGCCGCCGACTCGACATGGTGGCCGGTGTGGTGGCCGCCTGCGACGGCCCGCAGCTCTCACCCGAGGGACGCGACCGCGCTCAAGCGTTCCTCCGGCTCTACCGCTCGGCGTCAGCGGCCTTCGCCGAGATGCGGCCGGACGTGTTCGTCCACCGGCTGATCGAGCGCATCGGGCTGCGTCGCCAGCAGGTGTTCGCCGCGCACGCGGACACGGTCGAGCGGCTTGTGAACATCGCGAAGCTCAGCGAGCTGGCAAGCGCGTACATGCGCCGTCAGCCGGACGCCACGCCGCGCGACTTCGTCCGCTACGTGGCCGCGATGGCAGAGGCCGGCTTGCGGGAAGAGGAGGCGGCGCCGGAGGACCTGCCACCCGCCGTGCAAGTCATGGGGATGCGCTCCGCCAAGGGCCACGAGTTCGACTACGTGCTGGTGGGCGGTCTGAACGCCGGCCGCATGCCGGGGACGCGCCGCAGCGCGGCCGACGGGGTGCCGCCCGAGCTGCTCAAGGAGGAGCTGCCGGACAGCGCGCGCGAGGCGCACGAGCAGGAGATGCGCCGGCTGCTGCACGTCGCGATGACCCGTGCGCGCAAGGGGCTGGTGCTGGCCTGGCCCGAGGGCGGCGAGCGCTCGCGGCCGTCGCCGTTCTACGAGGAAGCGCGCGCCGCGTTACGCGCCGGTGAGGACGTCCACGAGGAGGAGCTGTTCGGTCCCGCCGAGGGCCTGCACTCCACCTTCCGCATGCTGCGCGACGAGCTGCTCGACTCGGTTTCGAGCGTCGGCGCGCGCCTCAGCGAGATGAGGCTCGACACCTACCTCGACGTGTCCCAGTCGGTCGTCCGCTACCTCGAGCTGCTGAAGGTCGCGGCGCTGATCGAGCGCGAGCGCGACGGGCAGTCGCTCGCGCAGGCGCTCCCCGAGGTGAACGAGCTGCTGCTCCAGGAGGTCACCACCGACCAGCGCGAGCTGTTCCTCTCGTCCGCGCTCGACGACTACCTCGCGGACACCGAGCGCGACGAGCGCCGCCGGGCCGAGGCGATCTCGGGCGGGGGCGACCAGTCGCTCGAGACCTTCATCCCGCGCCGCGGCGACGGCCTGATGCTGTCGGCCTCCGACATCGAGACCTACCGCCTGTGCCCGCTCAAGTACAAGTTCGCGCGCGTCTTCCGGATCCCGCAGGAGCCGACGATCAACCAGCGTTTCGGGATCGTCGTCCACCAGGTGCTCGAGCGCTTCCACCAGGCCGGGGGCGGCTCGCTCGAGGACCTGATGAACCTGTTCGAGGCGAGCTGGCGGCGCAGCGGCTTCGGCGACTCGAACGACGAGCTGCAGTTCCGGGAGAAGGCGGTCGAGGCGCTCAAGCGCTACTGGGAGCTCGACCTCGCGCGCGACTCCGAGCCGGTCTGGTTCGAGCGCAGCTTCGCTTTCAAGCTGGGTCCGCACCTCCTCCGCGGACGCGTCGACCGGGTGGACCGGCACCCCGACGGCCGCTACGAGCTGATCGACTACAAGACCGGCAAGCCGAAGACCGCCCAGGACCTCAGCGAGGACATCCAGCTCTCGCTCTACCAGATGGGTGCGCGCGAGTCGTGGGACCTGCGCACCGCGGCGCAGAGCTACTACTACGTGCTCGACAACGAGAAGGTGCCGGTGGAGCACTCGGAGGAGGAGCTCGAGCGCGTGCGCGGGACCGTCGGCACGATCGCCGAGGGCATCATGTCGCAGGACTTCGAGCCGACCCCGTCGCCGGAGATCTGCTCGTTCTGCGACTACCGGATCATCTGCCCGGCAGCAGAGAAGTAACGCGTCGCGCCTAGCTCAGCCAGTCGGGCGGCGGGCTGCTGCCCTTGGGCTCGTCGTCCTCGCCGTCCTCGCGGGCGAAGCGGCTCGGGCCCTCGCGGCGAGACTCGTCGGCCGCTGCCTCTGAGGACGAGGAGGGCGGCTGCTGCTGGGCGCCGACCGTGTCGTCGAGCACCGGCTGCTCGAGCGTGTCGGCCAACTCGCGTGCGCCGCGGGCGAACTCCGCCGACCAGCGCTTTGCCGTGGCGTAGGCGTCGAGCAGAGCGGCGTTCTGAGCGCGGAGCGCGTCGACGCGCTTCTGCATCGTCGACTGCGCCTCTTGGAGCGCTTCCTGCTGCTCGGTCGTCGACGCGAGGCGCGCGCGCAGGTCGCGCTCGGTCACGGCGTGCTGCTCGCGCTCGAGCTCGAAGTCGTTGCGCATCTTCTCCACCGTGGAGTGCGCCTCGTGGACGCGGGCCTCGGCGTCCTCGAGCTCGTCCATCCGCCGGAGTGCCTCGCCGGCGCGGGCCACCTCGGCGCGCGCCGCCTCCAGCTCGACCTTGTTCTGGTTGAGCTCGGAGCGCGCCTGGGCCAGCTCACCGCGGTTCTGCTCGAGGTCCGCGCGTGAGCGCTCGACCTCGTTCCGGTTGTTCTCCAGCTCGGCGCGCACCTGCTCGAGCTCGCCACCCTTCTGAGCGAGGTCGGTGCGGGCGCGCTCCAGTTCGCCGCTCTTGCTGCCGAGCTCCGAGCGGGCGTGCTCCAGCTCGCCGCTCTTCTGGCTCAGCTCGGAGCGGGCGCTCTCGAGCTCGCTGCTCTTCTGCCCAAGCTCGCTGCGCACCTGGCCCACTTCGGCGCCCGTGCGCTCGAGCTCACTGCTCTTCTTCTCGAGCTCCTTGCGCGTGCGCTCGGCCTCGTCGGTTACGCGCTCGAGCTCCGACCGCGCCTCGTCAAGGTGCGTCTTCGCCTGCTTCAGCTCTTCGCTCTTGGCCTCGAGCTCGGCCTTCGCCTTTTCGAGCTCCTTGGCCGACTGCTCGCCGGCGCCGGCGTGGGAGCGAGCCTCTTCGAGCTCGTCGGCCTTGGCCTGAAGCTCGGCCTTCGCCTCCTCGAGCTCCTGCTTCTTCTGGGCGAGCTTCGCGCGCACGCGCTCCAGCTCTTCGCCCCCCTCGCTGGCCTCCGAGCGAGCTTCCTCGAGCTCTTCGCGCTGCTTGCGCTCCGTCTTCAGCTCCTGGCGCAGCTCCGCGACGGACGCCGCGTGCTTCGAGCGCTCGTCGTCGAGCGCCGCCGCCGTGGACTCGAGCTCAGCTCGCAGCGCGGCGAGCTCCTCGGGGTCCACCGCCGGAGCGGCAGGAGCGGCGGGAGCGACCGGTGCGGGGGCTGCGGCCGCCGACGGAGCCGCGGCGGCTGCGGGCGGCGTATACGGAGCGCCCGGGGGCGGTGCGGCCGCCGGAGCGGGCGCCGGGGTCTGGTAGCTCGTGCCCTTCTCGCTGGGCGGCAGGGGCAGGCGGCCCACCAGCTCCGCGATCAGGTTCTCCGCGGCCACGGCGGCGTGCACGTCGAGCTTCGTCATGAAGGCGATGTCGTTCAGCGCGAGCGAGTCCGACGGATCCGCCATCGCGACGAGCAGGCCGCCGTCAGGCTCGAAGGACACCGGCACCGCCCGGTAGCGCTGGGCGGCAGCGGGCGGGAGAAGGTTCGCGGCGCCGGAGTCGACGTCGAACGCCGCAAGGTCGATGTGGTTGAGGCCGTAGCGCGCGGCGATCGCCCGGGCCATCTGGTCCTCGTTGAGCCGCCCTTCGCGGATGAGGATCCGGCCCACCGTCTCGCCCGAAGAGCGGGCAGTCTCGACCGCCGCCTCAACGTGCGACTGCTCGGCCAGGCCGAGCTCGATGATCATGTCGCTAAGAAAGACCGGCGCCCCCTCGCGTGGCTCGTAAGCCGTGACCCCCTGGCGAGGTTCGACAGTCATCATCCGGCCGCCCCCACGGGCTCTGCCCCCAGTGCTTCCTCGGCGCGCTGCAATGCCTCAGCCGGCGAGTCGGCCTCGCCGAGCTTCTCGATCCCGGCGATGAGCTGGACCTCCTCCGGTCGCTGGCTCATCACGCGCTCGAATGAGGACTCGAGGCGGGCGCGGAAAGCCTCCGCCCCCTCGACGCCCTTGCAGCCCACGAGGATGACCCCGAACACGTCTCCCCTCACGCGTGCCGCGATGTCGCTGCGACGCACCGCCGCCGAGATCACCTCGGCGCAGTGCTTCAGAAGCAGGTCCGCCACCGCGTCCCCGCTCGTCACCCGCACGGCCTCCACGCCGAGCGGTTGAAGCGCAAGCAGATACGACTCCGTGACACCGCGTTCCGTGAGGTGCCACTCACGGTCGAGCTTCTCGAGGAAGGGGTCGCGAAGCTGAAGGCCTGTGAGCGGATCGCTCGTCTCGTCGCGCTGGAGCTGGGAGAGCCGGCGCAGCTCGCCCTCGCGTGTCACGTGCTCCCACTCGTAGCCGATCAGGCGCGCGGCGACCGTGAGGATGGCCATGTCGCCCTCACCGTAGCGGTCGCGCTTGGAGCTCATCGCGCAGACGCTGCCCACGCGCGTGCCGTCGGCCAGCTCAACGGGCGCCGCGACGTAGCTCTCGATGCCGGCGGCTTCGCGCAGCTCGAGGTCGGCGTAGATCGGGTCCTTCGAAGCGCGGCCGGTGAGCGCCGGTGCCTGGTCGTTTGCCATGTGGATGCAGAACGATTCGCGCAGCGGAAGGCGCGTGCCCGCCGCCAAAGCTTCCACTCCCTCGCCTCGGGCATCGAGGACGCGGTACTCGTCGGTGTTGTAGTTGAGCTCGCCAAAGACGACGCGGCCGTCGGGCAGCTGGTGCTCGAGCAGCGTCAAAACCGAGCGCACGGCATCGCCGAGGCTCGCAAAACGATTGGCGCAAAGTCGCGCCAGCTCCGACACGACGGGGTCGGCCATACCCTCTTTGTCGGTATTTACGGCCCCGGACTTAAGGGATTGTCAGGAATCTTCCGGGCGCTGTTGACGCAAAAAACGCTGAAAATCGCGGGCGATTGCGTCGGCGGACGGGAGGTCCTCGCCGAAGGGCTGAATCTCCTCGACCTCGTCCATCGTTTCCTCGAGCTTTTCGACGAACGCCTTCACGTCCGGATCGCTCGCCACGGCGGCGTTGACCTGCCGCTCGTAGTCCTCGGTTGCCTCCTCCAGAGCGCTGCCGTCGACGGCTACTCCGGCCAGTCCCTCGAAGCGCCGCACGAGGGCCAGCGCCGCCTTCGGGTTAGGTGCCGCGGCCACGTAATGGGGCACGGCAGCCCACAGGCTGGCGGACGGGATCGCCGCCTTCTGGCAGGCGTCGTGGAGGACACCGACGATGCCGGTCGGGCCCTCGTACGTGGTCCGCTCGAGCCCCAGACGGTCGATCAGTCCCTGATCTGAGGCAAGCCCCGACACGTTCACGGCGCGCGAGTGCGGCACGTCCGCGAGCAGCGCGCCGAGCGTGAGCACGAGCTTCACCCCGAGCTCGTTTGCCGCCTGCGCAACCGCGGTGGTGAACGTGCGCCAGCGCAGCGACGGCTCGACTCCCTGGAGGAAGACGAGATCGCGCTCGGCCGCCGGCACGTGCGCCGCGGTGATCACCGTGGTGGGCCAGTCGATGGCCCGCGCGCGTCCCTCCGTGAGGCGCACCGTGGGGCGCACAGCGGTGAAGTCGAAGAACTCCTCGGGGTCGATTCGCGCGACCTCCACGGCGTCGAAGCTCTCCACGAGGTAGCCGACGGCGGCTGTTGCTGACTCGCCCGCATCGTTCCAACCCTTGAACGCCGCAACGAGAACAGGGTCCCGCAGGTCGGGCTTATCCGTCCAGATCAGGGGCTCCATCCGACATTCACCGTAGCGGCTCCCAGTGAGACCCGGCGAGCGTCCGATCCACGGCGCAGTATTGGACCCTGTGGAAGCGAGCGTTCGCACGTCCATCGCCGAGCTCCGCGCCGGCACCGATGCCGAGGGCGTATTCGCCTGCACGCGCAAGGAGCGCCTGACCGCCCGGAACGGGAGCGGCTACCTGTCGCTCGAGTTGCGCGACCGCAGCGGCACAATCGCCGCGCGCGCCTTCCGGGAGGCCGACTTCCTCGCCGGGCAGTTCGACCGCGGCGACCTGGTGTGGGTGAGCGGCCGGGTCGAGCGGTTCCGCGGCGAGCTTCAGCTCGAGCTGCGCGCCATCCGCCGCGCGGACGCCGACGGGCTCGATCCGTCCGAATTCCTCCCGAGCGCGTACCGGGACCTCGAGGAGCTCGACGGCTTCCTCGAGCATCTCGCGCGCGAGGTCTATGACGCGGACTACAGGTCGCTGCTCGCGAACCTGCTCGGCGACGCCTCGTTCCGAGTCGAGTGTCGAGCCGCGCCCTGTACGCGCGGCGGCCACCACGCGTACCTGGGCGGGCTGCTGGAGCACACGGTCGCGGTCGCGACGTTGGCGCAGGAGACGTGCGTGCTGCACCCGCGCCTCAACTCAGACCTGCTGATCACCGCAGCGATCGTGCACGACATCGGCAAGACCCGCGAGTTCGACCTCGGCGCCGAGATCGCGCTGAGCGAGGAGGGGCGGCTCGTGGGGCACGTGACGCTCGGTCAGCAGATGGTCGCCGCCCGCGCCGAGGCGCTCGACGCCGGCTTCCCGCGCGACAAGCTGCTCGCCCTCTCGCACTGCATCCTCACCCACCACGGGCCGGACGGCGTGCCGTCGCGGCGCTTCGGCTCCCCGGAGGCGCTGGCGCTGTACCGGCTGAACGCGCTCGACGCGGGGGTGAAGGGCGCGCTCGAACACGGACTCGCGGCATGAACGTTCGCAGCGCCGAGCCACGCGACTTCGACGCCGTCACGGCGCTGCTCGAGGAGTTGGGCCGCGCGACCGTCACGGACGAGACCCGCGACCGCTGCCGCGAGCTCTATGCGTCGCAGGTGTCGGATCCAGGGTCCGACCACCTCGTGGCGGAGAACGAAGACGGCGAGATCGTGGGCTTCTGCTCGCTGCACTTCCGCAACCGCTTGAACTACTCGACGCCCCAGGCCTGGGTGCCCGACCTGATCGTCGCCGAGAACCTGCGTGGCAGCGGCATCGGCCAGGCTCTGCTCGCCCAGGCCGAGAGCCGCGCCATCGAGCGCGGCTGCTGGGAGATCACGCTCGAGTCGGCCCACCACCGGCGCGAGGCGCACCGCTTCTACGGGCTGTTCGGGATGCGCGACGCGGGGTTGTTCTTCCGCAAGCTGCTGGGCTGAGAGAGCTCTTACGTAAACGTTTGCTCATGTGTTGTTGAGCAAGTAGCGTCGAGGCACTGGTCCAACACAGAAAGGAGTTGTGCCGTGACTCGCCACGGAACGCTCTTCGGCCGCGCGGCCGTTCTCGCCGCCGGCGCCCTCGTCGCTCTCGCGCTCACTGCAGCCCCCGCAGGCGCGGCGACAAAGCTGCACTTCTTCCAGAAGCCGGAGTCGCAGCTATTCCTCGACCCATCGGGAAACCCGATCACCAATCCCAACGCGCCGCCGGCGGTCGGCGATCAGTTCATTTTCTCCGACCGCGACTACGTCGGTAACAAGAAGCACCACGCGAAGCACTGGACCGCCACCGATCATCTCCAGTGCACGGTCACTTCCGTGAGCTCGACCGGGGCGGCGGGTCTCTGCAACGGCCAGATCGCGATCGGCGGCTCGATGCTGCTGGCCGAGAACGTGAAGCTCGACCTGTCGGACAGCGGGACCACCACCGTGCCGATCACTGGCGGCACCGGGAAGTTCATTCACATGAAGGGGACGGCTCGCTCGGTGGGTATTGGCAAGACCAACGACTCGGAGTTCACCATCGAGCTCCACTGAGGTTCCCTGGCCATACAGTGAGAGCTGGAGTGGCATGGGCCTGGTGGCTCATCCGGTCTTCAAAACCGGCAGGGCGGAGCAGCCCTCCGCTTGGAAGGTTCGATTCCTTCGCCGCTCCGTAGGCGCTAAGTAAGTGGATTCTCACCGCCCGCGCGAAAGCACTGGAGTCCGCCAGCGTTGGTTGGGTGAGCCCACAAACACGGAGAGCCCACGTTGCGGAGCACGGCCGCGCGGGCCGCACGTCGCGTCAGCTACGCGACCCGCGCAACCAAAGCAATCGCTGCACACCCGTACGAAGGCGTCGAGCGCACGCGCGAGCGCCTTGCCGAGTGGCGCGATTCCGGCAGTCGCGGTTGGCCCCACCCGACCACGGATGCCCTCGAGGAGCGTGTCCACGAGTTGGTCGGCGCGCGCTGGCCGTGCGATCACGACGGGTTCGAAGAGGTATGGCAGTCAGCCCTGGAAGAGCTGAGGGCTCGGGGCCTGGAGGTTGGCCGCGGCGTGTTCGGGGGCTGGGATGACGCCGACGTGCGGCTCGCGCGGGTCTCCTGGTGCTTGGTTCGGGCGCTCCGGCCACGTTGTGTTGTGGAGACTGGCGTTGGGCGCGGCCTCACCACTCGTGTGATGCTCGAAGCCCTTGCCCGCTACGGAGGCGGGCGCCTGTGGAGCATCGATCTGCCGCCGCTGATCGAGTCGGGGCTCGCAGCCGAGGCCGGCGTCGCGGTGCCGGCGCGTCTGCGTCACCGCTGGACGCTGATACACGGCTCGAGCCGGCGCCGGCTACCGGCAGCCCTCGATGCGCTCGGCGAGATCGACCTCTTCGTCCACGACAGCATGCACACCACCCGCAACCTCAGCTTCGAGCTCTCCCACGCGTGGCGTGCGCTGAAGTCAACCGGCGCTGCCGTTATCGACGATGTCGAGAAGAACTCCGCCACGAGCCGGTTCCTGGAGGCGAGGCCAGGAACAGAGGCAGTGATCTCGCCGTCCGGGGATGGGGCCGCGCTGATCGGCGTGCTGTTCAAGCGGCCGCGCCAGACGGCTCCGCAGCCGTCGCGGCCGGGCGCCGTTCGCGCATCTTCACGCGCGTGCCCTTCTTCGGCACCATCGTGATGCCGCGGCGCTCGACGCGTTCGGCATGCGGGCCGACAGGCTCGAGCAGCGTCCGCTCGATCACCCGGCGCAGCACAACGCGCATCTCGAACAGCGCGAATGAGGCCCCGAGGCAGCGGCGCGTGCCGCCGCCGAATGGGATCCATGTGTACGTGTCGGGCGGGTCGTCCTCGAGGAAGCGCTCGGGGCGGAAGTCGCGCGGTCCGACGAAGCACTCCGGCCGCGCGTGAATGACGGAGATGGACGGGTTGATCTCGGTGCCCTCGGGCAGCGTGTAGCCGCCGAGCTCGAACGAGCCGCCGCGCACAACGCGACCCACGCCCGGCACCACCGGCCGGATGCGCAGCGCCTCCTTGGCCACGGCGTCGACATAGGCGTCGTCGCCCTCCTCGACCGCCCGCTGGAGCTCCGCCAGTACGCGGGGCGTGCGCAGCACCATGTCAACTGCCCAGGACAGGCCGGTTGCCGTGGTCTCGTGGCCGGCCACGAGCAGAGTGACGAGCTGGTCGCGCAGCTCCTCGTCGGTCATCGGGTTGCCGTTCTCGTCGCGGGCGAGCAGCAGCATCGACAGCACGTCCTCGCGCTCCTCGAGGTCGGGCGCGTCGCGGCGGCGAGCGATCTCGTCGTAGATCAGCTCGTCCACCTTCAGCCGGCGATCCTCGAACTTGCGCACGGCCTGCTTGTTCTCGAAGCGCATGAGAACCATCAGCAGGATCCCGAGGCGGTTCGACACCGGCTCGATCATCGCGCGCAGTCGCTGCTTGAGCTCGTCCTGCCGCGGTCCCGGGTCCACGCCGAACACCGCGCGCAGGATCACGTCGAGCGTGAGCTGTTGCATCGAGGGGAGCAGCGCGAACTCCTGGTCGAGCGGCCACTGGTCGATGGCGCGGTCGGCCGCCTCGCGCATTACGTCCTCATAGGCGCGCATGCGCTGCCCGTGGAAGGGCGGCAGCATCAGCCGCCGCTGGCGGAGGTGCTCCTCGCCGTCGAGCAGCAGGACCGAGCGCATGCCGAGCGCCGGCCCGAGCAGTTCATTGGCCTCCCCGGCGCGCAGCCGATCGGGCGGCCCGCGGAAGACCTCCTTGACGAGCGCCGGGTCGAACACCATCACGAAGTTGGGATCGAACGACGTGCCGAGCCGGACGATCGGGCCGTAGCGGCGGTACATGCGCGCGATGAAACGACGCGGGCCGAAGATGAAGTAGAGCGTCTGGATGAAGTGCGGAAGCCGCGGGCCAGGCGGCAGTCCGCTGTGCTTTGCGGCGGCCATCTGCAGATAATCGCAGGCGCTGGAGCTATGCCGCCACGGCCGGCCAGTCGGCCACCCGGGCAACGGCGCCGTCGACGCCCACGAGCCGCGACGGCAGACGCAGCGAGTCGAGCCACGACAGCGCCGACGAGCCGCGGACCATCGCCGCGGTGCTCGCGATGTTGGCTGCGACGCAATTGGCGGCGGCCACGCTCACCGTGCGCCACACCTCGGCCGCGGGGCGCCCGCTCCCGGGATCGATGATGTGGTGGAGCTCGTCCGAGCCACGGCGCCAGCGGCGCGCGGCGGAGCTCGACGTCGCAAGCCCGCCCTCGGTGATGCTCACCGTCTCTCCGGGGGCGTCGAATCCGGCCGTGTGGTCATCGGTCACGCGCACCGGCCAGCCGCCGTCGGGCGGCGGGCCGCCGGCGGCCAGGTCGCCGCCCAGGTTCACGAGTACGCCACCGCTCAAGGCAGCCGCACACGCACGCGCCGCGCGATCGGCCGCAAGCGCCTTGGCGGTGGCGCCGAAGTCGAGCTCCACGCCGCGCGGAACGCGCACGGCGGGACGTGAGCGGTCCACCTGCACGAGCCGCCAGCCGGGCGCAGGCACGAAGGTCACGCGGCCCGTCCGCAGCGCGGGCAGCTCGGCGAAGTCGCGGTCGTAGCCGGCCACCCGCAGCGCCCGGCCCACCGTCGGGTCGACATCGCCGGCAGTCGCTCGCGCAGCGCCGAGCGCCACGTTCACCGCCTCGAGAAACAGCCGGCTCACCTCCACCCAGCGTCCGGGGCAGCCGTTCACCCGCGCGACCTCCGAGTCCTCGCGAAAGCGGCTACAGGCGAGGTCGATCGCCTCGACCTCCGCGGCGAGGATGCCGCGCGCGAGCTCCAGCTCGGACTCGTCGGAGACGAAGATCTCGGCTGTCGAACCGAGCGCGTCCCAGCGCGCCGACGCCGCCATCACGACCCTCCCGACACGGCGCCGCTCACGGCCTGCGAGGCGCGCGGCGCGCTCGCCGGAGGAACGAGCGCCATCGCCTGCGTGTCGCTGCCGAGGGTCGCTGTCGGCCGCACCGTGTCGGCGGATGACGCATCGCCCGTGTCGGTCGGAGGCGTCGCGTTTGCGACGGCGCCCGCGAAGAATCCTGCGATGGCAACGGCACCGCCGACGACCCAACGCTTGATTCGCCCGGCCCGGCGACGGAGAGTCATGGCCGCAAGCATCGGTGGCCCGCTGTAAGCAGGCCTAAGCCGCCCGTAAGACTTTTCTCAGGCCTGCCGGGCCGACACGAGCGGCGGCCGCTCCACGAGTTGCACGTGGCGCGTCTCGAGCGCATCGCGCGGCAGGAGCAGGTCGTCCGCGTCCTCGACCTCGCTCAAGCGCCCGTCGCGCTCGAGCCGCGTCGTCACCGCACGCAGCACCGCGTAGGCCATCTGCGTCAGCTCGCCGAGCGGCTGGTGACGGTTCTGCCGCATCTCGATGTCCACCTGCGCGAGCCCGTCGAGTCCCACTTCGCGCCAGGCGTCGATCAGCAGCGCGACCTCCACCGCGTACCCCGTGGCGAACGGAAGGCGCTGCAGCAGCTCGCGCGTGCCTGCCATCTCGCCGGCGAGCGGCTGCCGGAAGCCGGCGAGCTCGGGGTAGAAGAGGTTGAGCAGCGGCCGGGCGGTGAGCTCCGTCACGCGCCCGCCGCCCTCCGGCAGCGTCTCCTCGCCGAGCTTCAAAGGCCGGCGGTAGAACGCCTTCACGTACTCGATCTCGCCGTCGCCGCAAACGAGCGGGCCGGCGAGCCCGCAGGCGAAGTGGGGACCGAAGCCCTCGGAGTCGGCATCCAGGAACACGACCACGTCGTTCTCGATCACCGACAGCGCGCGCCACAGCGCGTCGCCCTTGCCGAGCACCTCGCCCTGCTCGGGCATCAACTCGGTCTCGTCGCGCACGTCGGCGCCGGCTTCCGCCGCGATCTCCGGTGTCCGGTCCTCCGAGCTCGCGTCGACCACCAGCACCTCGTCGATCGCACCCACGTCGCGCAGGCCCACGAGGTCGCGCACGATCGGCCCGATCGTCTGCTCCTCGTTGCGCGCCGGCACGCAAACGGTCACGGACCGCGTGCGCTCGGCCGCCAGCCGCTCAGCCGGAAACTGGCTGTGGTGGAACGAGCGCGTCTCGTACCACTGTCGCGCCCGCTCCGCGTCCATCACTCCACAACCAGCTGCTTGACGGGCTTGCCGAAGCGCTCGCGGGCCTCGTCCACGACGCCCTCCTCCTGCCAGTTGCGCCCGCCCTCGCCGTGCATGCACAGCACGATCTCGTCGGCGGGATAGGTCTGGAGTGCGTCTTGAAGAGCGAGCAGGGGATCGGCCTCGCCGGTGTCTCCGGCGGCGTCGATGCCTTCCTCGTCGAGTCGCTCCACTGTCTCCTCCTGAACCTGCTCGGCACGGGCGATTGCCTCGTCTGCGTCCGAGAGCAGGAACTTCTTACGGCTGTTGAGCGCGGGCGCCACCACCAGCACTTCGGCTTCCTGGGCGGTGTCGCTGCCAACGGCGCTGCGCAGCGCATCGGCGGAGATCGGCTCACTGACTAGGGCGATGATTTTCTTGGTCATGCGAGCCCCTTTACCCGGGTGGCGTGATTGCTCTCCTCGCCAAGTGGAAGGCGAAGTACAGCAACATCGCCGCAAAGAGGTAGGAGAGCACCTTGTCCGAGACGAGATTGGCGAGCCCGACTCCGGCGAGCACGCCGAGCGGCGAGAGGAGCCCGATCAGGAGCGCGTCGCGAGGGCGCAGGTTGCCGTAGCTGCGCTGCCGCCAGGCGCCGACCATCGCCACCGGGATGATCGCGAGCAGCGACGTGGCCTCGCCGCGCAGCTGCGTCTCGCCGAGGATCAGCACGAGCCCAGGCACGAACAAGAGCCCGCCGCCGATCCCCAGCAGACCGCTCGACATCCCCGCCGCGAACCCGACCGCGAGCGTTGCCACGACCTCCCCGGTGCTCAAAAGACGAGCAGGGCCGCGGACACCACCATCAGGACTGCGAACAAGCCGTTGAGCACGCGCACCGGCAGCCGCTGCTGGAGCGCGGTGCCGGCGATGACGCCGAACACCGCGGGGATGCCGATGAGCACGCCCTTCGACACGTCGACGTTGCCATACACGCCGCTCGCCAGGGCGCCGAAGGCGGCAATGAGGACGATCGCGGCGAGCGAGGTCCCCGCGGCCACGCGCTCCTCGTAGCCGAGCCAGAGGATCAGGAGGGGCACGATCACGGTCCCGCCGCCAATCCCGAAGAGGCCGCTGAACGCACCCGCGATGGTGCCGATGACGCCCAGCCGCACGAGCCTCTTCGACATGCGGGGCATACTACGGCGAGTGTCCGCTCCGACCGCAGAGACGCTCGCCGAGGTCCTCAGACCGCTCACCGACGCCCCGCGCGAGGCGGCGGTGTTCTGCGACATCGACGGCACGCTCGCGCCGATCGTCGAGCGCGCTGAAGACGCCAAGGTGCCCGAGGGCACGTCGCGGCTGATCGGCGCGATCGCCCGCCGCTACGGCTGCGTTGCGGCCATCTCCGGGCGCTCCGTCAGCGAGGCGCGCCGGCTGCTCGGGGTGGGCGGAATCGCGTACGCGGGTATGCACGGCGTGGAGATGATGTGGCCGCATGCCACAAGCTCCGAGCTGAACCCCGAGGTGGCTTCGTGGGCCGAGCGCGTGGGGCAGTTCGTGCGCGACAACGAGTCGCGCGAGCTGCGCATCCTGCGCGTGCGGATCGAGGACAAGGGCCCGATCAGCGCCTTCCACTGGCGGGGAGCACGCGACGAAGAGGCCGCGCACGAGCGGGTCAAGGAGATCGCCGAGGCGGCCGAGGAGGCGGGCTTTCACGTCCACTGGGGGCGCAAGGTGCTCGAGGTGCGCCCGCCCGTCCCGATCGACAAGGGCCAGGCGATCCGCGCCCTCGTGCACCACTGCCCGGTGCGTGCGGCGCTCTACGCGGGCGACGACGTGACCGACCTCGACGGCTTCGACGCGCTGGACGAACTGGTGGCGGACGGTCAGCTCGGCGCCGCGGTGCGGGTGGGACTCCGCTCGGACGAGGGACCGGAGGAACTTGTGGAGCGCGCGGACCTCGTGGTCGACGGAGTTCCCGGCTTCCAGGCCGTCCTTCGCGTTCTCGCCGAGGCCTAGATGCGCTTCACAGACTTCCTTCGCACGGCCGTCTTGCTGTTCGCAGCTTCCGCCACGGTGCTCGCGGCGGTGACCATCGCCGGCGCCACATCCAAGGGCGAGAACACGCTGATCTACTTCTCGCTCGGCTGGTGGCTCGTGGCCACCGCAGGAGGGATCGTCCTCGGCCGCCGCGCGCGCGTGACGGACGGCATCTCACGCCTGCTCGCCTCCGCGCGCAGCACGCCGGTGCTCCCGGAGGTCGAGCCCGCACGCATCCTCATCACCCGCCTGTGGGCACTGGCCCTGCTCACGGTGGTGGGCGGCGGCGTGGCGTTCCTCATCCCGCAGGTGCCGGCCGTGGGCGCGGGGTACGCCCTCGGCGTGGCCCTGCTGTGGCGCCGCCAGAGCCCGGCGGTGCTGGCGATCGAGCAGCGCGACGGCGTGCAGTTCTACGTCGAGCACACCGGGCCGTTCGAGCCAACCAAGCTCCTGCGCGTGCCCGGCTACCGCAAGCTCGTGTCGCTCAGGGAACCGGCGCGCCGGCCGGGCGCTCCCGTCTAGCGCTTCTTCGTCGCGGCGGCGGTGGTCTTGCCGCGCTTGCGCAGCTTGTCGAGCTGCTTCCAGGTGCGCGTGTTCGCCACCTGCTTCTTCGTGATCCAGCCGCGCCGGGCGGTCGCCAAGCCGTAGCGGATGTTCGCCAGGGTCTCCACGCCGTGCGAATCCGAGTTGATCACGAGCATCGCTCCCTGCTCGGCCGCGTAGCGCGCGTTCTGCTCGTTCAGGTCACGCCGGTCGGGCGCAGAGTTGATCTCGAGGAACGTGCCGGTGCGCACGGCCGCCTCCACCACCTTCTCGATGTCGAGCGCGTACGACTCGCGCTTCTCGATCTTGCGGCCGGTCGGATGCCCGATCACGTCCACCAGCGGGTGCTCCATCGCATGGATCATCCGCTCGGTCATCTCCTTCTCTTTCATGCGGAAGGAGGTGTGGAGACTCGCCACGATCCAGTCGAGCTGCTCGAGCACCTCGTCCTTGTAGTCGAGCGTCCCATTCGGCAGCACGTTCACCTCGGAGCCCGCGAGCAGCGTGATCCCCTTGAGCTTCGCGTCGAGCTTGCGGATGCGCTCGACCTGGCGCAGCAGCTCGTCGGGCTGGACGTCGTTGCCGAAGCCATGCGTGGCCGAGTGGTCGGTGATGGCGAGGTACTCGTAGCCCCGCTCGATTGCGGTGTGCGCCATCTCCTCGATCGAGTTGCGCCCGTCGGAGGCGGTGGTGTGGCAGTGCAGCTCGCCGCGCAGGTCGTCGATCGTGATGAGCTTTGGCAGCTCGCCGTCGCGCGCGGCCTCGAGCTCGCCGCGGTTCTCGCGCAGCTCGGGCTCGATGTACTGGAGGCCAACCAGCTTGTAGACCTCCTCCTCCGTCGTGCAGGCGTGCGTGATACCGGTGGAGTCGTCGATCACGCCGTACTCGCTCACGTGGAAGCCGCGCCGCACGGACTGGTTGCGCATCGCCTCGTTGTGCTTGCCCGAGCCGGTGAAGTGCTGGAGCAGGTTGCCGAAGTTGTCCGGCGGCACGATGCGCAGGTCGACGCTCATCCCGTTGTTGGTGGTGGCGCGCACGCCGGCGGCGCCGGTGGACTGCACCTCCTCGATCAGCGGCAGCTCGCCGAACGCCGCGGCCAGCGCCTCGGCGTCGGTGGCGGTGGCGACGATGTCGAGGTCCTTGCACGTCTCGGCCATGCGCCGCGCGCTGCCGGCGAGCTCCACGCGGTCGGAGGCCGGATGCTCGCGCAGCGCCTCAACGAGCGCCTCGGCAATCGCGAGCGCGCGCGACAGCAGCGTGCGCGCCTTGGGCTTGCCGTCGTGCCCGGCGGCGAGCGCGGTGAGCACGTTCTCCTCGGCCTTGGCGCCAAAGCCCGGCAGCTCCCGTAGGCGCTGCTGCTCCGCCGCGACGCGCAGGTCGTCCAGCGAGGCGATGCCCAGCTCGTCGAACAGCTTGCGCGCCCGCTTCGGCCCGAGCCCGGGGATGCGCGTGACCTCCACGAGGCCCGGCGGGAACTTGGCCTTGAGCTTGTCCGCGGCCGGAATCGTGCCGGTGTCGAGCAGCGCATCGATCTTCTCGGCGATCGTCTTGCCGACCCCTGGCAGCTTCTCCACGGTGCCCGCGCGCGCCATCTCCTCCACGGACGCTCCGGAGTCGCGGATTGCCTTCGCGGCGTTGCGGTAGGCGAGCACGCGGTACACCACCGCGCCGTCGAGCTCAACGAGGTCCCCGAGCTCGTCGAATGCGTCTGCGATCTCAGCGTTTCTCATGTTCAGAGGTTCCTCATCCGAGCCGTCTACTGTACGCCGCGCTTTGACCGGCGCGTGGCTCGTCCTCCCCACCTACAACGAAGCGGAGAACATCGTTCCGTTCGTCCGCGCGGTGCTCCCGCAGCTCGCGTCGGCTGCGCCCGACCACCATCTCCTGATCGTCGACGACAACTCCCCGGACGGCACCGGCGCGCTCGCCGACGAGCTGGCGCTCGAGTTCGAGCAGGTCGAGGTGTTCCACCGGCCGGCCAAACAGGGCCTCGGCCGCGCCTACCTCGCCGGCTTCCGCCGCGCGCTCGACTCCGGCGCCGATCTCATCCTCGAGATGGACGCGGACTTCTCCCACGACCCCGCCGACGTCCCGCGCCTGATCGAGGCGGCGGCGAGCAGCGACCTCGTGCTCGGCTCGCGCTACGTCCGCGGCGGGGGAGTGAGTGACTGGGGGCTCCTGCGGCGCCTCGTGAGCCGCGGCGGCTGCTGGTACGCGCAGCACATGCTCCGCGTCCCGGTGCGCGACCTGACGGGCGGCTTCAAGTGCTTCAACCGCAAAGTCCTCGAGGAGATCCATCTCGACTCGGTGCACGCCGACGGCTACGGCTTCCAGATCGAGCTGACGTACTACGCGCTCAAGGGCGGTTTCAGCGTGCGGGAGATACCCATCACCTTCCGGGAGCGCCAAGTGGGAACATCCAAGATGAGCCCGCGCATAGCGCTCGAAGCGGTGTGGAAGGTCCCAGCCCTTAAGCTCCGCCGCGACCGCTAGTCGAGGGTCACTATACTTTTTGTAGTACCTCTCTCTACGAACTCAGGAGATTCCGTGGCAGGCAACCTCACCGAAGTTACCGACAACAACTTCCAGGCCGAGGTGCTCGAGTCCGAGACCCCGGTGCTGGTGGACTTCTGGGCGCCGTGGTGCGGCCCCTGCCGCATCATCGCTCCGAGCCTCGAAGAGCTGAACGACGAGATCGACAACCTCCGCGTGGTCAAGCTGAACGTCGACGAGAACCAGCAGACCGCCGCGCAGTACGACGTGATGTCGATCCCCACGCTGATCGTCTTCAAGAATGGCCAGCCGGCCAAGAAGATCATCGGCGCGATGCCGAAGAAGCGCCTCGAGCAGGAGATCCAGCCCGCGCTGGCTTAACCGGCCCGGCTAACGGCGATCGTCAGGGGCTTCCCCTCGATCGCCGTTTCTTCGCCGCCGCCCGCGCCGTCGTACGAGAGCGACGTCGCAAGCGTTTCTGCCGTGACGTAGTCCTCGTTTGCGCGCACGGCGTCGAGCAGGTCCGCGTCGCCGCCGAGGATGAGGCTGATGCGGTCCTCCACGTTGAGGCCCGCGCTCTTGCGCGCGTTCTGGATCGCATGCACCACCTCGCGCGCGAGGCCCTCGCGGACGAGTCCCTCGTCGAGTTCGAGGTTGAGCGCCACCGCGTGCGTGCCCGCGCGCTCCACCTGGTAGCCCTCGAGCGGCTGCAGCACGAGCTGCACGTCGTCGGCGGTGATCGGGTGGTCGTTGCCGTTCAGCACGATCCCTACCGTCCCGCCGACCCGCAGCGTCGCCGCCGCTCGCGAAGCGTCGATCGCGGCCAATGCCTCCGCCACCCTCGGCATGTCCTTGCCGAAGCGCGGCCCGAGCGTGCGGTAGTTCGGCTTCAGCTCCCAGCGGCCCAGCTCGTCCGCCTCGGACACGTAGCGCAGCGCCTTCACGTTCAGCTCGTCGAGCACGAGCTGCTCAAGCCGCTCGATCGCCTCGCGCTCGCGCGGCGCCGCTACCACCACTGCCTCGGCGAGCGGCTGGCGCAGCTTCAGCTTCCCGTGCGCGCGAGCGCTGCGGCCTAGCTCCACCGCGTCTCGCACCACCTCCATGTCTGTCTCGAGCTGCTCGTCGCGGCCGCTCGGCTCCGGGTAGTCGCAGAGGTGGATCGACGGCTCGGAGCCGTCGAGGTTCTCGTAGATCTCGTCGGTCACGAACGGGACGAGCGGAGCGAGCACCTTGGCGATCGTGAGCAGGCACTCCCGCAGCGTCGCCATCGCGCCCGGGTCGCCATCCCAGAAGCGCCGGCGCGAGAGGCGCACGTACCAGTTGGAGAGATCGTCGACGAACGCCGCCGCGGCGCGGCCCGCGGTCGTCGTGTCGTAGTCGTCGAGCCGCTCGCGTGCGATCTCCACCGTCTCCGCGAGGCGCGAGAGGATCCAGCGATCGAGGTCGTTTCGCTCGCCGTCGGCGTCGCGCGGCACGCCATTCACGTTCGCGTACAGGACGAAGAACGAGTACGTGTTCCACAGCGTCAGCAGGAACTGGCGCACGCCCTCGTTCACGGACTCCATCGAGAAGCGGTAGCCGTCCCACGGTTGCTTCGAGGTGAACAGGTACCAGCGAAAGGCGTCCGCGCCGAAGCGGTCGAGCACGTCCCACGGCGACACCACGTTGCCGCGGCTCTTCGACATCTTCTGGCCGTCCTGGTCGAGGATCAGGCCGAGGCAGACGCAGGTCTCGTACGACGAGCGGCCCCAGAGCAGCGTCGAGATCGCGAGCAGCGAGTAGAACCAGCCGCGCGTCTGGTCGATGCCCTCGCAGATGTAGTCCGCCGGGAAGCGCTGCTCGAACACGTCCTGGTTCTCGAACGGCGCATGCCATTGCGCGAACGGCATCGAGCCCGAGTCGTACCAGGCGTCGATCACCTCGGGCACGCGCCGCATCTCGCCGCCGCAGTCCGGGCAGGGGAAGACCACGTCGTCGATGTAGGGCTTGTGCAGGTCGTCCGGCACCTCGGCGCCGAGCGAGCGCAGCTCCTCCAGCGAGCCGATGCAGAGGTCGTGCTTCTCCTCGCAGCGCCAGACGGGCAGCGGCGTGCCCCAGTAGCGCTCGCGCGACAGCGCCCAGTCCACGTTGTTCTCGAGCCAGCGCCCCATGCGCCCGTGCTTGATGTGCGCCGGGTACCAGTTAACGGACTCGTTCGAGGCGAGCAACTGATCGTTGATCGCGGTCGTGCGGATGTACCAGCTCTGCTTGGCGTAGTAGATGAGCGGCGTGCCGCAGCGCCAGCAGTGCGGGTAGGAGTGCTCGTACTCCTCGGCGCGGAACAGGCGGCCGCTCTCGCGCAGCGCCTCGATGATGTCCGGGTTGGCGTCGATCACGAAGCGCCCGGCGTACGGCTCGATCCGCTCGTCGAAGGTGCCGTCCTCCTTCACCGGGTTCTGCACCGTCATGCCGTACTTCTCGCCGAGCTTGAAGTCGTCCTCGCCGAACGCGAGCGCCGTGTGCACGACGCCGGTCCCGTCCTCGGTGGTCACGAAGTCCGCCTCGAGCACTGTGTGCGTGCGCGGGCCGAAGTCGCTGACGTAGGGGAAGGGCGGCTCGTAGGCCGTGCCGGCGAGTTCGGAGCCCTTGACCTTCGACTCGATCTCAACGCCCTCGCCCAGCACGCGCTCCACCAGCGGCTCGGCCACGATCAGCACCTCGTCGCCCACGCGCGCACGCACGTAGGTCACGTCGGGAGCGACCGCCAGCGCGGCGTTCGACAGGAGCGTCCAGGGGGTCGTCGTCCAGCCGAGGAAGGACACACCGGGTTCGTCCTTCAGCGGGAAGCGCACGAACACAGACGGGTCCACGCGGTCCTCGTAGCCCTGCGCCACCTCGTGCGACGAGAGCGCGGTGCCGCACCGTGCGCAGTAGGGGACGACCTTGTAGCCCTGGAACAGCAGGTCCTTCTTCCAGACCTCCTTGAGCGACCACCAGACCGACTCGATGTACTCGTTCGTGTAGGTCACGTACGCGTCGTCGGTGTCCACCCAGAAGCCGATGCGCTCGGTGAGCTGCTCGAACTCGTTCACGTACTTGAGCACCGACTCCCGGCAGCGCTGATTGAACTCGGCCACGCCGTAGTTCTCGATGTCCTCCTTGGATTGCATCCCCAGCTCGCGCTCCACCTCGAGCTCGACGGGCAGCCCGTGCGTGTCCCAGCCGGCCTTGCGGTGCACCTGGTGGCCGCGCATCGTCTTGTAGCGGGGGAAGACGTCCTTGAACACGCGCGCCAGCACGTGGTGGGAGCCCGGGCGGCCGTTGGCGGTCGGCGGCCCCTCGTAGAAGACATAGCCGGGGCCGCCCTCGCGACGGCGGATCGACTCGTGGAAGATGTCGCGCTCGCGCCAGCGCTCGAGCACGTTCTGCTCAAGGTCGGGGAACGACTGCGACGGATCGACAGGGTTGTAGGCCGCGCTCATGGGCAGCCCCGGATTCTAGGTATGAGCGTTACGCCGCCAGCTTGCGGCAGATCTCGGCCAGCGAGCGCTTCTCGGTGTCGTCGAGCGCGGCGAAAGTGCGCGCCACTCGCTCGGTGTGATCCGGGAACAGCGCCTCCACCAGCTCGACCCCGGTGGCGGTGATCCGCAGAACCACCGCGCGCCGGTCGCCGATCAGTCGCCGCCGCGCCACGTAGCCGCGCGCCTCGAGGGTGGAGCAGATCTCGCTGGTGCTCGCCTTCGTCCAGCCGAGCCGCCGCCGCAGCGTGCGCATCTCGAGCTCCCCGCCCGCCGTCGTCAGGACCACCAGGGCAGAAAACCCGGCAGCGGACAGCCCACGACGCTCCAGATCAGCCGCGAGCGAACGCCGAACCGAGGACTCCGCCCGCACCAGCGCCTCGAGAGCCCGATGAGCAAGAGCATCGCCTACGGAGAGCATCGAAGCGATGCTAAGAGCCCGCCCGGACAGCCCAAACTGGGAACTGGGAACTGGGAACTGGGAACTGGACTACGCGTGAGCGCGGGCGCCGCCGGTAGACGCCGGCGGAAGCTCCGGCGCGGCGGCCAGCTCCTCGGTGACCTCGAGGCCGCGGCCGTCCACGATCGCCTTCATGTTGGCCGTGGCCTCCGTGGGCCGCGAGCCGAGCGTCGGGATGGCATGGCTGCCGGAGACCGGCATGGCCTCGCGGTACTCGTACACGCGCGCCGCGGAGCCGGTGTGGCGCACGGCGTACACGAGCCGGCCGACCACGTCGAGCGTGGCGCCGCTGCCGCAGACCACCAGCGCGGTCGGGTCGAGCGCGCGCATGGCGCGTGACAGGCGCTCCTGCGCGAGCGTCATCGAGAGAAGAAGGACGCGGAAGCCGCCGCGACGCAGCGCCAGCTCGAGCGCCTGCACGTGGAGCGACTCCAGGTCGAGCCGGGCGCTCGAGTCGAAGAGCAGGACGCCCTCGGAGCGCGTGGCGGCGGGGGCAACGCGGCGGGCGGCGTGCAGCCAGCCGGTGGCCCAGCGGAGCGCGAGCTCGAACTCGGCCTCGCGGCCCTCACGGCCCTGAGCCATCTCGAGCGCGGGAAGCATCAGGTCCTCCACCGAGCGCTCGACGGAGCGCACGGCGAGGCTCTCCTCCATCACGCGGTCGGCGAGCGTCTCGTCGAAGCGGTCGAAGGCCTCGACGAGGCGGGCGGCCGAGGTCGGTCCCTCGCCACGCTGTCGAGCAACCTCGATCGCTGAGGAGATGTTGTGCGTCTCGAGCAGCGCACGGCGCAGGGCCTCGAGCTCGGCGAGGTCGTACTGCCGGTGCCCGCCGGACGTGCGCCGGGGCTTGGGGTAGCCGAAGCGGCGCTCCCAGCTTCTAAGTGTGTTCGGGCTGACCCCGAGAAGTTCTGCCGCTGCGTTCGTGCGGATGCCGCTCATTGCTCCCGTCCTGGGATGACGTCATTGCGGTAGGAGGGTTCGCAACGACTGCAGAGGTTTTCGCGGCTTTCTCTCATCTTGGCAACCCATGAACTTGATCTTGCACGGGTTCGCTGGGCGTATCGGCATGGAACCTCCCCAATCGCCCGGGAAACGAAGCCCAACTGGACGTATGTGCGAGGTTTCGTGCAGGAACGACGGCGCTAGGTGAGCAGCGGCTCGATGGCCACGAGGGCGCCGCGAGGCGGGCCACAGCTGGAAACGCGCGCCTCCAGGTCCCGGAATCCGGGCCGTCCGCCGCGCTCGAGCTCGATCGGAATCAGGATCACGTCGCGGTCGCCGCCGGCGGCGCGAGCGATCCTGAGCGCGAGCTCCTCGAGGCCCAGCGGGCTCGACATCGTCGTGAAGAGCATCGTCCCGAGCAGCTCGGTCTCAGAGCCGAAAATGCGCTCTGCGCCCTCGCTCACCGCGCTGATGCGCAGGTCCTCGGTAACGATCAAAAAGGACATCCCCGAGCTGGGGAGCGCATCGCGGCCGGCGCTCAGCATCACGCCCATGCCGCAGTCGTTGCAGACGCGCTCGAGGTCGGGAGGGCTGAAACCGAGCTCGCGCTCTTCGCGAAGAATCCCGCAGCGCGAGCAGAAGCGAATCCGATCGGCGAGCGCCGACCGTACCGAACCCAGGAATGGCCGGTCCGCAAGGGCCATGGTCATCATCTTTCGCGAGCTCCCTGTCTTGGTCCACCCGAAGATTCCGTTCTCCGGTCCGACGATGAGAGCACGAACGAGGTAGCGACCGCTCGGAGCCGTGCAGGATTGCACGGGTTATGCACAACCTTCCCGTGCAAGATGGCGTGCAATTGGCGCAGGGCATGTCTGCTTGCAGGCAGCATTACGATCGGTCTGTGGCCCGAACCCTGTGCGTCGGCTGCGTTTTCCTCGTCGTGCTCGCGGTGGGCTGTTCGCGGCACACGGGCTCGGCAAGCGCGCCGCGGGCCTGCACCGATGGCACGCCGGCCGCCCGGGTGACGGCGCTGCGGGCGGCTCTCGCGCACGCGCCCGCACCCGTGAGGCTTCCCGACGGGACGAGCATCGCCGACTGCCTCTCGCAGGACGCCGACAGCGGCGACCTGCAGAACGTGGGCTCGATGCTGCTGACAGTGACGCAGCAACTCGCTGACTCGGGCGCCCACGACCCGCGCACGCTCCTCCAGCTCGGCTACCTCGAGGGCGCCGTTCGTCGCGGCGCCGCCCACGCCCAAGTGGACGACGAGATCGAGCGGCGGATCGACCAGGAACTTGGCGCCGTCGACACCGGTTCGCCGGCGTTCAAGCGCGGCGAGCGAGCCGGTCGCGCCAGCGGCTAGCTAGATTCCATTGCATGAGCGAACAGACGGTTGATCGAGAGCTTTGGGGCGGGGAGACCCGCAAGGCAGTAGAGAACTTCCCGGTGTCCGGCGAGCGCGTCCCGGCACCGGTGGTGCACTGGCTCGGCCGCATCAAGGCGGCCGCCGCGCGCACCAACGCGGAGCTGGGCAAGCTCGACCCCGAGCTGGCCGAGCGCATCGCGCAGGCCGGCGACGAGGTGGCGGACGGCAGGCACGACGACCAGTTTCCGATCGACGTCTTCCAGACCGGCTCGGGCACGTCGTCGAACATGAATGCCAACGAGGTGATGGCCACGATCGCCGGCGACGGCATTCACGCGAACGACCACGTGAACATGGGCCAGTCGTCCAACGACGTCTTCCCCTCCGCGGTCCACCTGGCCGCCCTCGCCGAGACGCAGGACAAGCTGCTGCCGGCGCTCAATGAGCTGAGCGCCGCGTTCGGGCGCAAGGCCGACGAGTTCAAGGACCTCGTGAAGGCCGGCCGCACCCACCTGATGGACGCGGTGCCGGTCACGCTCGGCCAGGAGTTCGCCGGCTACGCCACGCAGATCCGCCTCGGCGGTGAGCGCATCGCCGCTGCGCTTCCACATGTCGCGCAGATCCCGCTCGGCGGCACCGCCACGGGCACCGGCCTCAACACGCACGCGGACTTCGCTGCCAGCGTGCGCGCCAAGCTGGCCGACGCGACCGGAGTGGAGGCCCAGCCGCCCGCCGACCCGTTCGAGGCGCAGGCCAACCGCGACGCCCTCGTCGAG